>CAIXEA010000123.1 GCA_903918315.1 uncultured Acetobacteraceae bacterium | reverse complement strand
TATCCTCATCGGTGGCGGGCATGGCGGATTATGTCCGGCGTTCGGTGTGGGTGTAAGCAACCAATCACTGAACGATTCCATATGTTTGCGCCATGTCCGTTCGCGAATCCCTGCCATGCGATGAATAAGATGGGTTAGAATCCCAATAAAAGTTTCGCGAACCTTACACAAGGGCCAATTTGGTGGCCCGATCTTCCTCAGGGCTGGTGTGTCAGCCGGGCACGGGGCATACATCCGCATGTAGCGCGGCATGAATGGCCTCCCGGTAATCCGCCGGATTATGCTCTGTTTCCAAACGGTTAAGCGCTGCCATACGAATCTGGTCCCACAGCGCCTCATCGCGGTAGAGCTGCACGATGCGGGCCGCGAACGCGGCGGCATCCGTGGCATCGGCGGCCAGGATCTCCCGCCCGTCTTCCCAATCCAGTTGGCGGCGCAGCAAGGTCGTGGCCACGATCGGCACGCCAAAGGACGCCGCTTCGTGGACCTTGTAGGGTGCGCCCGCCGCGAACCGGGTGGGCGCGACGAACACGCGATGCGAGGCATATAGCGGTTCTAGATCCGGAACGACACCCCGCAACGAAACCCGCGGATATCCCTTGAAACGATCCAGAGAAACGTCCGGACTGGTATAACCCGCGATCGTCAGCCTTGTTTCCCACCCCAATGATTGTTCCACTATTGGCAGAACATCTTCGATCATCCAGCAAAGACTGTCGTAATTGGGACTATCCATCTTATGGATCGCCCCGGCGAACAGCAGACCGGATCGTTGAGTGAATGTCCGACTGCCCGGCCGAGGCGTTCGCACATGCCCGACGATATGGATATTCGGCGAACCCAGCTCACGCAGGATCGCGGCCTCTTGCGCGCTGACCGCAACGATCGCCTGACACAGGCCGGCATGGGCGAATTCCCGCAGCAGCGCGGCGCCGAGATTGAACGGCTTTCCGGCCAGGGCCGCCTGCTCCGCCTCCCGCACCGAGCCGATGGCTTCCGTATCGAGAACGATCCTTGGCGGCGCGGCCGTGTCAGCGAGGATTTTTTCCAAAGCCGGAAGTGCACGCTGCAAATTGTGGGTTCGGGCAATCCATATTGTATCGTAATAACCACGGCGCAGCAGAAGGAATTCGGCCAATCGCAGCAGTGCGTGATCGTACATGATCTCTACCTCATCGGGCAGATCCGCGTGCACGCCAGCCAGGCCGAAGCCACTGTCATTGATCGGGAACACCGTCACCGCGCAGCCCATGCCCACCATCGTGCGGATGATGTCATTGGACCGCACGAAGCCGGAGCCAATGGAGCGGATTGGTATCATATCTTCAATGAACAGAATGCGGTGCGGCGCCGGACCAGCGGTGCGCGCGAAAACCCTGGCGCCCCCGTCGGGGGGGTAGCAGTTGGCCAAAAAGGTCTGATGGACTTCAACAAAACGGTCGATCGTAGCCGAAGACGGGGTCGGCTCCGGTTCCCAACACCAGGCGATCATATTGGGCTCGTAAATAATCCGATAACCCAGCCCGGCAAGACGCAGGCACAGATCGGCGTCGGCATGACCGCCAGCGGTGAATTGCGCGTCGAAGCCGCCGATTTCCAAAATGGTTTCGGATCGCACAAGCAGGCAGGACGATGAACAGAAATGCACCGAACGAACGAAATTAACTTCCGGTGCCGCCGGCGATGCATCCCGCATATAGTCATGCGTCGCGCCATCCCGCAGGATCAGGCCGCCCGCCTGCAACAAGACCCCATGCGGTTGGACGATCTTGCCGCCAACCGCGCCTATGGTCGGGTCAGTGGTGATGCGGCGCAGCCCGGCAATGACCGCGCCGGGCACCAGTTCCGTTCCGCTGCGCAGCAGCAGGCAATACGGCGCCCGGGCACAGGCCATCCCGGCGTTGCTGGCCTGCAACCAGCCGACATCCCCCTCAATCCGCGCGACCACCGCCCCCGTGACATAAAGGCCCAGTGCGCGTGTATCCGGGTCCAAACCGGGATCGACGATGATCAACTCGGTCGCCGGCGGCACATTGTTCCGCAGATAAGCCAGCGTCATCAGGGTCATGGCGAGGCTGTCCTCCACCACCATGACGACGCTCAGCACCGGCGGCTCCGTCAGATCGAAGCGCAGCGGCATGCGGCCATAAAGCGGCAGCATGTCCATCGCCCGGT
Source organism: uncultured Acetobacteraceae bacterium (assembly GCA_903918315.1). Lineage (GTDB taxonomy): Bacteria > Pseudomonadota > Alphaproteobacteria > Acetobacterales > Acetobacteraceae > Rhodopila. The sequence goes on along the minus strand of CAIXEA010000123.1, from coordinate 45,609 downwards.
ACCGGAACAAAGACCGCGCCTGGCCATCGTGAATGCGGGTATCCGGCGGCGGTGCGACGGGTAGCCCGCCCGAGCGGCCGGTGGTCAGCCAATGCGTAAAGGCATCCGGCACGTCCCCTCGTGCCAGCGCCCCGCGCACACTGTCCAACGACGCATACCAGGCCAGATCGACATGCTCCGCCGGGGATCGCAGTTCGACCGCGCCATGGCGCAGAAAATGCGTGTAACCATTCCGGAAATCACCGTGCTCGATGACGGTTCGAAGCCCAGGATCGTTACGAAGATACCAGCCCTCCGAAAAATCGAGCAGCGGGTCGAATTCCCCGGGGGTATCGTTACATAAATAGTGTTCCAGTGCCGACTGCCAGCGGCCCTCGGCCAGCGCCGCGCCCACCTCGGGATAGCGGCGCACATACCAAACGCAATCGAAATAGCAGGTGGTTCGGCGTTCCGGGGCCCGCCGCTCCAATCGCAGCAGATAATCATGGAAATAGCCGCTTTCGGCCGCGGCCGTCTGCTCATCGGGACTGAGCGTAGTGCGGTAGAAGTCCGGATCGAACAGGATGTGACCACGCCGACCTTCCCGGTCCCCATGGCGGAGAAAATGATCGTAGCCATTGGCCAGGCCGCCGGCGCGAAATGCCTCATTGGTCAGGTCGGGATGGCGGTCGCGATAGTAGATTTCGTCAAACAGCCAATGGGGGGACCGATCGCGATGGCCGGCGCGGCAATAGGAATCGAAGGCCGAGGTGAACGCACCCGCCTTGATCAGCGTTTGAATGGCGGGATAGGCCCGCCGATGCCACGTCTCATCGAAAAACCGGTTGGGGGAATGCCCCGCGCTCTGCCCCGATTCGAGGTAATAGGCCAGCAACGCATCATCCGGCGGCAGTTCGGTCGTGGCGCCGTATCGGGCGCGATACCAGGCGGGTTCGAAGATCGCCCAGGCCGGCGCGATCTCCGCCGGTAAGCGCAAGGCGTCCCGAGCCGGGAGATCGAATGGTCCCATCACGATCCCCCGACCGCCCGGGTCAGACCCGCCGCTTGGTATGCACCACACCGCTCTGTTCAAGGGCGGCGATTTCGTCCGCCGTGTAACCGAGCTGGCCCAGAATCTCGTTGCCATCCTGGGCAAATTTGGGCGGTGGGCGGCGGGTTCCGCCCTGGGTGCGGCTGAACTTGATTGGGGTTCCGATACCCTTGTACCAATCTAGTTCCGTTACCATTTCACGATGCGCTGTATGCGGCGCCGCTGTCGATTCATCGATCGGCAGAACCGGCCCGGCCGGCACGCCATTGCGGATCAGTCGCAGTGCAAGTTCGTTGCCATCATGCTGTTTGAACGCCGCCGCCAAAGCTTCCGTCAAAGCGACGCGATTAACATTACGTTCCCCGTTGTTCGCGAACCAGGGATCATCCGCCATTTCCGGGCGACCGATCAGTTCGCATAATTTACGGAATTGGCCGTTGTTGCCGCTGGCGATGAAGATGTCACAGGTCTGGGTGGGGTATTTGTCGTAGGGAACCAGATTGGGATGCGGATTGCCGGTTCCCTTCGGACGGGCGCCGTTCAGGAAATAGTTCGGGGCCTGCGGATGCAGTAACGCCATCCCGCAGTCATAGAGCGTCATATCCAGATATTGGCCGAGGCCCGAGGTCTTCCGCTCATGCAATGCCATCAGAATGCCGATGGCCGAATAAAGCCCCGTCCCCATATCCACGATCGCGGTCCCGAGTCGCATCGGGCCGGTGGACTGATCGCCATTCACGCTCATCAAGCCGGTCATCGCCTGCAAAATCGCGTCGTAACCGGGCAACCCGCCCAAAGGCCCGTCGGGACCAAACCCCGAGATGCGACAATGGATGAGTGACGGGAAACGCTGCGACAGCACCGATTCATAGCCTAGCCCCCATTTTTCCATGGAACCTGGCTTGAAATTTTCGATCAGGATATCCGCCGTTTCAAGAAGGCGCAGAAGAATCGCCTTCCCTTCCGGCTTGCCGATATCAAGCGCAATCGCGCGCTTGTTGCGGTTCACGCCGATGAAGTAGCTGGCATCGCCCTCATGGAACGGGGGCCCCCAGTCGCGCACTTCGTCGCCCTGCGGCGGCTCGACCTTGATCACCTCGGCGCCGTGATCAGACAGCACCATCGTGCAGTACGGCCCGCCCAGCACCCGGGTCAGATCGACAACCTTAATGCCCGCCAAAGCCCCGGCGGTACGCGCCAAACCTTTACCGGCCGCGGCCGGCGTCACTGAACCATCCATGGGACTGTCATCTCCTCGCGCAGGGTTCTAGCGCCAAACGCGGTCCGGATGCCAGCGTGGCGCCTGCCATGCGAAAAGGGGCCCGAAGGCCCCCTTGGCACAATCAGATGTAATACTCCGCCAAAGGGGCAAAGCCGTTGAAGCGCTGGCTGGCGTAGGTGGTCACATAAGCGCCGGTGGACAGCAGTTCGACCCGGTCACCGCAAGACAAAGCCAGCGGCAGGCGGTAGTTGGACTTCTCATACAGGATATCCGCGCCATCACAGGTCGGGCCCGCGATCGCGACCGGCCCCGTCGGCCCGCCATCATGAGGGGTCACGAAGGTGTATTTGATCGCCTCACCCTCCGTTTCCGCCAGGCCGCCAAAGCGGCCGATATCCAGATACACCCAGCGCACGGGATCATTGCGGTCGCGCTGGCTGACCAGCACCACTTCAGCAGAGACCACGCCGGCACTTCCAACCACGAACCGCCCCGGCTCGATCACCATCTCCGGCAGGTTATTGCCAAAATGGGCGGTCATCGCACCCATGATCGCATTACCGAACTGGTCGATCTCGGGCACCGCTTCGCGATACTTGGTCGGGAACCCGCCGCCCAGGTTCATCATGCGCAGCTTCACGCCCGCTTCGGTCAGGTCGGTGAACAGCATCGCAACCTTGGAAATCGCGACTTCGTAGGCACGGGTCGTCGTCTGTTGGCTTCCGACATGAAACGACAGGCCATAGGGATCCAGCCCCAGATCGGCGGCCTGCAGCATCAGCGCCTTGGCGCTGTCGATGGTCGTGCCGAACTTGCGCGACAACGGCCAGTCGGCGCCTTCGTTTTCCACCAGAATGCGGCAATAGACGCGGGCCCCCGGGGCGTGCTGCGCCAGCTTCAGCAGTTCTTCAGCGGAATCAAAGGCAAACATGCTGATACCCGCAGCATGGGCGCGCTGGATCGCCGAGATTTTCTTGATCGTATTGCCGAAACTGATCGCCGAGGGGCGCGCGCCAGCGGTCAGGCACGCCTCACATTCTTCAATGCTGGCCGCGTCGAAGAAGCTGTTCAGCCCAACCAGACGCTCCAGGATCGGCGCCGCCGGATTGGCTTTCACCGCATAGTAAATGCGGGCGAGCGGCAAGGCATGGCTCAGCGCGCGAAAATTGGCTTCCACACGGTCAACATCAAGCACAAGGCACGGCGTAGCCGGCTGATGGTCAGCAAGAAACTGGGCGATTTTGGTTGTCATCGCTCCGGGCCCCTCCATTGGACGTCCGTCTGAGTTAGACGACGGACGTAGTTGACGAAACGGTCGAACGAACCAGCGACCAAACGATTGCCAGAACGCTTGACGTCGTTGCGTAACCACTAGGGCCAGAGGCACGTGCGTTGCTGCGTGGCGGCCATCTAAGACCCCTCCCCCCCCCCATGCAATAGCAAAATTGTACCCCGGCGCAGTTTTTTCGCGCATAAGAAAAGGAGAACCTCCGGAGCAGCCTCCCCCGTGCCAGGAACCCGCGTTATTCGTGCCATCCGGGCACGGTCAGCCAAACTCAGCAGCCTTCCGGCAATCCTTCGGAACACGCTCCGCGCGGCGGCGGATGACCGAGTCTCCCTCGCCGCCGCGGGCTGCGCCTTTTGGGCGACCACGGCTCTGTTCCCAGCCATGAGCACGTTGATCTCGATCTATGGGCTGATCTTCGACCCCAGCAGTGTGACGGCCCATCTCAATCTCCTGGCGGATCTGGTGCCGACCCCCGCCTATGCCCTGATCAGCGATCGCGCGATTCAATTGGTTGAGGAGCCAGCGCGCAAACTCAGTCTCACGGTCCTGGTCGGTATCGGCCTGACGCTATGGAGCGCTTCGACCGCCACCAAAGCGGTGCTCTCGGCTCTGAACGTCGCCTATGGCATGCTCGAATCGCGCGGACTGCTGCGATTTCAAATGACCGGTCTCTGGCTGACTCTGCTGGCGGTCGTCGGGGCGGTGCTGGCGATCAGCGCGGTGGTCTTGATACCGGCGGCGATCGCCTTCATCGGGCTGGGCCGCTTCGCCCTGGCGCTGGTGCACGGGCTGAGCATGGGGCTGGTCGTCTGCTTTTTCGCGCTCGCGGTCGCGGCGCTGTACCGCTACGGGCCCAACCGCCCGCCCCACCGGTCGCCCCACCGGCCGGCAGCCATCATGCCGGGGACCGCCGGGGCGACGGTCCTGTGGCTGCTCACGTCCGCCGGCCTGTCATTCTATATCTCCCACCTCGGAAGCTTCGGCGCGACCTATGGATCGATCGGCGCGGTCGTCGGGGTGATGCTATGGTTTTACGTCTCCGCCTATGCGGTCCTGTTCGGGGCGGAGCTCAATGCCCAGCTCGATGCCAGACCCGTGGTCAAATCGGTCGCAGTCTGATACCTGCATACGCATACATATCGCTCTGGAGCGACTTCACATGACCCATTGGAATGACGGCTACATCACTGACATTGTTTACACCAGCAATTATTATCGTGAAACGTCACCGGTCTGGCTTGCCACGGCCAGCCTGGTCCTCGGTCATCGCCCCCCCGACCTGTCCAAGCCCTTCCGTTACGCTGATCTGGGATGCGGCCATGGATTCACCGCGCTGACCGTGGCAGCCACGTGCCCGAATGCGGAAGTATGGGCTTTCGATTTTAATCCCGCGCACGTCGAGTCCGGCCGGATCATGGCCCAGCGCGCCGGGCTGACCAACATCCGTTTTCAGGAAGCATCCTTCGCCGATATCGCGGCGATGGATGACAGCGCGCTTCCGGAATTCGACTTCATTGTGTCCCATGGCGTGATCAGCTGGGTCTCGCCGGAGAACCGCAACCACCTGCTCTCCATCATCGGCCGCCGGTTGCGGCCAGGGGGCCTGGCGTATCTGAGCTATAACGTCCTGACGGGATGGGCCGGGATGGTGCCGATTCAGCGGCTGATCCAGCAACTGGCCCGAAACAGTCAGGATCGTTCAGATGTGACCGCCGGGCAGGTGTTGGCGTATCTGGATCGCCTGAAGGACGGCGGTGCCGCCTTCTTCCCGGCGACGCCGGAAGCAACCAAACGCCTGGACGAGGTTCGCCGAAACGATACCCGCTACGTCGCGCATGAACTGTTCAACGCGGACTGGAACCCGCTGATGTTCAGTGATGTCGCCGAGGCGATGGCGGCGATGAAGTGTACGTTCATCGGCAGCGCCACCCTCACGGAGAATATTGATTCAGTCTCAGTACCGCCTGGTGTCCAAACACTCATGGCGGATGCCAAGACGACCATCATGCGGGAGACGCTGCGCGATTTTGGCATCGCGCAGGGCTTCCGGCGGGATATCTACCGCCGCGGCGCGCCCCCGCTGCCTCCGTTTGAGCATCAGGCACTATTGAATGATCTGGAACTGGCCTGGACGGGACGCCAGCCCGAGGATCCCTTCACCCTGGCGACGGCGGTTGGCACGCTGACCGGATCGTCCGATGTGTACAAGCCGCTGCTGGATATTCTGGTAAAAGGCCCGCTGTCGATTCGGGATGTCAGGGAGCTCGAGCCCTTTGCCGGCAAGCCCCTGGTGGAACTGCTGCAAGCGGTGACCCTGCTGCTGGCGGCGGGCTACGCGCAGCCCATGCTTCCCCAGGGCGGCACCGCGGCGGGGCGGGATGCGACGGAGCGCCTGAATCGGGTCGTCACCAACATCCACGTCACCGGCGCTGAAATACCGAGGGTCGTGGTGCCGATTACGGGCAGCGCCCTGAATATCGACCTGCTGGAGACGGTGACGATTGGGGTCATCCTGGCCGGGCATGGGCCTGATATCCCCACCATAGCCCGTCATGTGCTGGCTGAGCTGACGAGCAGCAACCGCTCGGTACAGCGTGAGGGCAAGCCGATTACGGATCCGGCAGACGCCTTGTCGGTGGTGATCGAGATCGTCACCACATTCATGACGGTGCGTCTGGGCTTCTGGCAGCGGCTCGGAGTTCTGCCGCCCCCCCGCCCGGTCAAGAATCCGCGAGCAAGCCGGTAAGGCGCGCCTGCGCCGAGTGGTGTAAAGTTTTCCGACAGAAAAATGGTGTGATCAGGTGCTACCCACACCAGCCCGCGCGCTTAACCCGCCCACGCGCTTAACCCGATCGGCGGCGTCGGAACGCGAGACCCGCCAGGCCGACGGCCATCAGTCCAATGGTCGCCGGTTCGGGTGCGACCACGACATCGACGGTCATGACGAAGGGTGAGGTCTGGCCGTCCCCATACTGGCTACTGGAGCCGTCGGTGTAGGCCCATTCTCCGGTCACGCCTGGACCGGTGGTGTCCAACGCCTGATCCCACTGGGTGGTCGAGGTCGGCGCGACGCACGCGACAACCGAGATATCGCATCCATTCAACTGATAAAGATCGGTTACGACGACCCAATAACGGGTCATCGGTGCCAGAGCCGTATGAGCGCCGTCATAGGTGACCGGCCCGCCCACATCGCCATCGAGGGTAACACCCAGCGTCAGGATCGGCGCGCTGAGATCAGGAATGCGCGAACCGAAGCCGCCATCGGCGTCAGCGAACAATTGCACGATGAAAGAGCCCGGGCCGGGATCGTTTACGCTGCTGGACAGGCCGAGCGTGATATCAGCGAGGGTTGCCGAGGAACCGCCGGTGAAAAAGCTCTGGCCCAGATACCCATCACCAACCGGCAGGGACGCGATCAATGGCCCCATGCCGCTGTCGACAGCGGAATTGTCAAACAAAACAGCCGCACGCGCGCCGGACGCCGCACCCAGCAAGAACATCGTCGCGAACATTATCCGGCGAACAAGCATCACCATACCACCCTGTGGTTCAGTCGATCCGGTCAGTAGCATGGTGCCGTGACCGAGAACAATGGCAGCCTAACCAATAACGGAAGCAGTCACAAGCAAGCCCTGTCCCAAGTGCTCCGCAATCCCCATGCCAACGAAAGAAATTTCCTTTTATCAGTTGGTTGGAAGCGCGAGAGCGGGGGTCAACCGGGGGGCCTGTAAACTTTCCCGACTCCAGATGTGATGATCGGTCCTTTGGGCAGCCGATTAGCAGAATACCATGCGGTTCGTTTGATAAAGCGACATCCGCGCATTTCCGTGACAACCTCCAAATTTTTATTTGACAAACCCCTGGCGGCCGTCATTGTTCCACTTAGTGGGTGCGTGGTGACAGCTGGAGTATGCTGCCTCTGCCCCACCCCTGGAGACGACCGATGCCGGCGACGACATACACCTGGATCAAGAGCAGTAGCACGACGGCCACCGCTGGCTGGGCCGTGAGTGGCAACTGGGTCCACGGAGCCAATATTTCTGGTTATCCCGCCATCGCCGGCGTCGATATCACCATCGGCGGCGACCCCAACCTCGTTGGGACCATCGACGCGACCGTTCCGGCTTATATCAACTACACGCTGAACAACTCGCAGGCCTATGACGGTCTCGTTCTGAACGACCCAAACGCGACGCTGTTCTTCACAACAAATTCCAACCGTACGCTCAATATCACCAACGCTTCGACCAGCACCCTGGAAGTCGATGCCGGCACGCTCACCTTCGGCAACACCACCGGTGGGGCGGTTCACACGATCAATACCCCCAATTTTCTGATCACCGGCGGCACGGTGAACGAGGGGGCCAAGGGGATTATCGCCTCCGGCACCTTCAGCACCGGCACGCTCACGTTGAACGGGGGTGTGTTGAACATCGCCGGCGGCTCGGTCAATGACAGCAGTGTGTCCATCGGCGGCGGCACGATCAGCGGGTTCGGCACGGTCAAAGGCAGTGTTACCGGCACCGGCGGCACCATCGTCGCGACCGGCGGCGCGCTGGAATTTACCAATACTGTCAGCCTGTCCGCCGGCGCCGTGCTCGACATCGGCAGCGCCGCGAATTCCATACTCAAACTCGACAGCGCGGTCGGCAGCGGCGATACGATCTCGTTTCTTGACCCGAATACAGGTGTACTTGAACTCGCCAATGTCGGTGCCATCGGTGCCTTCAATGGCACGATCGCGGGTCTCGCCATTGCCGGCGGCAACTTCATCAATCTTCAAACGACCGTTCAAAGCATAGAGGTCGGCAACAGTGGCGGCGTGGTTTTTGACGGTTCGCTCAACACCATCCAGCTTTTCAGCGGCCCCAACGATACCGGCCTGATCGGGACGCTGACCCTCGCCAGCGCGCCGACCGCCGGGGTGACCGCTAATTTCTTCGCGGATGCAGGCAGCCTGGGCGGCTACGATATCGCTCTGGTCTGTTACGCGGCTGGCACCCTGATTGAAACCGCGCATGGGGCGGTGCCCATCGAAGCCCTGGCCGCGGGCGACCCCGTGGTGGTTCTGGAGGATGGACAGCGCAGCCTACGCCCCGTGAAATGGATGGGCCATCGCACGGTCAATCTCGCGGCACATCCCTACCCGCATTTGGCCGCGCCCGTACGCATCCGCCAAGGGGCGCTGGGTGAGGCCATGCCGCGCCGCGACCTGCTCGTCTCGCCAGCCCATGGTCTTTTCATCGATGGCGGCCTGGTCCCGGCCAATCTGCTGATCAACCACATGACGATCACACAGGATCTGCAGGCGAAGACCGTCACCTACTACCACCTCGAATGCGAGCAACACGCGATCGTGCTGGCGGAAGGTGTCCCGGCCGAGAGCTACCTCGACACCGGCAACCGCGCATTTTTTGAGAATGCGGCGTTGCCGACGGTTTTACACCCCGAATTTCACAGCAATGCCGGTCATAAATCCTGGGAAACCGACGCCTGCGCGCCTCTGGTGGTTGACACAGACCGCGTAGCACCGATCTGGACACGGGTAGCCGAACGCGCTCGGTCGCTCGGCTTCCGGCCGCCCCCGCTCACCACAACCCAGGATGCGGATGTGCGCCTGGTCGCGGATGGTCGCACCCTGCGCCCTGTCGCCACGGCGAATGGCCGCTACACCTTCATGGTGCCGGCTGGATTGACCCGGTTCACCCTGCTCTCCCGCGCGACAGCCCCCGCCGATATCAACCCGCTGTCCGGCGACTGGCGGCCCCTTGGGGTGTCGCTGCGGACCCTGACCCTGCGGAGCGGCGACGATCATCTCGTCATCCCGGCCGACCACCCCGCTCTGGTGCGGGGATGGCATGCGGCGGAGCGGGATGGCCAGACCCTCTGGCGCTGGACCAATGGCGAGGCGACGCTGCCAATTGACACTCTGTCAGGCCCGGCCGTGCTGGATATCGAATTGGGCCTCGCGAGCGGGTACATCCTGTCGCGCTCGGATGAGGATCAGCGCATCGCGGCCTGATCGCGGCTAGACGATCGGGTCCCCGATTTCCCGCGCCAGCTTCTGGCGCATCGCCTCGGCGAAATCGGGATAGTCCCGGCACGTGACGGCAAACGCGCCGGGACCGCCAATGACCTCCTCGGTGTAGGACTGCAAGAGGTCTGGCTCTTCGTGCAGAATGCATAGCCCGTTGATGGTTATATCCGCGGCCGCCATGCGATCGCGCACCGGCCCCGGGGCCATGCCGTCGTTTGATCGCCCATCCCCGATGACATTGACGATACTGCGTTTCGTCACCGCCGGCAGATGGGCGAGCAGCGTCAGTGACGCCAGCAATGCCTCCCCTATCGCGGTCTGACCGGCCCGGACCAGACGGGGCATGTTATCGACCCCTTCGGCGAAACGCGTGAGGTCCTCGGCCGAGGCGATCCGCGTCCAGTCAGTGATGACCTCCTGCGCCCCGGCACCGGACCATAGCAGCAGCGACAGCATCACGGGCGCCCTGGTCAAGCCGGCGACAACCCCGGGATCGCGCAACGCAGCCGCCATCCCACCCGCGATCAGGCCGAATTCTTCGTAGGTCACGCTGGCGGAGCCATCCACCGCCAACACCATCGCGAGGTCCACATGATCCATAGGGGGGCTTGAGTAGATGCCAATTGCGGCGGAGAATTGGCACAACGCCAAGGAGAACCCCAAAATGCCCGAAAGCCCCGCCGACAAAGCCATGATGGCCGATGCCACCACCCGCCTGCCGCTGAACGGCATCACGGTCCTGGACCTGACACTCGCCCGCGCGGGCCCCACGGCCGTGCGCCATTTCGCCGATTGGGGTGCGACCGTGATCCGGATCGAGCCGCCGGCCTCCGACGGGGAAGACGTGGCCGGCCGCCGGCATGGCTTCGATTTCCAGAACCTACACCGCAACAAGCGCGCCATCACCCTGAACCTGAAGACCCCGGAAGGGCATGCGGCGTTCATGCGCCTGGCCGCGACCGCGGACGTCATCCTGGAAAACATGCGCGCCAACGTGAAGCACCGGCTGAAGGTGTCGTACGAGGATGTGAAAGCGGTCAACCCGCGCATCGTCTATGGCAGCATCTCCGGCTTTGGGCAGGATGGCCCCTACGGCCCCCGCGCCGGCGTGGACCAGATCGCCCAGGGCATGGGCGGGCTGATGAGCATCACCGGGGAACCCGGCCGCGGCCCGATGCGTGTCGGCATCCCCATCGACGACCTGACCGCCGGAAACCTGTTGGCGCTGGGCTGCATGATGGCGGTATTCGACCGGGAGCGTACCGGCGTCGGCCGCTGGGTCACGACGTCGTTGCTCGAAGCGCAGATCTTCATGCTCGATTTCCAGGCCAGCCGCTGGCTGATGGAAAAAGAGGTCGCGGGCCAGGCCGGCAACGACCATCCGACGGGCATCCCGACCGGCGTGTTCCCGACCAGCGACGGGCATATCAACATCGCCGCCAGCTCCTCGCGCGTGTTCACCCGCTTCTGTGAAGCCATCGACCGCAAAGACTGGCTCGAACGCGACGACTGGAAGACCCAGGTCGGCCGTTCCAAGGACCGCAAGGCGATCAATGCCGCGATCAGTGAGATCACCGCGACCAAGCCGTCCAACCATTGGATCGAGCTGTTCGAAGCCAATGGCATTCCCTGCGGCCCGATCTACACCATCGATCAGGTCTTCGCGGACCCGCAGGTCAAGCACCTCGGCATGGCGACCAAGATGACCAGCCCCTATGTGGGTGAGGCGGAGGTGGTGGCGTCGGCCATCAACATCTCCGGCTTCTCCAAGGCCATCCGCCAGTATACGCCCGACCCCGGGGAGCATCAGGACGAGATCATGAAGTCGGTCGGCTATACCGACGCCGAGATCGCCGCGATGCGGGCCAAGGGGGTGATCTGACATGCTGGAAAAAACCGGCACCACCGCCTTCGCCAACGGCCAGATGCTGGCCGCGCGCGACGGCGGCGTCGGGCTGATCACCTTCAATCAGCCCGAAAAGCGCAACGCCATGTCGATGGAGATGTGGCTCGGCCTGGGGGAAATCCTGACGGCGTTCGAAGCCGACGACACCATCGGTGTCGTGGTCATGAGCGGCGCCGGCGACAAGGCCTTCGTGTCCGGCGCCGATATCAGCCAGTTCGCCAAGCACCGCAACAGTGCCGATACCCAGAAGGAATACGACCGCATAACCGGTATCGGCCGGGAGAAATTCCACAACTTCTCCAAGCCGATCATCGCGAAGATCCGGGGCTTCTGCATGGGGGGCGGGTTGGCGATCGCGATGTCGACCGACATCCGGATCGCCACGCCCGACAGCCAGTTCGGCATTCCCGCGGCACGGCTGTCGATCGCTTATGCGCCGGACTCCGTGCGCAAGCTCATCGACCTCGTAGGCCCCGCTCATGCCCGCATGATCCTCTACACCGCGCGGCGCATCGACGGGCATGAAGCCGAGCGGATTGGTCTGATCAATCAATGCGTCGCGGTGGAAGATCTCGACTCCACGGTCATGGGCATCGCCCATGCCATTGCCGAGAACGCCCCGCTGTCGGTGCGGGCCTCGAAGCTGACCATCGGCGAGATGCTCAAGGACGAGAGCAAACGCGACATGGCCGCGATCAAGGCCATCGGGGAGACATGCTTCAACAGCGCTGACTTCAAAGAAGGCCGCACGGCATTCATGGAGAAGCGGCGTCCGGTGTTCACCGGCCGGTAATCCCGGTCGGAGCAAGACCATCGGTGGCCGGCAGCATCCGGCCACCGACAGGCGTCCTGCCTTGCCCGATCGGTTGCCTCCAATCTGTTGTATGGGGGCGGGCTGGGCTAGAAGCCCTCATGCCCGTTACATCGATCGCCAACCCGCCTCATTCCCGGCCCCCGGCGCCGGAGGACATCGCGTTCTGGGGCCTCCTGGTTTGCGCCTTCGGGATGATCGCTGTTGCTGGGCCCATTCTGACCAGTGACGGGCCATCCCATGCGGGTATGGCGCATTTCATGACCGTGGCCGGCGATCCCGCCTGGCCGATGCTGAATCGCCTGTATGAGTTGAACCCGGTGCTCTCCCCGAACGCGCTGGGGCATTTTCTACTGGCCGCGATCATGACGCGGCTGCCGCCGATGGCGGCCGAGGCGGTCATGCAGGCGATCTGTATCGCCGCCCCCGTCCTCGCGGGGCGGCTCGCCTTGCGCCGCCTCGCACCGGGCGCCACCGCCTATGCGGTGTTTTTCTTCCCCATCGCCTTGCAGCGCTTGTTTTACCTCGGCCTCTATAATTTCTGCCTGTCGCTCGCGGGGGCGCTCCTCTGCCTTTGGGCCTATTTCGGCTTCAAGGAGCGGGGGACACAGACCCGCGGCGCCTTGCTGGGTGGGGCGCTGCTGCTGACGCTGGGCTGCCAGGCCTCCGGGTGGATGGAGGCGGTTCTGGCGATCGGCCTCCTCGCTTTGGTCGATGGCGGATTTCGACTCAGCATGGGGCAGCCGAAGGGACGGATCTGCGGAACGTTCGCGCTGCTCGCGCTGTGCGTGATGCCCAGCCTGATCCTTTTCTTGTTTTTCGCGCTGCAAGGCGGCGCCAACCGGGAAACGATCTACGCCATCCCTCTATTCGGCCGGATCGTCGAATTTCTGCGCGGCGACGCCTTCGCGCCGATCGGCCGGACGACGACGATCTTTAGTTGCCTGGTGACGGCGACGCTCGGTGGGCTCTGCGTGTTGGGTTGGATAAAAGCCCGCGCCGCCGACGCCCATGACCCATCGGCCCGTGAACGCCGCTGGTCAATGACCATCGTATTCATCGGGTTCATACTGTTCATGCTGGCGATCCCGGATCAGGCCGGCGGCGGCTGGAGTCATTTTTGGCGCGCGGCGGTCTTTCCCGCCATCGGTCTGATCTTGCTGGCCGCCCAGTTTCCGGTGCAACGCACGCTCCGCCTGTCCGCGGTCGCGATCGCGTCGGCCAGCGCGCTCTCGACGATGGCGCTGACACTCAAGGTGCAGCGCCACGACCTTCCGCCGGTGTTAGCGGACTTTGAGGCGGCCGACGCACTGATCGGACCGCATTGCACGACCGCGCCCATCTTATCCAATTTCAAGCTGGATATGGCGAATACCGCCCGTTTGGCGAGCCACCCGCTGTTCCATCTGGCCAACCGCATCGCGTTGAAGGACGACCGCCCGGTTCTGTTCAACTACAACGCCCGCCTGCCGGTCTATCCCGTGCGTTTCAGGCCCGACGTCGACCCGCAGCGTCTGCTTTATGGTTGGCAGACCGCGCAACGCGATACCCATGTTGATCGGATTGATACCGGCGGGTTCGAAGCAGCGACCGGAATCGCGGTCGATTACGTGCTGCTTTGGGACATCCCCTCAGCCGAGGCGCCTGGCCCGTTCCATGATTTGCGGGCGGGTTCCCTGGCCGGCTATCGCATGATTCACCAGAGCGCGGATCACCGGCTCGAACTCTACCGGCGCACGGCGCCTGGCGGCTGCAGCAGCCGGTAATGCCGCGCAAGCCGCGTCGCGAGGGCCAGGCAGGCCTTGAAGGAATCCCATACCGGGAGGGCCAAAGCCGTGATCAGACCGGTGTGTGGCTGCTTCGTATAGCCGGTCAGGCCCATCTTCAGGGTCTCCCGCCCTTGCGGCAGATACAGAGTCCCGAACATAGTATCCCAAATCGCCCAGTGCTCCGCGAAGTTGCGATCGCAGTGCTGCGGCAGGGAACTGTGATGGATCTGGTGCTGCACGGGGCTGACGATCACCCGCCCGATCACCGGCCCGAAATAGACCCAGACATGCGAATGATGGAGGATATGGCCGGCCAAAAAGAACAAGGAGCCGGGCATCGACAGTCCAAAAATCGCCTCCGGGCTGGTCGTACCCCCATAGAAATAGATGATGGGACCGGCAAGCAGCGCGGTGGTGAAAGCCATGAACGGCCCCATGACGGCCCGCTCCAGCGGATGCACCCGTGCCGCCGTCAGGGGGGTGAGCGCCTCCGCCGAATGGTGCAGCTTGTGAATGGCCCACAAAGGCGGAAAGACATGGGCCAGCCAATGAAACAGGAAATATCCGAAATCGCTCATCAATGAGAACGCGACCGCGCAGATCATGACCGAAGTTGGCGTCCAGGCGGCGGGACTGGTGTTGGGTCCCAGCAGCAGGGTCAGGAGTTCGGTGATCCTGGAGGCAATCAGCACCGTCGTGATGCGCCAGGTGATGTTGACGGCGGGCTGAATGAACGGGTTCATGAAGCCGATCTTCAGATCGACCCAGACATTTTTATCGAGATAAATCTCTTTCGGAAAACAAAACCGCAGGAACCCCGCGAGCGTGCGATCGTGCTTGTCGCGCGTGCCCCATACGAAAGCGACGGCCGCGATCCCCAGGGCCGCGAGAATGCCATACCAGGGAAAGCGCCCGCCGCCGTTATTGAACGGACCGAAACCATATTCCAGAGTCCGCCGTGCGATCGGAAGCAACCATTGCAGCGCATCCGGCAGCGACTGTTGCAAACGGTCCACGATTGCATCGATGGTGTCGTTCATAATGACCTCAACCAACTGTCAGGGCGGGATTAGGACATTCCCCAACAATTGGCGAGAGCACCCATCGTGATCATGTGACCGGCTCACCGCATCTCAGCGGTTGAGGCATGTTATTTCGATAGCCCCCTGCCCCGGATCGCCGCCGCGCGCGCTACCACGGTCCGGGCCCGGTTCACCACCGGCACGTCGATCATCGCACCCTCGAACTGCACCGCGCCGAGCCCCTTGGCATAGGCATCATCGTACGCCGCGATCATCCGCTCCGCCTTCTCGACCTCCTTTGGATCGGGGGAGAATTCCTCGTTCAAAACCTGCACCTGCAACGGATGCACCGCGCTGGCACACATGAAACCGAGCCGGCGTGACCGCCGCACGATGGCGCGGAACGCGTCCTGATCGCGGAAATCGGCGATCGAGCCGACGAAGCCCATCGGCATGATGCCGGCGGCACGGGCGGCGAAGATGGTGTGCTGCTTGGGGTAGAACAGGCCCTCCGGGTCGGACTGCATGCCAACATCGGCGGCGAAATCCTCCGACCCCAGGCTGATGCCCACGATGCGCTGATGGCATTTGGCGATATCGGCGATGCGGAAGAAGCCCACCGCGGTTTCCACCAGCACGATGAACTTGATCTTGCCGGTGGGCAGGCCGCGTTCGGCTTCCAGCTCGTCGACCATCTCGGCGACGGCGAGCACATGCTCGGGGCTGTCGACCTTGGTCAGCATCAGCGCGGCGACGCCTTGGATGACCGCGGCTTCGATATCGCGCACCAGCATGCGCCAGGGGCGGTTCACCCGCACCACGACATCGGCGCCATTGCGGTTCACCTGCGGGATGGCATCCGCGATCAGGGTCCGCGCCAGGTCTTTCTGGGACGGGGCAACCGCGTCCTCCAGGTCCAGAATGATCGCATCAGCGCCCTTATCGGCGCCGGTGCGGACAAATTTCTCCGCCGTCACCGGGACGAACATCAGCGAGCGCCAAACGGGTAGATCGTCACGCATGGTCAGGATTCCTTCATCACGCCAGCGGCAACGAGCGCGGCCATCCGCGCGGCGTCCAACCCCAGGCTTCCCAGAATTTCGGCATTATGCTGCCCCAACGACGGCGCCGCGGAGCGCAGGCGCCCCGGCGTTTCCGACAGGCGGGGGATGATATTGTGCATCAGGACCGAGCCGGCTTCCTCGTCCGGCGCCTCCACCAGCACGCCGCGCGCATGCACATGCGGGTCCGCGATCAGCTGATCGATCTCATAGACCGGAATGGCCGTCACCTCGGCCTGTTCGAACACCGCCATGTTCTCGGCAAGGGTCCGGGCCTTGATGTAATCCGCCACGATGCCGTCGCATTCGTCGATATGGCGCACGCGGTCGGTGTTGGTGCGGAATTTCGGATCGTCGATCATATCGGCGCGGCCAATCGCGCGGAACACCCGCTCGGCCATCTGCTGGATGGAGGCGGAGATGGCGATGAACCGCCCATCGCTCGTCTCATACACATTGCGCGGCGACGTCGTCAGCGATCGGCTGCCCGTGCGCGCCGGCTTTTCCCCGCTGACCGTGTACATCGCCGCTTCCGGCCCAAGCACCGAGATCATCGGCTCCAGCAACGGCAGATCGATGATCTGGCCCTTGCCGCCGCGTTCGACGACGCGCAACGCGACCATGATCGCATAGGCGCCATAGAGGCCGGAGATCATGTCGGCCATCGCCAAAGGCGGCAGCACCGGCGGGCGGTCGCCGAATCCGTTCTTGGCGGCGAAGCCCGACATCGCCTCCACCAGCGTGCCGAAGCCGGGGCGATCGCGATACGGGCCATCCTGGCCGAAGCCGGTGATGCGCACGATGATCAGCTTCGGGTTGCGCGCATGCAGTACATCCGGGCCCAGCCCCATCTCTTCCAGCGTGCCCGGCCGGTAATTCTCGATCAGAATATCGGCGGTCGCCAGCAGATCGAGCAACACATCGCGCCCGGCCTGCGGGCGGAGGTTGATCGCCAGGCTCTTCTTGTTGCGGGCGTAGACCTTCCAATGCAGCGACAGGCCCTTGGTGCGCCAGGCGCGCAGGGGGTCACCGACCTTGGGATCCTCGATCTTGATCACCTCCGCCCCCTGATCGGCCAATTGCAGGCTGACCATGTTGCCGGCGACCAGGCGGGACATATCCACGACCCGAATGCCGGACAGGGGAACGGGGGCGTCGGGGGCGAATTCTATGCGCGGTATCATTGTCTACTCTCTTGGTGTGTGCCAGTTTCCCGCCAGATGCCGGTGGCCCGCAAGGGCTGAAACGGGAACTGCCGAAAGGCGGCTGCCCCCGCAACTGTAAGCGACGAGCCAGGCCCAATATGCCATTGCCCCCAATCGGGGTGAGAAGGCGGGCCAAAGCGGAGACTCGCGAGCCAGGAGACCGGCCGGCATCGAGACTGCGCGCGCGCCACGGGCGGGGTGCACCGGTGCAGCGGGGAGAAACCCGCATGCGAGCTGTCGGCATTGTGTCGATAGGAGGACCCGCATGCGCACATTCAGCGCGCTGCTGGCAATTACACTTGCAACCCCCGCTTTCGCCGGGGAAGCCGTCACCGAACTGCCCGATCTGGTGGTCACCGCCACCCGCGTACCCACATCCGCCCGGGACATTCCCGCCGGCGTGACCGTCATCGATCGATCAACGATGGAGGACAGAGGCTTCAACACTCTCACCGAAGCCCTGGCCGACGTGCCCGGGCTTCGGGTCAGCGCCGCCGGCGGCACGGGCGGCCAGACCAGCGTCTTCCTCCGCGGCGGCAACTCCAACCATGTGCTGGTGCTGCGGGACGGGATGCCCATCAACGATCCCTCCGATCCCAGCGATGCCTTCAATTTCGGCGTCGATACCCTATCGGACGTCGAGCGGATCGAGGTGATTCGCGGTCCCATGGCCGCACTCTATGGGTCCGGCGCCATGAGCGGGGTGATCAACCTGATCTCCCGCCGCGGCACCGAGGCGGGGCCGCATGTCAGCATCGATCTGTCCGGCGGCTATCCCGCGCAGGTCCGCGGCGCGGTCAGCGCCACGGGAACCGAGGGCCGGATCGACTATGCCCTGACGATCGCAAGCCAGTCCCAGCGCGGGTTCGACAGCAATCCACAGCGCATGACGTCCTATACCGGCACCCCGCAAGGCTTTCGCGACCGGATCGCCACGCTCAACCTGGGTTTCACCCCGGTCGATGGAACGCGATTTTCCGTGTTCCTGCGCGGGCGGGCGGCCTTGTTCGGGTTCAACACGCTGGGCACGCCGACATACGATACGGCCAATTCGTCGGGTACCACCGATTCGCTGCTGGGGCGCATCGGCGTCACCTCCGCGCTGTTCGGCGGCTTGCTGGACACCAGCCTGTTCCTCGGCCGGCAGCAGGAAGACCGGCACTATGTCGAGCCAAATGCCGCCGCGGACCCCAACCAGAACGCCACCAATGACCGCTATCACGCACGACGCAACGATCTGCAGTGGAACAACACCCTGCATATGGATCGCTTCATCGGCGGGCCGGCCGTCTCGGCGAGCAGCCTGACCTTCGGCTATCAGCGGCTGGAGGATTCGATCACCGTCCGCACCAACGACAGCTTTGGCGGCTTTCCGTATATGAACAGCGTGCGCGCCGCGATGGTGACGGATGCCGCGCATGCGGGTTTACAAGCCACGCTCTGGGATCGGCTGACGCTGACCGGGCAGATCCGCCAGGATTGGGTAGCCGATCAGGCGCCATTCACGTGGCGGCTGGGTGGGGTGGTCGATTTCCCGGAACTCGCCACTAAAGTCAAAGCCGCGTACGGCACCAGTTTCCGCGCCCCATCATTGTTCGACCGGTTTGGCATCGACTCCTACGGCTATGTCGGAAACCCAGCCTTGAAACCGGAAACCGCGCAGGGTTGGGAGGTCGGGTTTACCACCACGCTGCCCGCCCGCGGGATGCCCGACTTCCTGACGGCCGGAACCACCTGGTTCAACCAGCAGGTGCGCAATCTGATCGTGACCGTGTTCACGCCGGCTTATACCGCCACGAACATCGGCGCGGCCCATATGCGGGGTTTGGAAACCGAGGTCGCGCTACACCCGGCATCCTGGCTGAGGCTGCGCCTGTCCCATACCTATACCGAGGCCGAAAACAGGGATACTGGCAGCCAGCTCCTCCGCCGGCCGCCGCATAGCGGGTCGGTCAGCGCAACCATCACCCCCCTGCCGGGCCTGAGGATCATGCCAGATTTGACGTACACCGGGTCATTCCGGGACGCGTTATATGACAATGGCGGCGCCTTCCTGGGCAGCGGCACCGCGCAGCATGGTCTGATCGCGAACCTGAGCGCGGCCTATGACATCACCTCGAAGATTCAGCTCTACACCACGGGCCGGAATTTGTTCAGTTCCCGCTTCGAACCGGTGAATGGTTACCAGACACCGGGCACCAGCATCGTCATGGGGGTACGGATGACGCTCGACTAACCCGCCTTCACCACCCCGGATGCGGCGAGTGCATCGATCTCGGCGGCGGTATACCCCGCCTCCTGCAAAACCGATCGGCTGTGCTCGCCCAACCCCGCGGCGAAATCGCGCACCTCGACCGCGGCATCGGAGAACCGGAACGGCGGGTTCAGCACCTGAAAGCTGCCCGCCTTGTCCGACACCGTCGCCCAGGCGCCGCGATGCGCCAGCTGCGGATCGCTCATAACCTCCCGCACGGTGCGGTAGGGCGAGCTGGGCACGCCGGCCCGATCGAACGCGGCCTGGCATTCGGCAGTGGTCAAGGTCGACGACCAGACCTCCAACGCATCCACCACATCGCCCCAGTTCCGCCGCCGATCGGCGTAGAGGGCAAAGCGGGGATCGGTGAGCCAGTCCTCCCGTCCCGCCGCGCGGGCCAGGCCCTGGAAGGAGCGTTCACTGGCGATCGCCGGCATGATATAGCCGTCCTTGGTGCGCACCGGCCCAAACATCGGCCGGCCCGGCGGCGCGACCGGGAATTGCGCCGCCTGGGTTTCCCCCGCCAGCATCCCAACCATGGTTTCCAGCATCGAGACGTCGATCATCTGACCGCGCCCGGTTTCCTTGCGGTGCAGCAGCGCCGTCATGATCGCGCCAAAGGCATAGGTGCCGGTGAAGTAGTCGGCGACATAGATGCCGCAGTTGTCGGGCCGATCCCGGCCGGGTTGATAGGCGAGGTGCGCAAGGTCGAAGCCGGACGCGGCGTGCACCGCCGGCGCGTAGGCGGCCAGCCCCGATGACGGCCCGGTCTGGCCGTAGCCGGAGATGGCGCAATAGATCAGCTCCGGCCGCTTTTCCCGCAGGACCGCCTGATCCAGCCCAAAGCGCGCCATCACGCCGGGGCGGTAGTTCTCCACCAGCACATCGGTGGTCGACAGCAGCCGCATCACGATCTCCCGCGCTTCGGGCTGCTTCAGGTCCAGCACCACGCTTTGCTTGCCCGCGTTCAGTTGCCCGAACGATGTGCTCGCGCCATCCCGCAGCGGTGGGCGGGACCGCATCATATCCCCATCCTCCGCCTCGATCTTGATCACCTCCGCCCCCAGATCGGCCATCAGCCGGGTGCAATGCGGTCCGGCGATGGTGGTGGTGAAATCGAGCACGCGAATATCGGCGAGCGGGCGGTCCATGGTGCTTCCCCTTTTTGCAACACCAAGGTTGCCAGCCGCCCCGGCCCTGCGCAATGTTCGGCCAACCACGACGGGGATGAGGACAAGATGCCGATCAGCATCGCGACGAAACGCCAGCGGGCCTGCGCCGCGTTGATGCAACAGGTGCACGCGATCACCGCGACGGAAGGACCGACCCCTTCGGCTCTGCACGCGATCAAGCAGAAGCTGGTCGCACTGGCCAACAAGACCGCCTTATTTCCGCTGTCAGACTTCGAAATGCCGATCGCTCAGGGGCGCAATCACCCCCTGCTGGTGGAGGATAACGATGGCTGCGGCCTCTATCTGACCATCAACCTGCCCGGCAAAGAAGCAGCGCCGCACGATCATGGCATCTGGTGCGTCAATGCCGCCGTCTCGGGCATCGAAAAGCACGAATTCTTCCGTCGCCTCGACGATGGCTCCCGCCCCGGGTACGCCCAGGTCGTCAAAACCGGGGAGGTCGTGGTGCGGCCAGGCCAGGGCATGGCGATGGCGGATCATGACATCCATTCGACCATTGTGGAGGGCGACGAACCCGCCATCGGTCTGGCGTTATATGGCTATGCGCTGGCGCGCTTCCCGGCGGTGGTCTGGTTCCATCCGGCGTTCGCCTCCACCCGCGCCTCACTCTCCCGCCGACTGGCCGTGTGAGGAGCGCCGCGATGCACACCATCACCATTGGCAATACCGGCCAGCAGATCGAATGCGGCCCGGATCGTACCATCCTTGCGGCCGCGATCGCGGCGGGGATCGACTTTCCCTATGCCTGCGCGTCGGGCAATTGCGGGCAATGCGTTGCGCGTCTGACCGAAGGCACGGTTGATATGCTGCCACGCGGGGATGCCTCACTCAGCCCGGCACAGGTCGCGGCCGGTCAGACCCTGGCCTGCCGGGCACGGCCGCGATCGGACGTATCGATCGCCTGGCTGGGACGAGGCGGGCGCTGACCAACCGGGCCAGCCGCCTCACGGGGCTGGACGGGCTGCGGGGTATCGCAGCCTTCGCCGTGATGGTCTTCCATTACACGACCTGGAACAGTACCGAAGGCGCGGGCCATACGGCCCCGGGCCCATCGCTGGTGTTCTCCTTTGGCAGTCTGGGCGTGCAGCTGTTCTTCGTGATCAGCGGCTTCGTCATTTTCATGACGTTGGAGCGGGCCCCATCCCCGCGGGCCTTCGCCGCCGCCCGCATCGCGCGGCTCTATCCCGCGTTCCTGGCATCCATGGCGGTCACGCTCGCGGTCACCGCCCTGCTGAGCACGGAGCCCTTTTATCCAGATCGGGTCCTCGCCAGCCTGACAATGGCGCCGCATCTGTTCGGCGTTCATGCGGTCGACGATATCTATTGGACGCTGCTCTACGAGATGGACTTCTATGTCCTGGCGGCGGTTTGTGTGCTGGTGCTGGGGTGGCGGGAACCGGAACTGCCTTGCGCCGTTTGGGTGGTGGTTTCGCTGGCTCTACGTCTTTCCGGGATCGGGCGAAGGGGAACCCTCATCGAGGGTCTGACCGCCTGCCACTTCGCCCATCTGTTCGTGATCGGGATCATGATTTACCGATTGCGGCACGGCAGCCGTCGCTGGCCGAGCCTGGCGGTTCTGGCCTTCTCTCTCGAAATGACGATGTTCGACACATCCTGGGCGTCATTGCCGGTGGCAACGCCGCTTTATGCCGGCGTCATCGGATGTTTCGCGCTGCTGGTTTGGTTCGCAGGCGGAACTAGGGGGTATTGGCTGGCAGCCGGGCCGCTGCGCGCACTGGGGTGGATGTCATACCCGCTCTATCTCGTGCACCGGTCCGCCGGTTATTGGGTGATGACGACGTTGGAGGCAGCGGGCCTGCCGCCCGACACGGCCATCGTGATCACGGCATGCCTCGCGATCGCCACGGCCGGGGTGCTGTCGTTCGCGGCGGAATATCGCGGCCAACGCTGGTTGCGGGCGCGGTTGCTGCCGCGCCCTGCGAGCGATCCGCATTCAGGCTGAACCGTCTGGCGTATGCCCGTCTTCAGTCGGACACACGCCAGCCAGGCCGCCCGTTATCCCAACGCGTCCGCCAGCATCTGCATCGCCCGCAGCGCGAAGGCGCGCATATTGCCGATACGGTCGGGGCTGCCGGTTTCCAGCGTCATCGCCTCGGTGCCGTTCGGGCCGCTGATCGCGATGCAGGTATGGCCGGCCTTGTCACCGTAGCGATTGCCCGTCGGGCCGGTCGCGCCGGTCTCCCCCAGGCCCCAGCTCGCTTCCAGCCGGGCTTTCACCGTCTCCGCCAGCAGCGACGCATAGGCCTCCGTCGAAGCCCGCTCAATCGGCGACGGCAGGGGGTTCGGAATTTCCAGGAAGCCAGACCGGGCATAAGCCGTATAGATCACGCTGCCGCCCCGGAAATAGGCGGACGCCCCGCCCACCGACAGCAACGCCGCGGAAATCAGTCCGCCGGTCGAGGATTCCGCGATCGCGATCGTCTCCTTGCGTTCTTTCAGGCGGGCACCGATCTTTTCGGCAAGCGGCAACAGGTCCTGCATGGTTCAAACTCCCTTTTCGATGATGCTATCGATAACACGCTGAGTCGCCAGCGCTTCCTCCCCGGTGATCGCCGGATCGCGACCGGTCGCGATGGCGTCGAGCCAGTCCGCGATCACCGCTTTATGCGGCAAATGCGAAAATCCCATCACGGTCGAGCCGCTGCCGGAACCGCCGTCGTCCAGCACCCCCTCCGAAGTGCCATCGAGAAAGGACACCCGCAGATTGCTGCCATCCATGCGGGCCGTGCCCCTGGAACCGATAATCTGAATTTGCTCGGGACTGCCGGGAAAGGCCGCGACCGTGGCGATCAAGGTCCCCGGGGCGCCATTGCCCAGCCGGAGCAGGGCGGCGGCGTAATCCTCGGTCTCCATCTGGTGCAGAGCGGTGGTGCGCACCTGGGCGGCCACGACGGCTTCGATCCCGACGAACGAGCGGAACAGATCGAGCGCATGGATCGCCTGGGTCATCAGCACGCCGCCGCCGTCGCGGCTTTTCACGCCGCGCCCGGGGTCGTCGTAATAGGATTGCGGCCGCCACCAGGGCACGATGACGGAGGCCGCCTGGACCGTGCCCAGCAGGCCTTGGTCCAACAGAGCCTTCATGCGCAGGCTCGCCGGGCGGAAGCGCAGTTGCAGCATGATCGCCAGCCGCCGGTCGGCCGCGCGGCCGGCCGCGATCAACCGGGCACCGCGTTCAGCCGTGACCTCCAGAGGCTTTTCACACCGCACGTGCTTGCCGGCGGCGAAGGCGGCCTCGGCGAGGTCCAGATGCGTATTGGCCGGTGTCAGCACCATCACCGCATCGACGGCGGGGTCGGTGATCGCGGCATGGATGTCGTTGGTGACGGGGAAGCCATAGGCCTGCGCCGCCGCACGGGTCCGCGCCGGGTTCGGGGCCGCCGCCCAGACGACGCGCGCCCGGCCGGTCAGTTCCAGCAAAGCAGCGGCATGCGGCGAGACAGCGTTACCGAGGCCGATGATTGCGATGCCAAGGGGCGCGGTTCCGGTCGGAGTCATGGCCGCACCTGCGCCATGAACCGCGACGCGTTGGCCTGCGCCTCCAGCGCCAGGCGGCAGACCGTGAACACATGGGCCTGCGGCACCGCGCGGGCCTGCCCGGCCGCGAGATCGTCCAGGAAATCCGAAAAATACGTGACCTTCATGTCCTCGCACGCGATATGCCGGGTGGCGGCACCATCGACCAGGAACACGTGATCCCCGCCGTCCCGCCCGGCGAGATCAACGTTCTTGCGCACCTCGATGGTCCCCTGCGTGCCCAGCACGATCAGGCGCCCATCGCCCCATGTCGGCAGGCCGTCGGCGGTGAACCAGTCGATGCGGGCATAGCCGCGGACCGATTGGGTCTGAAAGGTCATCTCGGCGAAGTCCTCAAACCCCGCGGGCTCGGTGCCGAAGCAGCCGATGGTGGAGGACACAATTTCGGCGTCCTCCGCGCCGGAGAATGCCAGGAATTGATCGATCTGATGACACCCGATGTCGTTGATAATCCCCCCATAAGACGGATTGTCGAAGAACCAGGCCGGCCGCAGCGCCCGGTTCAGGCGATGCGGGCCGAGGCCCACGGTCTGCACCACCCGCCCGATCGCGCCGTCTCGCACGAGTTGGAATGCCTTGGCGGCGGATGGCTTGATGAATCGCTCGGAAAAGCACACCGACCAGATACGCCCGGTTTCCGCCACCGCCGCCTGGACCTCGGCGAGTTGTTCGGCGGTGGTGACGCCGGGCTTGTCGGCAAGCACATCCTTGCCGCGCCGCATCGCCGCCACGGCCAGGGCCGCCCGATCAGCGGGGCGGGCCGAAATCACCACGAAATCGATGGAGGGATCGTCGAGCAGCCGCTCGCGTTGCACCGGGGGCACATGCGGGAAGCGTTTCTGAAATCCGGCGAGCACGCGCAAATCGGTCGTGTCCGGATTATAGCCCACGCATTCGGCCCCGGCGGCCAACAGGCCCTCGGTCAGATCGTAGATATGCCGGTGATCCAAGCCGATCGCCGCGAAGCGCGCCATAGAACATCCTCCCTTGGCATGACGCTCGCACCATCTTGTCCAACTCGCAACCACGGGCCGTGCGCCAACCCCCATCTTGGCCGACACGCAACCGCGGTCCACAATGGGGGCCTTAACGCCTTCCTGGGAGGATACCATCATGACAGACCGCGTAGCCGTCATCACCGGCGCCGGCAGCGGCATTGGCCGCGCCTCGGCCCTGCAACTTCTGGCCGGCGGCTGGTCCGTGGCCCTCGTTGGCCGCCGCAAGGACGCGCTGGAGGAGACGGCCGGCCTCGCCACGGGTGGTCAGACTCTGATTCTGCCGACCGACGTCAGCAGCCCGGAACAGGTCGAAGCCAGCTTTGCGGCGGTGAAGGCGAAGTTCGGGCGTCTCGACATGCTGTTCAACAATGCCGGCGGCAACGTGCCCACAACCAATTTTGGTGACATGACCTGGGAAGCCTGGAAGAGCGTCGTCGACGTCAATCTGAACGGCATGTTCCTTTGTGCCAACGCGGCCTTCCGCGCGATGCGCGATCAGACGCCGCAAGGCGGGCGCATCATCAACAACGGCTCGATCTCCGCGCATAACCCGCGCCCGGGCTCATCGGCCTATACCACCACCAAGCATGCGGTGACCGGGCTGACCAAATCCATCGCGCTGGATGGGCGGCAATACGACATCGCCTCCAGCCAGATCGATATCGGCAACGCGGCGACCCCGATGACGGCGAAGTCCACCAACGGGCAGCTCCAGCCTTATGGCGGGATGGCCGTTGAACCCCGCATGGATGTCACCCATGTCGGCCAGCAGGTGGCGTTCATGGCCAATCTGCCGCTCGAATCCAACATCCAGTTCGTCACGATCATGGCCACCAAAATGCCATGGATCGGCCGCGGCTAACCGCATGCTGAGCCGGCGAGGGTTCATAGAGGCCACGGCGCTCGGGACATCCCTGGCCGCGGCGGCACCAGCCCTCGCCGCGCCCAGCCGGGCGGGGGCCGGCAAGGCTGCCTCCAGCGCCAATGTGGTTGCTGAGACGCATCGCGGGAAAGTCCGCGGCGTCGTGAGTGAGGGTATCCGCGTCTTCAAGGGGATCCCCTACGGGGGGCCAACCGATGGCGCCTACCGGTTTCGCGGGCCCACACCACCCAAGCCCTGGACCGGCGTCCGAGATGCCGTGATCTTCGGGCCGCTGGCACCGCAGATCATCCCAAAACCGCTTGGTCTCGAAGCGTCCTGGGGCACGGAAAAGGAGATGAGCGAGGACTGCCTCGCGCTCAATGTCTGGACACCCGGTCTGCGCGATCGCCGCAAGCGCCCGGTGATGGTGTGGTTCCATCCCGGCGGGTTCGCCACCGGTTCGGCGTCAAAGACCGTGTTCGATGGCATCCGCCTGTGCCGCAAGGGCGATGTCGTGGTGGTGACCGTCACGCATCGTCTGAACGTGTTTGGTCATCTGTACCTGGCCCGTCTGGGCGGCTCGGAATTCTCGGATTCCGGCAATGCGGGCCTGCTCGATCTCATCGCCGCGCTGCGGTGGGTACACGACAATATCGCGGAGTTCGGGGGCGACCCGGCCAATGTCACCTTGTTCGGACAAGGCGGTGGCGGCGCGAAAGTCAGCACGATCATGGCCATGCCCCAGGCGCGTGGCCTGTATCATCGCGCGATCGTGCAGAGCGGGTCCCAACTGGACGCCTTGACCCCTGATGAAGCCCACCGAAACACGCTCGCGCTGATGGCCGCATTGGGCTTGAAGCCGGCGGATGTTCTGCATCTGCGGAAGCTGCCGAGCGAACAGATTCTAGCGGCAATGACCAAAATCGGCGCGGCGGCGGGCCCGGTCCGCCCCGGTTTCGCCCCGGTCGCGGAGCTTCACGCCCTGCCCCGTCATCCCTGGCTGGTCGAAGGACCGGCGGTTTCCGCCGGTGTTCCGATGCTAATCGGCACGACCCGCACGGAAACCACTTCCTTGATCGGCGCCTCGGACGCCTCCGTCTTCGGCCTGGACGAGGCCGGGCTGCGCCGCAAACTGGCCGCCTGGCTGCCGGAGCGCGAGATCGACCGCGTTGTCGCGGGGTTCCGCAAATTGCGCCCCAACGCCAGCCCGTCCGACCTGTTCTTCGCCATCTCCACCGATCGCGCCATCCGCCAGCAAGCCTGGGTGCAGGCCGAGCGCAAGGCCGCCCAGGCCGGCGCCGCGGTCTGGTTATACGAGATCGATTGGACCACGCCGGCCGATGGCGGGAAATGGCACTCCCCGCATGCGGTCGATATCCCCCTGGTGTTCGACGCCGTGGCCAAATCGGCCTCGATGGTTGGGACCAATGAGGCCGCCCAGGCGATGGCGGATCAAATCAGCGCGGCCTGGCTCGCATTCGCGCGCAATGGCACCCCCAACAGCGACAAGCTGCCGCCATGGCCGGCCTTCAAGCCCACCGAGCGCGCCACCATGGTGTTCGACACAACCTCCAAGGCCGTGAACGATTTCCTCGGCGAGGAACGCACCCTGCTGGCCCCGATACCGCTGTACCGCATGACCCGTTGAAGCGCGATTGCCCCGGCGCTGTTAACCTTTGCTTAAGAAGGGGCTGGTAGAATGCGCGGCGCGGGCGGTGTTCAATATTCGGGCGGAGCGCAGGGATGAGCAGTCTTATCAGCGGCATGAACTATGGCCTGCTGTTCGGCGGTGGGGCCGGGGGCAACGCCTCGGCCGCGATCCTGACCGCGCTGTACAATCCCGCCCCCGCGCCGACCGCGGCATCGACGGGCAATCCGATCACTGACCTCAAACTGGCGCAGGCCAATCGCACCACCGCCGTGGCGCGGGAGGCGAAACAACCCCAGGTGGCGCGCGATCTCGCGGCCTTTCAGGCAGGGATCGCGCAGGCGCGCACAATCGATGGCGCCTTGACGAACCCCAATGTCATGAAGGTCTTACTGACCGCAAGCAACCTGGCCAGCTACATACAATATCCCGCCCTGGCGCGGAAAGCGTTGCTGTCCGATCCGTCATCCAGCACGGCGCTGGTCAATCAGCTGGGTAATTCCGCCCTGGTCAATGCCGCCAAGACCTACAATTTCGCGAAGAACGGACTGGCCGCGCTGCAAAATCCGCAGGTGGTCTCAACACTTTCCAGCGCCTATGCGGAGGTCATGTGGCGTCAGTCGCTCGACGCCGCCACACCGGGTCTTTCCAACGCGCTCACCTTCCTCACCCAGGCGAAGTCCATCACATCTGTAGATGCAATCCTGAGCGATCCGACCAATCGCACAGTCGTGTTGACCGCCCTCGGCATTCCCGAGCAGATCGCGTTTCAGAGTCTCACAACGCAGGAGCAGGCGGTCGCTTCGCGGGTGCATATATCGGATTTTCAGAAACCCGCCTATGTCACCGGGTTGACGAACCAATACCTGTTGGCTGCCGGTCAGCAGGCAAGCGCCAGCAACGGCTCGGGTTACAGCGGCAGCATCGCCAGCTTGCTGGTTTAATCCCAACCATCCGAATCATAGGCTCACGGGCCCTCGTCCCCTGCGCCGGGATGTCGCATCAGCGCCGCCGCGACATGCCGGGCCGCGTCCCCGCCGCTGAGCCAGGCGCCCGCGACCGTTCCCGTATAGCCGACATGGCAGGCTTCGCCGGCGAAGCACAGGCGGCCGTCGCCGACGGGCTCCGCCAGACGCTGCCTGGCATCGGACAGGCCGGGCGCAACCGTGGAATAGGCGCCCCGCACCCATGGGTCCGCATCCCAGCGGGTCACCAGGGTCTGCCCGCCGCCAAACACCGCATCAACCCGGCCGCCGAACAGCGCCCGTAATTGGGCCAGGGCGAAATCGACCGCCGCCGCCTCCCCGGCACGTGCCAGATCCCAGGCAGCACTGCCACCGATCCACCCTTGGACGTAATCGCGGCCGAAGGGCCAGCATTGGAACGGCATCAAGGGATCGCCCGCCCCCGTGACCTGCCGATCGACCGAGCAGTGCGACGGCAGGTCCAGCCGATCCGGGCCCGTGGTGCGGAGGGCGACTTTGATCGCGAGACCCATGGGCAGCGCGGCCACGCTGTCCCGCACCATCACGGGCAGCGGCGGATCGAAACGCAGAGAACCCGACGCCAGCACCCCCGTGGACACCGTGACGATGCAGGCGCCCGCGGTGATCGTGCCATGCGCGGTTTCGACCGCCACACGACCACCGGCGCCGCCCCAACGGATGCGATGCACCGGCGTGGACAATCGGATATCGAGCCCCGCGACACAGCGCCTTTGCACGAAGGCGCCAATGCCGCCCTCAGGAACGAGGTTGCTGCCGCCGAGGGCGTTGGTGCGCCAATCCCGGGCACTGAACCGCTCACCGTCGGCGACGCAGATCACCGGTCCCTCCCAGGCTTCGACCGTTGCCGCCCAGGGGTCGTCAGGCAGGCTGCGCGTGACATCGGCGAGCGACACGTCATCACGCACCGCCAGCAGCGCGTCAGCCGCGGCCTCGAACCGTCCCCATGCGCCGTCATAGGATGCGCGCTCGGTCTCGGTGATCAGCCGGCCACCGACGAAGGTGCGTTCGGACCGCAGGGCGTCCGAGCGGAGCAATCGGTCACCAGCCGCCTCGGCGATCCGAACCAGTGGGTTGCGTTCGGCGTCATGAAACCAAACGGCCCCCATATCGAACCAATGCCCACCCAATGCGGCCGGATGCGTGGTCCAGGCGCGCCCGCCGGCACGATCCGCGGCTTCCAGCACGATGCAGCGCAAGCCGTCCTGCCGTAATGTGGTGGCGGCGCCCAGGCCGGCACACCCCGCCCCTATCACGACGACGTCCGTATCCGTGCTCATCAGACGCTCCCCTGCGTGGATCAGGCGAGAGAATACGGCTCACTGGATGCCTTGCGCCACTGCCGTCGCTCCGCGTGAACCCTTGCATCAGGGCGGTCGGAGATGGCTTCGACGGCAGGCGCCACCTGGCTTAGGCTGAGCGGTGCGCGTTCAGGAACTGACGGCGGGGGCGCCGCGGGTCAGCGAATCATAGCCGCGCATCAGCGCCTCGGTAATCCGGCCGGGTGTGAAGCGGTGCGGGCCGATTTCGCGCACCGCCGTCACCTCCGCCGCGGTGCCCGCCAGAAAAACTTCCGTCGCCCCGCCAATCTCCGCCGCCTCGATCGGCCGCTCAACGACCGTGATCTGGCGTTCACGCGCCAAGGCCATGACCGTACGCCGGGTGATCCCGTCGAGGAACCCGTCCGGTGTCGGCGTGTGCAGCGCGCCATCCATCACGAAGAACACATTGGCCCCCGTGGCTTCCGCGACCCGCCCCCGCCAGTCGAGCATCAGGGCATCCGCGCAACCCTCGGCCTCCGCCCGCTGTTTGGACAGGGTGCCGATGGCATAGAGGCTGGTACATTTGGCGGCCGTCGGGGCGGTGTCCGGGGCGGGCCGCCGCCACGCCGCCTCCGCCATCCGGATGCCTTGCATGCGGTCAGCCCCGTAATAGCTGGGCCAGGCCCAGGCCGCGATTGCCAGTTGCACGCTGGTCCCCGCCGGCGACACACCGAGGGCTTCCGCCCCCCGCCAGGCGATCGGACGCACATAACCATCCGTCAGGCCGTTGGCCCGGAGCACAGTCTCACAGGCCGCATCGATCACGGCGGCGGACCAGGGTATTTCGAAGCCGAGCATGCGCGCCGAAGCCAGCAGCCGATCCGTGTGGTCGCGCAGACGGAAGATGTTACCGTGATAGGACCGTTCGCCTTCGAACACGGCGCTGGCATAGTGCAACCCATGCGACAACACATGCAGTCTGGCGTCGCGCCAGGGGATCAAGGACCCGTTCCACCAGATCCATCCATCCCGATCATCGAAAGGAATCATCGTCATGGCTTTGTTCTCCGCACTATTATTGCTCAACGAGCCAATTCTTCGCATTCAATCATCAATGAGTCAATAATACTGACCCATTAACAGCCGATACCAGCCATGCCCGAATCGCACGATGCCGATCGCGCCACGCAAGATGTGCAGGACCTGTTGTTCCGCCAGGCGCAGGACCTGCTGTTCTTCGCCTATCGCGATTTCACCCACGCCGCTGACACCCTGTTGGAGGAACTCGGCCTGGGCCGCGCCCATCACCGCGCCCTGCACTTCATCGGCCGCAATCCCGGCATCACCGTCACCGACCTGCTGGGGATCCTCCGCATCACCAAACAATCACTGGCCCGCGTACTCGGGGACCTGTTGGAACGAGGCCTGGTCGCACAGGAGCCCGGCCTGACCGACCGGCGGCAACGCCTGTTGACCCTGACCGACGCCGGCACCGCTCTGGAGCACCAACTCTTCGATCGGCAAAAGGCCCGCCTGGGGCCAGCGTTCACAGCGAGCGGGGCCGCTGCTTTGAGCGGGTTTCAGACCGTGATGCGCGCTATCATGGACTCCGCCGACGCCGCGCGGCTGGAAACGAACGGAACCGACGATGGCCGATGAGGCACTGATCCTGCTGGTTGAAGACGACCCCCGCCTCCGCGAGCGGCTCGCTCGCTTTCTCGTGCAGGAGGGATTTCGTGTGACGGCCGCGGAAAACGCGTCCGACGCGCGGGCCAAATTGTCGTTCCTCAACCCCGATCTGATGGTTCTCGACGTGATGATGCCCGGTGAGTCCGGGTTGCAATTGACCGCGTCGCTGCGTGAGCAAGGCAACGACATACCGGTTCTGCTCCTCACCGCCCGCGGCGGGCCGGAGGATCGGATCAGCGGTTTCGAAGCCGGCGCCGACGACTATCTGGGTAAGCCGTTCGAACCACGCGAACTTTTGCTCCGCATCCGCGCCTTGATGCGCCGCGTGGCCGCCCCGCCGCCCAATCCGGTCATGGAGCCGCAATCCGGGCCGATCACCATCGGCATGGCACAATTCGATCTGGATCGCGGGGAATTGCGGTCCGCCACGGGTGTGATCCGCCTGACCGGGGGCGAGCTGGCCCTGCTCACCGCCCTGGCGCGCAGACCGAATGAAGTCCTGTCGCGGGAGGATATCGCGGCGGCGGTGGAGATGGACGAAGCCGGGGAACGCGCCATCGACGTGCAGATGACCCGCCTGCGCCGCAAGATCGAAGTTGATCCACGCGAGCCCCGGTTTCTGCACACGGTTCGGGGTCGCGGCTATGTCCTGAAACCGGGCGCCTGAGGCGATGCCCAGCCGCATTCCCCTCCCCGGTGGCGCCACGTTGCGGCGAATCATGCCCCGCTCCCTGCTGTGGCGCGGCTTGCTGATGATTTTGGTGCCGCTCGTGCTGCTTCAGGCGGTGACCCTGCGGGTGTTTTACGGCAGTCATCTCGACGTGGTTTCGCGCCGACTGTCGGGGTCCGTGGCGGGGGAAATCGCACAGACCGTCGGCCTGCTGCGGCGGTTCCCAGGATCGGACAATGCCGGCTGGATCCTTGAAGATGCGCGCGCGCACTTCACGCTAGGGATTCGGATGATCCCCGAAGGTACGTTACCCAGGACACCGCGGGTCAATGTGCTGGGACCGATGGATGAAGACCTCGAATCCGCGTTGCTCGCACAGATCCAACTACCGTTTTTCATGGACTGGGCCAGCGATCCCCGATCGGTGCTGATTCAGGTCCAGATGCCCGACGGGGTCGTGGAGTTCGAAGCCCCCCGAAAACGCCTCTATACCTCAACCGTGTATTTGTTCGTCATCTGGGTTGTCGGGGCCGCCATACTGCTGTTTGGCGTGGCGGCGCTGTTCATGCGCAATCAGGTGCGCGCCATCCGCCGTCTCGCCAAAGCGGCCGAGGATTTTGGGATTGGCCGCGACGTGGGGCCCATTCGGCCGGAGGGGGCGACCGAGGTCCGCCAGGCCGCCGCCGCATTCAATCGCATGCAGGACCGCATCCGCCGCTTTCTCACACAACGGACCGAGATGCTGGCTGGCGTCTCGCATGACCTGCGCACACCGCTGACCCGGCTGCGTCTGTCCCTGGAACTGCTCCCGAGCAGCGGCGACCTGACGGCCGACATTCAGGACATGACCGCCGACGTGCAGGAAATGGAGCGGATGATCGGCGCCTATCTGGCCTTCGCCCGCGGTGAGGGCACCGAGCAGGCGGAACAGATCAATCTCGCGGCCCTGCTTGACGACATCGCCGCCAGCGCCCGCCGGGCCGGTGCCGATATCACGCTGGACGTGCCGGAGGCCCTCACGTTGTCGCTCCGCGCTGACGCGGTGCGCCGGGCTGTCACCAACCTGGTCGATAACGCCCGACGCCATGCGGCGCATGTGATCCTGTCCGCGGAACCTCAGGGCCGCTCGGTCCTGATCACCATCGATGACGACGGCCCGGGCATCCCGGAAGAGCGGCGCGAGAGCGTGTTTCGTCCCTTCGAAAGCGATGTTGCCGGCGGCACGGGCCTGGGTCTGACCATCGCGCGCGACATTGTGCGGGCCCATGGCGGTGACATCGCGCTCGGCATCAGCGCGCGCGGCGGCTTGCGCGCACAGATCCGGCTGCCGGTGTAGAACGATCCCATGACATCTCAGCGCAGACCGGGCGGGCCGGACAACGACAGGCTGATCGGGATTGAACTGCTGCGCTTCGCGGCCGCGTTCGGTGTCCTGGTGTGGCACTACCAGAATTTCGCGACCGTGAGCGTGGCTGAACGCCCGTTCGTGATGGAGGCCCAGCCGCTCTATTGGCTCCTGGCCCCGCTCTATGCCTATGGCAATGCGGGGGTGGAGCTGTTCTGGTGTATCTCCGGCTTCATCTTCACCTGGAAATACCTGCAACCGATCCGGGCGGGCGGGGTGTCGTTCGGCCACTTTCTGATGCTGCGCTTCTCCCGCCTCTATCCGTTACACCTTGCGACGCTGCTGCTGGTCGCCGGGCTGAACGCGGCCTATCGCGCGCGCCACGGGGCGTATTTCATCTACCCGGTCAACGACCTCCGGCATTTCCTGCTGAATCTCGGCTTCGCATCCCAGTGGGGATTTCAGACCGACCGCTCATTCAATGGGCCGATCTGGAGCGTGTCGGTGGAGGTGCTGGTCTATTTCCTGTTTTTTGGCATCAGCCGGATCTGGCGCGGTGCGGTCTGGAGCGATATCGCCATCGCCCTGGCGGCTTCCGCGCTGTACGGATTGTTGCGAAAACAGATGGATATCAAGCTGGAAGTCTTCGGTGCCGTCACGTTTTTCTATATCGGGGCGGCCACTTGTCATGGTTACCGCTGGCTGGAAAGCACGCAAGCCACCCGCCAGCGCCTGGTAGCCTGGGCTCTGCTGGCGGTCGCGGTGGCAACCTGCACATTGCTCGCCGCGCATGTCCTGAAGATCGCCGGTGCCAGCCTCGTGCTGTTTCCAGCCGCGATTCTGCTGGTCCAGTTGACGGTCCGGCCACGCACGCCATGGCTGGTTTCCGTCATCGCCGGCTTCGGCAATCTGACCTATGCCAGCTACCTGATCCATTTTCCCTTGCAGATCGCAATGATACTGCTGCTGGAGAACCGCGGCTTGGTCATCAGCGATTGGTTCTACGGGCCCCTGCTGCTGCCAGCCTATCTGGCGCTTGTGCTGGGCTTGTCGGTGCCGGTGTACCAGGGCTTTGAGCGTCCGGCGCAGAGCTGGCTCAGGGGCCTGGGGCGTCGCCCGAGCTCCCAGCCCGGCAAGACATAACCCGATCAGTCGAAATCTGTCGCCATGCCGGGATCCCGCCAGTGCTCGAACATCCGCGCGATCTGATGCGGCAACGTGCGACGAATGGACAGGTCGCCGGGAATGGCGTCTTCAGCGAACCAGTCACAGCCGCTCGTTTCCAGGCTGGTCGCTGGCGCCCCGCCTTCCAGCCGGCAGAGGAATGCGAGTTTGATCACCGAGGCGGACCCCGCGGGATGCCCCTGGCGGGCCCGATCCCAGACCGCCGCCAGCTTGGTGGCCCGCACCCGATAGCCCGATTCCTCGAACACTTCGCGTTCCGCCGATTCAGCCGGGGTCTGGTTCACATCCGCCCAGCCGCCCGGCAGGGTCCATCGCCCGCCATCGATCGTCTCCCGCACCAGCAGGATACGGCCGCGCCCGTCGAACACCGCCGCCCGCACCCCGAGCTTGGGCGTGGCATAGCCGGTTTCCGACGCGAACAGGTCGGTGACGACCGCCGAATCAACCCCGGTGTGGGTGGCGAGTATCCGCACCGCGAGCGCCCGCAGCGCATGATACCGTTCGGCGTCGTAGGGATCGCGGGTGAAAGCCAGGCCCGTCTGCGCGGTGGCCTGAATTTCCCTCGCCCAGACCAGCCAATCCGGTTCGGCGGTCACCCGGTGGTTTCCGGCACCAGGGCATCGCGCGCCACGGCCTCGGCATCCGCGTCGGTCAACGTCCGCCAGGCCCCGCCGACAAGGACCTCACTGGGGCGGAACCGGGCCTTATAAGCCATTTTCCGGCTCTCCGGCACCCAATAACCGAGGTAGACATAAGGCAGGGCGAGCTGTTTGGCATATTCGATCAGCCAAAGCACGGCATGGGTTCCGAGGGAGCGCTTGTCCATCTCGGGTGCGAAGAAGCTGTAAACCGCCGACAGACCATCCCCGAGCTGATCGACCAGGCAGGCACTGATCAGCGCGTCGTCGGGGTTGCGGTACTCCACGATCATGGTCTGGATTGGCGTGTCCTCGACCATCGCGCGGTAATCGTAGAAACCCATGGTGGCCATATCGCCCTCACCATGGCGCGCCTTCTGGTAGCGTTGGAACAGCTGGAACTGTTCGGCGGTGGCCCGCGGCGGGACGATGAACCCCTCCAGCGCCCTATTCGCGCGGGCGATCTTGCGCAGGGTCCGGTCGGGCTGAAAGGCCTTCACGGGAATGCGGATGGGCACACACGCCTGGCACGACGGGCAAACCGGGGCATAAGCGATATTATGGGACCGCCGGAACCCGGCGCGCGACAGCCGATCATGGAGTGTGTCGGAGTCCGGGCCGGTAATCTCGGTCACGACCTTGCGTTCGGTCCGGCCCGCCAGGTACGGGCAGGGCAACGGGGCCGTCGTGTAGAAGAACTGCGGGCGGCGGGGCGGTTTGTAGGTCATACCGGTGGGAGGCGATCCTGCTCAAAGGGGGGCTGAGGGCCCTCGATACATGTTCCAGGCGGCGGGCGGCGGGGTCAATGTCTCAACCGCCGAAAGCCGCACAACCACCAGCCCACTCAACAGGTCATGGATCGTCCGCCGCCGCGTGGTGAACAGAACCGCCAGCAGCAGAAGACCGGACGTCGCGAGGGTCGCGTAGTACAGCAGCGTCGAAATGGCGGCCTGCGCCAAAGTGGGGCGCCCGAGATCATCGTTGCGGCGGACGGTCAGCCCCAGGGCCTGCTGCCCGGGGGTGGCGCTCGCCCCGCCCATCAGGGACAGCATATGATAGGCGAATGGCACAAAGGGGAGAACACTCAGCACCGGCAGCCCCAGGCCCAGCGTCATCACCCCAAACATGGCACCCAGCCCCCATAGCGCGCCGGTCAGAACGCTGATCAGCAAAGCGTCGATCACCCAGGCGAAGCAGCGGCCTGAAACCGCGCCATCGGTCAGAAAATCATCCTGCATATCATTCATGGAACCAGCTCGATCGTGGCGGTCACGGATGCGGGTTCGCGTCCGAGGGTGATGGTATCACCATCGCGCCAGCGGCGCAGCAGATCGCGCGCATGCCAGCGCAATAGATGCCCGGACTGGCCAGGCGCGATCATGAACAGAGCCGCATCCAGGTCGCTCAGATCGAAAACGGCCCGGAAACTGGCGCCGTGCACGCTGTCCATCGCGGCGTTGGTGCCCCCCCGGTTGAGCGTGGAGTCATCGCCCGGGCTGGGGATACTCAGCGTGGTGAGCGGCCCGATCACCGGCACAGCGCGTAACAGCGGGTGCGCGAAGATGGCCTGATGCGCCTCCCCCCACCGCCATTGCGCCGGATCAGCCCCGAACCGGGCGGTGTTCCGCGCCACCGCGGTTTCCAGCGCCTGCGCCAGCATCGGGGTACAGTCGCCGCCGCACCAATGCGCGCCCTGGGGGGACAGCAGGAACCCGACGAAGTCCGGCACCGGCCCGCCATGGCCCGGACCGATCCCGGCGCGCTGCAAAACATCCTGGTCGAACTGGGCCACCCACAGGTTGAAGATCAGCGGCTGCGGATCCTCCCGGCGCATATCCCCTGACCAGGTCCGCAGCAGGGCCTGCGCCTGCCGTGCCACCCCGGGTGCGATTGGCACCGCCCGCAGGGTCGGCAGGACCTGGGCCGCGAAGGTGCTGTGCGTATCCATCTGCATGCGGACAAAATCGGCGGCCTGGTGCCGGGGCGCTGCGTCCAACAAGGCGTTGATTCGCCGGGCACGCCAGTCGCCGAACCAGTCACGCCCCAGGAACACCGGAAAATCGGGTGGGGCGATGCGTTCGTTGGCATTGACCAGACGCCCACCGGGGGGATCGGTGACATGCGGCAACGCATCCCCGGTGGCCCAGCCAACCCAATCATAGGATCCGTCGCCGGGCACCGGGACGGATCCATCCCCGGCCCGGCGGATCGGAATGCGGCCGGTGACGAACCGGCCGATATGGCTGCGATCGGCCACCAGCAGATTCTGCACCGGGGCGGAAATGGATGATGCGGCGATCCCGGCCTCCGCGACCGAGCGGGCACGGTTCAAGGCATGCAGACCCGCGGCCGCGGTGTCCTGCGGCTGAAGGTTGGCCATGGCGACCGCCAGGATCCGGCCGCTTGCCGGATTGAGGTCACTGATGATCGGTCCGTGCCGACTCTCCCGAATGGTCAGGGTTTCCGGGGCCTGTCCCCGAACCCGGAGGACTTCCTGACGGACGGTAAAACCGGCGGCCGCCTCGGGTGGTTCGATGAAGACGTCCTGCACGTCGGCGCCGGTTGTCGTGAAAGTCCAGGCGATATGGCCATTATGGCCGATGACCAGGAACGGCACGCCGGGCCCGGTCGCGCCGGCCAAGGTCCCCGTGGGCGTATCCATGCGCACCAGGTACCAGAGGCCCGGAAAGCCGAAGGCCAGATGCGGGTCCCCCGCCAAAAGTGGCGCACCGCTAGCGCTGTGGGCGCCGTCAACGGCCCATTCGTTCGACGCTGATGCGGGTTGGGTATAGGCATCGGGGAAATGCGGCAGGGTGGTGGCCAGCCGGGCGGCGGCGGCCAGCGCCGGGTCCGGCATCATCGCCGCATGCCGGTCAGGCGGGTCGCCGCGCCACAGTTCATCGATCAGCGGCTGCGGCACGGTCCCGGACAAGGCCAGCCGCGACAGCTCCGTTCGGTAGTTCTGCGACAACCACAATCCCATGGTCTTCGCCCACAACAGACTGTCAACGGGCTGCCACGGCTCCGGCGCACCGAGCGCCACGCTTTCAAGCGCCGCAAAGCGGCCGCGCGCGCCAATCCAGGCATTCACGCCCCGCGCATAGGCTTCAAGGATCTCTTTGGTCTCATGGGGCAGCGCCGCGTAATCGGCTTGCGCCAGCCGCGCCAGCCCGAGCGTCCGCATACTCCGGTCCAGAGGCAAAGTGGCAACTCCGACGATTTCCGACAGGCGGCCGGAGGCCACACGGCGCATCAGCTCCATCTGGAACATCCGGTCGCGGGCATGGACATAACCCAGCGCGACGGCGGCATCCCGATCCGCCGCCGCCCGGATATGGGGCACGCCGTCCAAATCGAACCGGATCGTCACCGGGGCTGACAGGCCCGGTAGGACCAATGTCTCATGCGCCGGCGGAAGCGTCATCCAAACGACGCCGAACCCGCCGATGAACGTCAGCAGGAGCATCAAGCCAACCCCGGCCAGCACACCGCGCCATCCCGACTTGCGCCCGCGCATCAGCGGCATGGAGGTTGGTGGCCGGACGCTGTGGTCATGATTGATCGGGCCTGAGGCGGGTCAGCATCGCCTGAAACGCCGCCGCCGCCTTGTCGGCCGGCCAGGGCTCCCACGGTTTGACCGCAAGCCAAGTCGCGAGGGGATCCACCTCAACCGGGCGATCGATGATGCGCAGCGTCTTGCGCACCTCGTCCCGGGTCCAGCCAACGACGTGGATGGCTTCCGACGCAGCCGCGATCCGATCGGCCCGTTTGTGCGCTTTCTTGTCGTCCGCCGTCCATGGCGGCAGCGCGTAGCGGGCGGCAATCGCGGATTGCAGACGACCGGCAAGCGCCGCGTAGCCCGGGCCAAGAAACGGCTTGAGCGGCGAGATGGGGTCAAACCCGAGCAGCCCCTCATCCGCGTCATGCAGCAGTTCGCGCCGCGCGACGGCGTCGGACAAGCCGGTCGGGCTGGCCTGGCGGCGAAGGGCCAGAACCAGGATCGAATGCTGCGCGACCGACAAAGGCAGCGGCCAGGCGGAATGCCCGCCCCAGCGATAAGTCCGCGCCAGACCCAGGGCGAGGTCCTCATCCGTCCAATCGAACGGGGTCGGATCAAGCAGATCCAACCGGTGACCCGATGGCAAGCGCACCCAGGCACGGGTCGGGGCGCTGGGCATCTAGTCCGGCCTCCGCTCCAGAGTCATCAGGCCGGACAGGCAAACCAGGAAGAACAACGCGGCCAGGCGCGGTGCCTCCAGCACGTTATCGAACAGGCCTGAGACCAGGAAAGACAGGACCGATCCCGCCACGGCACTGCCCATGGGGTCGCCGCGCAGCGCGGCGCGTGTCCCACCGGCCACCGCCGCCCCGGCCAGCGCGAGCCAGGCGATCAACCCGGCCAGCCCGGTTTCAAACAACAGCATGAGATATTGATTGAGGATACGCCAGGATACGTGGCTGTCATCGGTGAACAGCCAGCGCGCCATCCCCCGCGTGAAATCGCCGTTCTCGATCAACGAACGGCCCGCGTCATCGGTCAGCCGGACATCCCGGACCGCGAACCAGGACCCGATGGCAGCGCCGTAGAGCGACAGCTCCACCGGCCGCCGGACCGGGCCGAAGCCCGAACCAAGGTCGGCGATTGGCAGGTCCAGCCGCACCGCCTCCCAGTCCCCCATCACCCGTGGGGCGAAGTGCCCCGCCTGGCAGTTATCAGAGTACAGCAACACCTTGTCACAGAGGGAGACATTCAGGGCGGCGTTCGGAGTCCCCGCCCGAAAGCGAAGCGACAGGTGCACGGCGCCCTGCTCCGGGACCGTGATCTTCTGGCCGAGGTAGAAGGGCGACTCCATCCGCACCCAGGCGAACGGACCCTCCGCATCCCGTCCCAGGCCGAAATCGCTCGGTCGATTGACCGACGCCCGCGCCAGCATTGTGCGCTGGTATGTTCCCAGGCCCATGCCGAACAGACTGGTCGCGAGGTCGGGGTCACGCACCGCCCAGCCATCCCGCCAATTCGCCTCCCGGGTCAGGAGGTCGGTCGCAGCGATGGCCAGACGGTCACGCATGACGCCGATGGAGGCAGCCGCGCCGACCCCGGCCAGGACGAGGGCCACGGGAAGCACCGCCATGACCCGTGCCAGACCGCCGCGCCGCCACAAGGCCAGCAGCAGTCCCAGCCCGGTGGCCGCACAGCCCAGAGCCGCGGCCGCATAGCCAGTGCGGGCGAAGGTAACCAACACCGTGTAGCCGCCGGCCACCGTCGCCTCTGCCCCCAAAACCGGCACCAACTTGTGATGGCCCCTGACCATGATCAACGCCACCGCGAACGGCAGCGCGAGCGCGGTGTAGGCCCCGATATGCCCCCCGCCCACATGCATCGAGGAGAACGGACCCGCCACGCGGTAATCGGTGTGGAAGTCGAGAATGCCGGCGAACAACGCCCGCTCGACCAGGACCACCACCGTCACCGCGATCAGGCCCATGGCAATACCGCAGCCGAGGCGCAGCGCCGCATCCCCATGAACGCGCTGCCTCTGCCGGACGAAGGGGTACAGCGCCAACGCCTCAAAGAAGCTCTTGGCGAGGCGCAACGCATTGTCGGGGCGAAGGTAGGGGTTGGCGGATTGGCCGGTATCACCCAACGGGGAGAGCAACCCGATCACGGTCGCGACCAACAGGACGACCGCAAACATCAGCCAGAACCAGGAGGACCATCCAGGCCTGGTGAACGCGGCTGGCACACGCGCGACCAGCACAGCCAGGGACACCAGCACGAACAGGTCAGCTTCGCTGATGCTCGACCAGCCAGCCCAAAGGCTGAAATCAAGGAGAGGTACAATAATCGGTACCGCGAGGAGGAACAGGCTCGGCGCGCGCCACAACGCCACAGCATACACCGCCAGTCCGGCGGAGAGGCCCCAAACGGGCAGCGCGGGCACCATCTAGACCCACCGATTGGCAACAGCCAGGCAGGTCGGCATCGCCGCTCCCCGGGCTAAGGCGTCGGAATTATGCCGCGATCAGCAATGGCTGGCCGACACGGTCACGGCGAGGTTCGGGGACCCCGCGCTCGCCCCACAGAAAGAGTAAGTCCCCGTCGCCGGGTTGGTGGAGCCAAGGTTGGCGCGGACGGTGTAGGAGTAAGTCCCGCCGCCCGGATATGTATAGGTGATCTTACCGACGCTCTGCGGCGAGCCCGGCCCAATGACGTACGTGCCGGTCGGATTGGCGACGGTATCCGAGGGATCGACGGGGTCGCTCGGCCCCAGCTTGTAGTCGATCACCTTTCCGCCGGTATGCAACTCGTTCCACTGTGCGTTTGGCGACGCCCCCACGCAGACATAGCGGTTGGTCACCAGCGCGCCGATCGCCGCCTGTCCGAGCTGGGCGCCGGTACAATTCTGCGCCGCCGCTTCCCCGGCACTAAACGCCAGCATAACCAGCATCGCCGCAATCATTCGGTTCACGGGCAAGTCTCCATCCGCACTCTCCGCACACGCCTGCGGTAAGTGATACTAGTCCTCCAGCCGTCAAATTTGCAAGGGCGTACAAGCCTAATGGTGCGGCGCGGTACGGGTGAGCAAGACGTACCACCGGTTTGGTTACAGGCAGGTTGCAGGCGCTGATCCGAACGAGGGCGCTACGCCCGGCCGACCTAAACCGCGCCGCTGCCTGGGACCGAGACATCGTCCAGCAGCGCCCGCAACGGCCCCAGCCAGGGTTCGTAGCGCCGCCAACGTTCCACCGAACTGCGATAGATCGGCTGACGGGCCTGC
Source organism: uncultured Acetobacteraceae bacterium (assembly GCA_903918315.1). Taxonomy (GTDB): domain Bacteria; phylum Pseudomonadota; class Alphaproteobacteria; order Acetobacterales; family Acetobacteraceae; genus Rhodopila. The sequence goes on along the minus strand of CAIXEA010000123.1, from coordinate 3,170 downwards.
CAGACACTGGCCGTCTTGATCTGGCGCTGGTTCAGATGCGGCGCCAGACACGCGTCGTCCCAGGCGAGGCCGCATGCCGCGACCAGCGCGCGCGTTCCCGGTTCGGGGTCTGCCACCAGCGCCTCATAATCAACCTCGTAGAAACGCTCTGCCGGCAGCACGGCGCGCCAATGCGCCATCAGACGGAGATATTCGCGGTAGAAGAAGACCAAACTGTCGCGATCGGCCGCGAAATCGAAGCCAGCCGTGAAATTGGTGTTGTAGTTGGACAGACAGGTATCGATCGGATGCCGCCGGCAATGCACGATCATCGCCTGCGGGAATACCTGCCGGATCAACCCCAGATGCGCGAAGTTGAAGGGCATCTTATCCGTCACGCGCGGCGCATCAGGCGCGATCGTCCGCAAAACCGCCAGATAGTCCTGGGCGAGGCGCCCGGCGACCTCCGGCTTGGTATCCACACCCAGGATGCCAATGCCCCCATTGGCCCGCTGGCGCCAGAAACCAAGCTCGCCACCCGGCGCGACGTCGGGGTGACTGGACAGAATCTGCTCCACCAATGTCGTCCCGGATCGCGGCATGCCGACAATGAGGATCGGCGTTTCATCGGCGACACCGAGGTCGGACCGCCGGGCCAGAAACCCAGGCGGAGACGAGCGGATCATCAGATCGGTCTGTTTGGCCAATCGCGTCCGGTCGAGACGGCGATGCGTGCCGCTCAGCGCGTTGCCCGCGTCGAAATGGCGGGTGGCCGCGGTATAATCGCCAATGTCGTCATACGCCTTGCCCAAGGCGAAATGCACCGCCTGCCGCTGCCCCGGCGCCACGCCCGGCCGCGCCACCGCATCCAACATCCGCCCGATCAGTTCCAGATCGTCCTTGGTGAATTTTTTGTTGGTCGCGAGCGTTTGCCAGGCGGCAGCCATGTCCGGATCAAGGGTGATACCGCGCTCAAGGGTGGTCACGGCCTCCTCCGCCCGGCCGGTTTCCGAGAGCACCTGGCCCAATGCGACAAAAGCCTCACCGAGCAGCGGTTCCGCGGCGATGAGATCACGCAAGCGCGCCTCAGCGGCGTGCATCAGGCCCGAGGCCATATCGGCATGCGCGAGCAAAATCGCCGCGCGCGGCGGACCGGCGGTCGCGGCGGCTTTGCGAAACCACGCGACCGCTTCCTCGGTATGGGAACGGCGCAACCATATCTGCGCGAGACGTGCGCAGCTGAGGTGATCGGAGGGCTCGAGCCTGACGACCGCCGCCAGGGCGAAACACGCCTCCTCATCGCGCTCCAATACCTCACTCACGTAAGCGAGGTGGCGATGCGCGCTGATCAAATCCGGCGCACGCTCCGTCGCGCGGCGGAATGCCGCCAGCGCGTCTTCAAAGCGTTCCAAGGTCAGATAGACGACCCCGAGATCGTGATGAATCGCGGCGACGGAGGAATCCAGCTCAATCGCCTTGCGAAGATGCGTGATCGCCTGCTCGTACCGACCGTCGCGGGCATAGTGCGACCCGCGCACAGCGTGCTGCTGCGCTGCCCGTGCCTGCGCCGCGGCGCCTTTCGCCGGAGCCGATGACGGCGAAACCGGCAATCCCGTCAGACGCACCGCGGCAAAGGCCTCGGCGATACGGCCCGCCGGGGTCAGGGCGCCCTGCGCGCCACCGAAGCGGGCGACGGCGGAAGGGACATTCTTGCTCCCGGGTTCGGCCACCACTCTGAAACCCCGCTTTTCCGGCTGTCGTCCCCCTTTCCTATCCGCAAGGCTGGCGCCGACGCAATCCAAAGCCCAGCCTGGCGTGCCGGCTCCGGTCGAAGCACCGCCGTCGGGATTTTTTACACAATTAGCCGGACGCAATGATACGGGTAAAGTGGGATTCGGGCCGCTTTCCAGGCCGAACCGACGACGCGGGACCGACCACAACTTATGCGCGAACCAAACCCGGCCCGAAAAGCACCGGATTTGTCGGAAAAATTTACACTCGGGCGTTCAATCCCGCATCTCAGCGACGCCTAAAAGTGATAATGAATTGATTCAAATTGGAAAAACACGAATGGCACAGTGCTTGCTTGTCTACAACAGAACGCGATGGCCGCCGCAAACGGCCCAAAGTGATACAATCCGGGGTTTTGCAACGAAATGGGGGCACTATGACTTTCAGAAACGCCATTCTTACCGGCGTCGCGACCGCGATGTTCAGTGTGGCGGCTGTCTCCGCGCAGGCTAACCCGGCTGATACGATTACGGCGGGTCAGTGGTATACGGGCACCTTTGGCAGCGGCACCCAAAGTACCGGCAGCGGTGCAACGATTGGCGGCCAGGCGACGATTAATAACCCTCTGACGACGCTGATGTTCACTGGTGCGACCGGGACGAATGGTCCGATCCTGCCCAGTGGGACGGCGCCGGCGGTGCCAGCTCCAGAGGGTGCCTGGACCATAACCCTGGGCCCGGGCGGTGGTCTTCTGACGATCACCGATGCCGAACTGTCGGGTGACCAGTTCCAGTTGTTTGATAACGGCACGCCGATGACACCGGCGAGCAGCATCCTGACCCCGGCTGGCCAGCTCGGACAGTCGAATGGTTATACCTCAGATCCGGTGATCTACAGCTTCAACAGCGATCTTGGGCAGGTCCTCACCGGTATCGACTGCGGGTCCGACATATCGTGTGCGCTGAGTAGTTCTTTCATGAGCTCCGGGACCTTCTTCATCCCGCAGGGCGTCAATGTCATCACTGGACAGGTTGTCGCGCTGGCCAATGGTGCAGCCGGGGAATTCAACTTCATCGTTGAAGCCACCCCGACGAGGTCCGTGCCAGAGCCAGCCTCCCTCGCGATCCTTGGCGCCGGTCTCGCTGGCGTCGGGCTGTCACGCCGGCGCAAGAAGACCGTCTGACGTCTGCAGCGATCGAGCAGCAATCAATCCGCCCCTGACCAGGGGCGGATTTTTTTGTGCCCATCAGCAGCCGGCTTGCCCATGTCGCTAGCTAATCAATCTGTCCGGTTTATGTAGCTCATGATCTGTCCGCTTCGTTCGTGCTTTGTGCCGGGCCTTGGCCCGGCACAAAGCGGCTGCGATGGAAGCGTGTCATGCGGCCTGTCTTTCCGTCTCGGTGAGGGTGCCATCCGCGCCATAGCTTGCCAGCCGGTGCGGGCCCCAGAATACCGCGAGG
>CAIXEA010000122.1 GCA_903918315.1 uncultured Acetobacteraceae bacterium | reverse complement strand
GTGCGCGGAGTTACGCGGAGGATCAGTGCGGGCAGGTTCGGGGGCGGTCTGGTTTGGTGAAGGCAGCCAGGGGGGCACAGAAAAGGGATCATCGGCGGACCGGCTTGTCAGACGGTCCGGGGGAGGCCTCCGCGCAACGCCGCGCATACTCCGCGTCCTCCGTGGTCAAAACGCGGACTTACCCCCGGTTTGCCTTTGTCGGAGGGGCGCCATCGGTCGGGGCTCATGCAATTGCGGAGGCGCCCGGACATGCCCGGGTCCCAACCGGAAAGGACAAACCGGTTGGGAGACCGCTTTGTGACGCGGCGGGCGGTTGCGGGCCTCCCGAGGCGGTGACAGAACCATTATGCGAAGAGGGTGACAGGACATACCATGCCGGATGACGGAACCCAGGCCTCGACCGAGGCCCCACGTCTGCGCGACGCCGCGGCGCGCGGCCGTACCCTGGTGCTGGCCGCCTGCCTGATGGCCACCTTCATGGCCGCGGTCGAAAGTACCATCGTCGCCACCACCATTCCGACCATCGTGGGGTCTCTGGGGGGCTTCAGCCTGTTTAGCTGGATTTTCACCATCTATCTTCTGACCCAGGCGGTGAGCATCCCGATCTACGGCCGGCTGGCCGATTTATATGGGCGCAAGCCGGTGTTCTTCACCGGGGCGGGGTTGTTTCTGCTTGGCTCGACCCTGTGCGGCTTTGCCTGGAGCATGCCGGCCTTGGTGGGGTTCCGGGCCTTGCAGGGGATTGGCGCGGGGGCCATCCAACCGATCGCGGCCACGATCCTGGGGGATATCTATACCCCGACGGAGCGGGCGAAGATTCAAGGGCTGGTGTCCAGTGTCTTCGGGGTCTCGGCCGTCATCGGGCCGTCCCTGGGTGCCTTCCTGACCGAACAGGTCAGCTGGCGCAGCGTCTTCTGGGTCAATATTCCCATCGGCATCGCCGCCGTCATCATGATCGCCCGCTTCCTGCGGGAAACGGTGGAGCAGCGGCAGCATAAGATCGACTGGCTCGGCTCCCTGCTGCTGCTGGTCGCGTTCGGCGGGCTGATGCTGGCCTTCGTGCAGGGCGGCAGCCTGGATCGTGGCACCTTGCTGGCCGTCATCGGCATCGGCGGCCTGGCTTTGGCCGCGCTGATCCTGCATGAGGCGACGACGCAGGAGCCGATGTTGCCATTGGAACTATGGCGCATGCGCATCATCGTCATCGGCAGCCTCGGCAGTTGCGGTACGGGCGCGACGATGATGGGCGTATCCGCCTTCCTGCCCGCCTATGTCCAGGGCGCCATGGGCCGATCGGCTTTGGCCGGCGGGCTGGTGTTGGGGGCAATGTCGGTGAGCTGGGCGCTGGCCAGCATCATCGGTGCGCGGATCATGGTGCGCACGTCCTACCGCTTCGTCGCCGTTATCGGCGCGATCGCCCTGGCTTCGGGCTGCCTGATGCTGACCGTGCTCTCCCCCTCCGACGGCCCGCTTTGGGCGGCGACCGCGTCCTTCATCATGGGGATCGGGATGGGGTTCTGTAACACGGTCTTCAGCGTCTCCATCCAGGCCTCGGTGCCCTGGCGGCAGCGGGGGGCGGCGACGTCGTCGAACATGTTCCTGCGTTTTGTCGGCCAGTCCGCCGGCGCGGCGGGGTGCGGCGCGGTCCTGAACGCCACCATGCTCCGCCTCGACCCCGCCGCGCCAGCCGCGGCCGATCGGCTGCTCGATGCCGGGAGTCGGGCCGCGATGCCCGCGGAGCAGGTGGCGCATTTGACTTCGGTCATCGCCGGATCGCTGCACAACGCCTATCTGCTGGCGCTGGCGTTCTCGTTGATGACCCTTGTGATCGCGTCGCGATTGCCGCCAAAACTCAGCCCGGCCCAGCAAAAATTACAGAATTGAGAAAGCGGCCCGGCGGGTGCCGCCTGCCATGAGGGCGATTTTCCTTGCAAACCCTCCTGCACGCGACCATACCCCCGAGCGCGGCGTTTTCCAGCGCGGGCCGATTGTACCTTCCCTTGCGGCCTCGTCGCATCTCCGGTGCCCCCAAAATTGGAAAGCATTTCGGCCCACAATCGCGTGGGTCGCCGATTTTAATGGAGTATCACCATGTCGCAAGGCACGGTTAAGTGGTTTAACGCAACAAAGGGTTATGGTTTCATCCAGCCCGACGACGGTTCCAAGGACGTGTTCGTACACATTTCCGCGGTGGAACGCTCGGGCATGGGCCAGCTGAATGAAGGCCAGAAGCTTTCGTTCGACCTGGAAAAGGGCCAGCAGGGCAAGACCTCCGCGGTCAACCTCAAGGCCGGCTAAAGTTTAATCGCCGGCACCGGGTACAGGAGACAGCATGGCCAACTACAAATTCGCAGTCGGACAGGTTGTCGATTTCGTGCCGGGTGCCGGCGATACGAACGTTCCGTATGGAAAATACAAAATCCAACGGCAGATGCCGAGCGAGAACCGGGAATTGCAGTACCGGGTGAAGCACGCGACCGACGGACACGAACGGGTTCTGTCGGAAAGCCGCCTGATCTCGCGGACCGGCGCTTTGGGCTGATCGCGCCCCCCCTTCCCGCACGACACATAGAGGCGCCGATGGCCTTCAAGCCAAATTATAATCAGCAACGTGCTGAACGCGATCGCAATAAACAGGCGAAAAAAGACAACAAGCTGCGGGAACGTGAAGAAGCGGCCCAGCGACGCAAGACCGAACTGGACGCGCCACCCGCGCCAGAGCCGGATGCCGAGGGATCGCAGCCCGCCTGATTCCCATTGCCGGTGCAAAAGGACTTCAAGTCATGAAAAAACGGTCTTTGAGCACCTTCGTGCTGTTCGACATCACTTACGCCGACGGAACCATCAGCTCAAACCGCAAGGTTCTGAGCTCCGTGCTCGAAGGCCTGGACGGCGCGGACGACGCCCGCGCCGCGATCGAGGCGCAGGACCGCGAACGATCCGTCGCCTCGGGCAAGCCCATGGGCGAAATCACCTCGATGATTCGCAAACGCGCCTGAATCCGCGCGATGATCCGCAAACGCGCCTGAATCCGCGCGATGATCCGCAAACGCGCCTGAGTTTCCGCAGCGCCTGATCGCAATCGTCGTCGCTGATCACCAGCGGCGGCGCCAGGCGCAGCACGTTCTCACTGGCGGGCAAGGCCAGAAGCCCTTCGGCCGCGCATGCCGCCAGAATCTCCGCTTGCGGCCCGACGCAGCGCAGCCCCAGCAAAAGCCCGTCGCCTCGCACCTCGGAAAACACGCCGGAATGGTCGTTGACCAGCCGGGTCAGCCCGGCTTTCAGGATGTCGGCCTTGCGTTGCACCGACGCCAGAAATCCCGGCGCCAAAATCACGTCCAGCACCGCATTGCCGGCCGCGCAGGCCAGCGGATTGCCCCCGAAGGTGGTCCCATGGGTGCCGGGGGTGAGATGTTTGGCCACCGCCTCCGTCGCCAGAACCGCGCCCAGCGGGAAGCCGCCGCCAATCCCCTTGGCCAGCGCCATCACGTCGGGCGCGATGCCCGCTTGCTCATGGGCAAACAGGGTGCCGGTTCGCCCCATGCCGGTCTGCACCTCATCGAGGCCCAACAGGATCCCATACTCATCGCACACCGACCGGAGCGCCCGCAGGAACCGCCGATCGGCTTGCCGGACGCCGCCATCGCCTTGAATGGGTTCGATCAGGATGCCGCAGGTCTCCGGCCCGATCGCGTCACGCACCGCGTTCATGCTGTTCAACGGCACGTGGTCGAAGCCCGCGGGCACGGGGCCGAACCCGCGCCGGTAGGCCGGGTTGCTGCCGGCGGCCAGGGTTCCGAGCGTCCGGCCATGAAACGCGCCGTCGAAACAGATGATCCGATGCCGCTCCGCCCGGCCGGAGGACGCCATGGCCTTGCGCATCATCTTGATCAGGCCCTCATTCGCCTCGGCGCCGGAATTACAGAAGAACACGCTGTCGGCGAAGGAGTTGTCGACCAGCCGCTGGGCCAGCGTTTCAGCTTGCGGGATGCGCCAGAGGTTGGACACATGCATCACCTTCGCCGCCTGTTCGGCGATCGCGGCGACCAGATGCGGATGGCCGTGCCCAAGCGAACTGGTCGCGATACCAGCGCCGAAATCGAGAAAAGTGCGCCCATCATCCGTCCACAAACGCGCCCCCTCCCCATGAGAGAATGACAGGTCGGCTCTAACGAAATTGGGCAACAGGGCGGGGATCATGGCGGGTCTCCTGAAGCCAGGCCGCGCCGACACGAAAAAACCCGCCGGCGGTGCCTGGCGGGGGTGAAAAGGCGGTCGATTGTCGGGCGGCGGCGTTAGGCGGCCGGCATCCCCATCCACGAACCGCGCGATTCCAACCGCGCCACGAGGGGGCGCCGGCGTCGGTTCGCTGCGATGGTGGAAAACCTGACCATCCCTGACCGTATGGGGCGGCCGAACCCCGTGTCAATGTGATTATGCGCGACTGTGGCTAGCTCGTGATCTGTCCGGTGTTTGTAGCTCGTGACGTGTCCGGTCATCTGCCCTGTGAGGAACGGGGGCACAGATGGACCGGGCACGCATTCACGAAGGGATCCGTCGGATGCGTTTTTCCGATGTGTTGG
>CAIXEA010000121.1 GCA_903918315.1 uncultured Acetobacteraceae bacterium | reverse complement strand
CCTACACGACGCTCTTCCGATCTATGCCGCCGGAGAGTTCGCCGGGGAAGGAACGCGCGAAGCCGGTCAGCCCGACCGCGGCGAGCATTTCTTCCACCCGGGCACGCCGCGCTGGGCCGGCCATGCCGTGGAAGCGCAAGGGCAGGGCGATATTGTCCTCCACCGTGCGCCAGGGCAGCAGGGTGTCGCGCTGGGTCATATAGCCAACCCGGGTGTTCGGCTCCGCCACTGGCGTGCCGCGGTAGAACACGCGCCCGGCGCTGGGCTGCAGCAGTCCTGCGGCCATGTTCAGCAGCGTCGATTTGCCGCAGCCAGATGGGCCGACGACGGCCAGAAACTCCCCCTCCCGCACCGTCAGATCTACGTTCTCACAGGCGGTGACGGTGCCGCGCCTAGTGGTGAAGCGGCGCGCGATGCCGCGATATTCGATTAACGGCGTGTCGTTCATTTCGCCAGGTCCTTGATCGCCGCGCGCACGAAGGACACGTCCACTGCCTCCTCGAATGCCACCGGCTTAAAGGCGGCGGGCGGCATCACCACCTTCTCGAACGCCAGCTCCCGGTCGAAATGATCCGGGGTGATGTCGGGGGTTTTGGGGATATAGGGAAGATAGGTCGCCCAGGATGCCAGGAAGGTCTGCTCGTCCATTTCCTTGAAGAACGCCCGCGACGCCTTGCGCGCGGCATCCGGATCGCGCGCGATCAGCATCGTCGCCCGCACCATAGCCCGCGCCATGGCCCGTGCGACCTCCGGATGCGCCTTGTTGTAGGAGGCCAGGCCGTAGAGCGTGCCGTAGGTGGTGCCGTCGAGCTCCGTCAGCTCCCCCGGTTTGACCAGATCGACCGTCAGCCCTTGCTGCTTGGTCAGGATATCCACGCCCGGCAGGCAGGCGCAGCCATCCACCTGGCCCGCCTGCATGCCGGCGATCTGCGACTGCATGCCGCCCAGCGGCACGATCTGGAAATCCCGGTCCGGCGACAGGCCATGCGTGATCGCCAGATACCGTACCGTCATGTCGGAGCTGGCGCCCGGCGTGGTGATCGCCAGCTTCAGCCCCTTCATCAGCGTCACCCGCTCTTTCAGCGGCATATCCAGCGACAGCCCGCGCGCCTTGGCCACGTCGGCGCGCACCACCATCGGATTGAAGAAATACGACAGTGTCGCGAAGGCCCTGACATCGTCGAGCCCCTTGCGATGCGCCATCATCCCGTCCAGCAGCACCGAGGCCGAGAACTGCCCGCCGCCCCCCAGCAGCGCCGTCATCGCCTTCGGCCCGCCGCCGGCCAGCACGACATCGACCTTCAGGCCCTCTTCAGTGAAATAGCCCTCGGTCTGCGCGATATACAGCGGCACGAAATTGAAACTGAGGCTGCTCTGCACCAGCGTGATGGGGGTCAGGTCCTTTGCCTGGGCGGGCCCAGCCGCCGCGAGCCACACCGCCAGAAATCCGAAAATAGCCCGCATCATGACCCCCATCCCGAGGGTCCATCCTATCACCGGCCATGGCCATGCGGAAATGGGCGGCGAACCGTGTTGCCGGCCTGTCCGGGGCGCAAGAGCGAACCCGCAGGATTGGCCGCGCCGCAAAGCCGGGCCTATACTCCCCGCCATCAATCGAACACGCCACGCCCAGGGGACAAAACACCATGAAAGCATATGAAGCCATCGCCCAATCGCTGCGCGCCGAGGGCGTGGACAAGTTCTTCGGCCTGATGGGCGACGGCAATATGTGGCTCTGGGGCGCGTTCTGCCGCGACCCGGCGGTGCGTGGCTACAGCGCCCGCCATGAAGCCATGGCCGTGTCGATGGCCGACGGCTACGCCCGCACCACCGGCAAGGTCGGCGTCGCCATGGTCACCTGCGGCCCCGGCCTGACCCAATGCGGAACCTCCCTGATCGCGGCCTATCGCGGCAAGACCCCGGTCGTGCTGATCGCCGGTCACATCGCCGAGGGGTCCAAGAACCGCACCCAGCTGATGGATCAGAAGCGCTTCGTCGAAGCCTGCAACACCCGTTTCCACACCGTCACCAGCCTCGACAACATGGCCGAGGAAATCGCCGAGGCCTTCTACGCCGCGCGCATCAACCGCTGCCCCGTCCTGCTCAACCTGCCGATGGACCTGCAGGAAGAAGATTTCGACTGGGACTATGAATATCGCCCCTCCACCCAGTTCCTGCCGCGCCGCATCGAAACCCCGAACCCCGACCAACTCGCCCCGGTGATCGAGAAGCTGATCGCCGCCAAGCGCCCCGTCATCGTCGGCGGCCGCGGCGCCATCATGGCCGGCGCGAAGGACGAGATCGTCAAGCTCGGCGATCGTATCGGTGCGCTGCTCGCGACCTCCCTGCAAGGCAAAGGCCTGTTCGCCGGCGAAGAATGGGATGTCGGCATTTCCGGCGCCTTCGCCTCCGCGCCCACCGAGCATTTGCTGGCCGAAGCCGACTTCGTCCTCGGTGTCGGCGCCGAGCTCGGCTACTACACCACCGAAGGCGGGCTGATCTTCCCCTCCGCCGAGGTCGCACGCATCGACATCAAGCCGATGCCGGAAGAAATCGGCGTCATCCCCGGCCTGTACGTCCAGGCCGACGGCCGCAAAGCCATCGCCGCCATTAACGAAGCGCTGGAAGCCAGACAGGTCCGTAGCGAGGGCATGCGCACCGCCGAAAACCGCGCCATTCTGGATGCGCCGGCGCATGTCTTCACCCCGCCCAGTGACGGCCTCGACCCCCGCGCTTTGGCGACCAACATCGGCGCCGCGCTGCCGGACGATGTCCTCGTCACCTGCGGTGCCGGCCACTTCTTCTCCTGGGTCGGCATGTACATGCCGCTGCCGAAAGGGGCGGAGATCCAGTATTCCTACAATTTCGGCGCCGTCGGCCAGGGCATCGGCGTCATGATCGGCACCGCCGCCGGCAACCCCGGCCGCAAGCATGTCGCGATCGAAGGCGATGGCAGCATGCTGTTCAACATCCAGGAACTGGAATCCATGGTCCGCGAGAAGCTGGACATCACATTGGTCGTCTGGAACGACGCCGGCTACGGCGCCGAGGTCCACAAGCTGGTGGCGAAAGGCTTCAACGAGAAGCTGGCGCAATGGGAATCCCCGAACTTCGTCGCGATCGCCAAAGCCTTCGGCGGTGACGGCGTGCAGCTGAACGATGCCTCCGAAGTGGGCGCGGCGATCAAGGTGGGTCTCGCCAAAGGCGGGCTCTATCTGATCGACGCCCGCGTGTCGCCGAGCACTCCGACCGAGCCCTATGCCAAGGTCTACTTCGGCGAAGTCAGCAAGGCCCCGCTGCTACGCCGGGCCTCGTAAGCCGCCATGCATTTCGAGGGGGAATTCAAGGTTCCAGGTAAGCCGGCGGATGTCATCCGCCGGTTCGCCGATGTGCCGCGCATGTCCGGCTGCATGCCCGGCGCTGTGCTGGAGCCGCAGTTGGAAGACGGGTCCTGGCCCGGTGGCATGGTGGTGTCGTTCGGCCCGAAGAAGATCGCCTTCAAGGGCAAGGCCACCTGCAACTTCGATTTCGACGCCTGCACCGGCAGCGTTGTCGGCCGCGGCAACGCCGACCTGCGGGCGGCGCGGATCGGGGTGAAGGTGGGCTTCAGCCTGCATGATGATCCGGCGGCGGCAACGCCCACGACCATCGTGAAGATTGTCTCGGATGCGGAACTCGGCGGCGTGCTGGCCGATTTCGCCCGCGCTGGCGGCACGGCGGTGGCCAACGTGATCATGGCCGACTTCGCCCGCCGCTGCGCTGACGAATTCGCCAAGGACGAAGGGCCGGAGCCGGTGGCGCCGGAACCCGAACCGGTGGTGGAAGCCGCGGCTTCGGCCGAACCCGCCCCCGCTGTCGCGCCGCCCCCCCCACAGCCCGTGCGGCCGAACCCCATGCCCGCGCCGGTGCCGCTGTCGGCGACTTCGCTGCTATGGGCGGTGATCAGGTCGCAATTCGTGCGTCTGGGCCAATGGCTGGGTCTGGTGCCGCGTTCGTAGCCTGCGCACCCCCCGCGGCGCGCCCGCCTCACCCCGCGCGCGCCGCGATCCACCCCCCCGCCGCGACCAACAGCGCCGCGGCGATGGTCACGCCCGATAAGGATGTGAACCCCGCCAGCCCCAGGGTCAGGGTCGAAGCCACCGGCGTCGCATAGGCCAGCGTGCCCAGCAGCCTTGGGTCCCCCCGCTTCATGCCCACATCCCACAAGGCGAAAGCGATCCCAAGCGGCCCGATCCCGAGCAGCAGCACCGAACCCAGCACCGGCCATCCGGGCCGGGCCGTCGTCTCGAACACCGCATGGGCCAGTGCCGCCAACACGGCGGTCCCGGCGCAGAACCCAACCACCGCCTGTGTCGGCACGCGCCGCAGCCGCCGGGCCAGCACCGAATAAACCGCCCAGGTCATCGCCGCGCCCACCGCGCAGGCGTAGCCGAACAGCGCACCGGAATCGAAGTTCGCCCCCCGCGCCAGCAGCAGCAGGCAGCCGGCCAACCCGATCCCCACGCCGGCGATATGCCGCCCCGACAGCCGCAACCCGAGCAGCGGCGCCGAAAGCACCACGATCAGCAAAGGCCAAAGGTAATTCAGTAAATTTGCCTCCGCCGCCGGGGCATAGGCCAAAGCGGCGAAGAACAGCGCGTGGTAGCCAAACAGCCCGCCAATGCCGTGCAGCCACACCAGGGGTGGCTGGCGCAGGGCCCCAAGTTCGCCGCGTGCCGCCAGCCACGCCAGTCCCAGCACCGAGGAGACGCCGAAAGCCATCGCCGTCAATTGAAATGGCGGCACGCTGGCCGCGATGCGCGACAGCACGGCCAATGTCGCCCATAGAAGCAGCGCCAGGCTGCCCAGCCCCGTCGCGCGGTCCATGGGCTATCGCCGCCCGAACAGCGTCTCGATATCGAGCTTGGTGAGTTTCAGAAATGTCGGCCGCCCATGGCTGCAGGTCGCGGCGCGCGGCGTCGCCTCCATCTGGCGCAGAAGCGAGTCCATTTCCGCCACGTTCAACCGCCGCCCGGCGCGGATGCTGCCGTGACACGCCAGCCGCGCCACGACCGCATCGAGTCGGGACGCTAAAGCGGTCGTCTCGTCCAACTCTTCCAATTCGTCGGCCAGATCGCGTAGCAGCGGCCCAGGTTCGGGGGCCCCCAAAGCAGCGGGCAGAGCGCGCACCAGAATGGCGCCAGGACCGAAGCCTTCGATTTCCAGCCCGAGTAACGCCAGTTCTTCCATGCGCGCCAGCAAACGTGATGCGTCGGCGATCGGGAGATCAACCACCGCCGGCAGGAGCAAGGGCTGGGTGCGAACGCCGCCTTCAAGCATCTGATTGCGAATGGCTTCATGCATCAGTCGCTCATGCGCGGCGTGCTGATCCACCAGCACCAGCGAATCGTCCGCCGCGACGGCGAGCACGTAAGTATCCAGCACCTGCGCCACCGGTGCGCCGAGCGGATGCGGGGAGCGGGTTTCAGGAGCCACCAGAGTCCGCGCCATCGGTTCGGCGTGCAACGGCAGGATGCCCGCTTCGGCGAACCCCCCTGCCACCGGAACGGGCAAAGGCAAGGGCAGGGACCGGATGCCGCCATGACCGCCGGAGGGCCTTGACTGCATCAGGTGCAAAGACGGCCGGTGATGCATCATCGCGGGCGCTGGCAGATCGGTGCCCGCCGCGCCCGACAGCAACCGGCCGATCCCGCCGATAACAAGGCTGCGCACGGCCGCGGCGTCGCGGAAGCGAAGCTCGGTCTTGGCCGGATGCACGTTCACGTCGAGCTCGTCGGGCGGCAGGTCCAGATACAGCGCCACCACCGCATGTCGGCCGGATGCGATGACATCGCGATAGGCCACCCGCACGGCGGTTTTCAAAACCGGGTCCATCACGGGCCGACCATTGACAACCAGGCTCTGCGCGGCGGCGGTCGCGCGGTTCACGGCGGGGGAGCAGACGAAGCCGCTCAGCCGAATATCCCCTCGTTCAACATCGATCGGGATCATCGCTGCCGCCGCATCCGGGCCAAGCAAAGCGGCAACCCGAGCGGCGCGGTCTTGCACCGGCAGGTCAAACGCCACCCGCCCATCGCTTTCCATCCGGAACGCCACATGCGGCGCGGCGAAGGCCAGGCGCCGCACCGCGGCCTCCGCATGATCGCCTTCGGTACGGGGGATTTTCAGGAATTTGCGCCGCGCCGGCGTGGCATAAAACAAATCGCTGACCACCACCCGCGTGCCAGGCGCGCCGGAAGCCGGCCCAGCCTCCCCGACGCGTCCGCCTTCAACCAGAATACTGGCGGCGTGATCCTGTGCCCTGGGGCGGGAGGTGATATGCAGCCGCGCCGCCGCGCCGATGGAGGGCAAGGCCTCCCCGCGGAACCCAAGGCTGGAAATCCGGACCAGCATATCGTCCGTCAGCTTCGACGTCGCATGCCGCAGCACCGCCAGTGCCAGATCGGCCTGGCTCATGCCGGTGCCGTCGTCGGTGACCTCGATCCGGTCGATGCCACCCCCGGTGAGGCTGACCGAAATGCGCGTGGCGCCGGCATCCATCGCATTCTCGACCAGTTCTTTCACCGCCGCTGCCGGGCGTTCGATCACCTCCCCGGCGGCGATGCGGTTGACGGTGGTTTCCGAGAGGATGCGAATGGCTGCCATGCGGCTCAGGCTTCGCCGCGCAGCGCGCGGAATCGGGTGATCAGGCCGTTGGTCGAGGCATCATGCGTGCCGGGCGCCGCGCCGGGCGTCAGTTCCGGCAGGATACCACCCGCCAGCACCTTGCCGAGTTCCACGCCCCACTGGTCGAAGCTGTCGATGCCCCACAGGCAGCCCTGCACCGCGACCTTGTGTTCGTAGAGCGCGATCAGCCGACCCAGGCTGAACGCGTCCAGGCGGGAGAACAGGATGGTGTTGGACGGCCGTTCGCCCGGCGCGACGCGATGCGGTGCGATGGCGTCGATATCGGCCTGGGATGCGCCCTTGTCCGCCATTTCGGCGCGGATCGCGGCCTCGGTCTTGCCGACCATGAGGGCCTCGGCCTGGGCGAAGGCATTGGCGGCGAGCGCCCGATGCGCGTCGGGACGGTCGTGGTCGGCGTTGGCGGCGAGGATGAAATCGACCGGGATGGTGCGCGTGCCCTGGTGGACGAGTTGGATGAAGCTGTGCTGCGCATTGGTCCCGGGTTCGCCGAACAGGACCGGGCAGGTGTCCCAACCGGTCAGGGTGCCGTCGAGGGTGACGCGCTTGCCATTACTCTCCATTTCCACCTGCTGGAGATGCGCGGGCAGGCGGCGCAGGCGATCGTCATAGGCCAGCACGCACTGGGTGTCGCAGCCCAGCGCGTTGACGTGCCAGATGCCAACCAGCGCCAGCAGCACGGGCAGGTTCTCACGCAGGGGCGCGTCGCGGAAATGCTGGTCCATCGCCCAGGCGCCATCGAGCATGGATTGGAACGGGCCCCAGCCGGCGGCCAGCGCGATCGCCAACCCGACCGGCGACCAGAGCGAATAGCGCCCCCCCACCCAATCGCGGAACCCAAAGGTATGATCGACGGTGATGCCAAAGGCGGCGACGGCGGTGAGGTTGGTCGACAAGGCCGCGAAATGCAGCGGCACCGCGGCTTCGCCCAGCGCCCCGGCGATCCAGGCCCGGGCGGCGCGCGCATTCATCACCGTTTCCTGGGTGGTGAAGGTCTTGGAAGCCACCAGCACCAGCGTCCGCGCGGGGTCCAGGCCTTTGGTGGCATGAATGAACGCATGCCCATCGACATTGGACAGGAACCGCGCCTGCATTGGCGCATCCGTGCGGCCCAGCGTCAGCGCCTCGGTCGCGACCAGCGGACCAAGGTCGGAGCCGCCGATGCCAATGGCGAGGACATGGGTGAAGCGCGCGCCGGTGGCGCTCGCTTTGCGGCCGGCATGCACGGCTTCCACGAAGGCCTGCATACGATTGCGTTCCGCCGCGACCAGGGCGCTGGCATCATCGGTGCCGCTGGCCAGGCTGGCGCGCAGCCCGGCGGCGGCCGGGGCGCGCAAGGCCATGTGCATGGCGGCGCGATGCTCGGTGGGGTTCACCCTCTCGCCCGCGAACAGCCGGCGTCGGAACCCTTCCAGATCGGCCGCCGCGGCGAGGTGGAAGAGCCCCTCCAAGGCCGCGTCATCGATCGAGGATTTGGAAAAATCCACCGTCAGATCGCCCCACACCGCCCGAAAGCGCGTGGCGCGGGCGGGATCGCGGGCGAATAACGGGGTGATCCGCCGCGCGTCCGGTCGGGCGGCGAGCTGACGGAGATGCGCGAAGGCTTCAATGCGTAGGTCGGTCATAGCCCACCCTACCGCGTCCCCCCGGCCTCCCGGAAGATCGCATTTCCATGCAGGGGGTACGCCTGTCGGTCATCCAGGCCATTCGGCACGATTATTTGTCGGATGCCGTCAATCGGATGGACGAAGACGACCGGCGCGCGGCCCAGGCCCGGATCGCGTGGGATCGAGTCGCATCCGCCGGCATCCGGATTTGAAGCGGAGGCCCGACCACCGCCCGCCTCGATCAGACGTCCTCGTCCTCGATCGGCTTCACCAAATCCCGCGCCACCACCGGGTTGCGCATGAGTTTGTTGATCTCCATCGCGTAATCCAGCGCCGTGTCCGGCTGGAACGACAGATCGGGGACGATGCGCAGCTTCATGGCCTTGGCCATCTGGCCGCGCAGATAGGGGGTCGCCCGCTTCAACCCGGGGAGCAAATCCGCCACATCCGAACGCCCCAGCCGGGCGATGAACGCGGTGGCCCGCTTCAGGTCAGGCCCGATGCGCACTTCGGTGACGGTGATCTCCGCGGCGGCCAGTTCAGGGTCGCGGAATTCATGGCGGCCAAAAACCCCGGAGAGCACGTGGCGGATTTCCTCCGCCACGCGCAATTGCCGTTGGGTGGGGCCGGCGGCTGGCTTCTTCAACCCGGAACCATCTCCACTTCGAAGCACTCGACCACGTCGCCTTCCTGCAGATCCTGGAAGTTGGCGAAGGACAAGCCGCACTCATACCCGCGCGCCACTTCGCGGACATCGTCCTTGAAGCGCTTGAGCTGGGTGAGTTCCCCGCTGTGAATAACCACGTTGTCGCGCAGCAGCCGCACGCCGGTGCCGCGTTTGACCAGGCCTTCGGTGATCATGCAGCCCGCGACCTTGCCGGTCTTGGTGATGTTGAACACCTTGCGGATTTCCGCGTAGCCCAGGAACTTTTCGCGGGCCTTCGGCGCCACTTTGCCGCGGACCATTTTTTCGACATCGTCGGCGACGTCGTAGATGATCGAGAAATAGCGGATATCTACGCCATCCCGTTGCGCCATTTCCCGCGCCTGGGATGTCGCGCGCACGTTGAACGCCACGATCACGGCCGAGGACGCTTTGGCCAGTTGCACGTCGCTTTCGGTGATCTGCCCGACCGAGGCCAGCAGCACCCGCACCCGCACTTCCTCATGCGCCAGTTTCAGCACCGTGGCCTGAATGGCCTCACTGCTGCCCTGCACATCGGCCTTGATGATGATCGCGACTTCCTTCTGCTCACCCGCCTGAATGCGGGCCAGCATCTGATCCAGCGTGCCGCGCGCCAGCGTATTGGCACCGGCCGTCCGGTCGCGTTGGCGCCGATTGCGGAACTCGGTGATTTCGCGGGCCCGGGCCTCATTTTCCACGACCACGAACGGCTCGCCCGCGCTGGGCACGCCACTCAGGCCGAGAATTTCCACCGGCATCGACGGCCCCGCCGTCTTCAGGCTGCGGCCCTTGTCGTCGAGCATGGCACGCACGCGGCCCCACTCGCCGCCAGCCACCACGATCTCGCCCTGGTTCAGCGTGCCTTTCTGCACGAGGATCGTTGCCACCGGACCGCGACCGCGATCCAGCCGGCTTTCGATCACCGAACCCTCGGCACCACGATCCGGATTGGCCCGCAGATCGAGCAGTTCGGCCTGCAGCATGATGGCTTCTTCCAGCTTGTCGAGGCCGGTGCGCTTGAGCGCGGAGACCTCCACATCCTGGGTTTCACCACCCATTTCTTCGACCACCACATCGTGCTGCAGCAGTTCCTGCCGCACCCGCGACGGGTTGGCGTCGTGCTTGTCCATCTTGTTGATGGCCACGATCAACGGCGCATTCGCCGCCTGCGCGTGTTTGATCGCTTCGATCGTCTGCGGCATCACGCCGTCATCGGACGCAACCACCAGCACCACGATATCGGTGACGGAGGCCCCGCGGGACCGCATGGCGGTAAACGCCTCATGGCCCGGCGTGTCGATGAAGGTGATGCGGTTGCCGGCAGCGGTTTCGACCTGATAGGCGCCGATATGCTGCGTGATCCCACCCGCTTCGCCGCCCGCCACATCGGTGGAGCGCAACGCGTCGAGCAGCGAGGTCTTGCCGTGATCGACATGGCCCATGATCGTGACGACCGGCGGACGCGTCTGCAGATCGGCGTCGATGTCTTCCGCGCCGGTCAGGCCGGTTTCGACGTCGTTTTCCGATACCCGGCGGGCGCGATGGCCGAATTCCTCGACCACCAGCTCGGCTGTGTCGGCATCCAGCGACTGCGTGATGGTCGCCATCACGCCCATGCGCATCAGCGCCTTGATGACGTCCGGCGTCCGCGCGGCCATACGATTGGCCAGTTCCTGCACCGTGATCGCATCCGGCAGCACGACATCGCGCACCACCTTCACCTGATCGGCGCGCAGACGTTCCAATTCGGCCTGGCGGCGTTCACGTTCACGCTGACGACGCACCGAGGCGAGCGAACGCGACTTGATGTCGTCATCACCCTCGATCGCGGCCTGCACGTCGATGCGGCCGGCGCGGCGGCGATCGTCGACGCCCTTCTTCGGTGCCACAACCGGCGGACGGCGGGCGGGAACGCCCCCCGGGCCTGGGCGGCGGACCGCACGATCATCGTCTTCTTCCGCCCGGACACCCGGACGCAGGCGCAGCGTCTCATTCGCCGCATCAGCGGCCGACGGTGTGCCAGGTGCGGCGGGCTTCTTCGCCGCCGGTGCGGCAGCAGCTGGCGCCGACGCTCCCGGACGGGCCGGCTGCGTTCCAGCCGGCGCACGGGCCGTCACCGCCGGAGCGGGGGCCGGTTCATCGTCTTCAACAGGGCGTCCGGCCGCCGCGGCGGCAACAGCGGCCGCCGCCGCTTTCGCGTCAGCGACGCGCTGGGCTTCCGCCTCGATCCGGGCGCGCTCTTCTTCCTCGCGCTGGCGCTTGGCGTCCTCTTCGGCCGCCTTACGCGCTTCTTCCTCCCGCCGGCGGTTTTCTTCGGCCTGCGACAGGATGGAGATCTTTTCCTGCTCACGCCGCTCAGCTTCGCGCCGCGCGGCTTCTTTCTGCTGTTCGAGCACCGCCTTCTGACGAGCGGCGAGTTCCGACTCCGTCAGCGCGCGGCCAGCGCCGGGCGCGGGACGCGCGGCGGGGCTGGGGCCACGGGGCGCCGGGGGCGCACCCATGGGCCTGGGGGGCGGCGCGCCTGCGGCGGCGGCCGGGTTCGGCAGCGGCGCACGCTTCTTGCGCACCTCCACTTGCACGACTTTCGAGCGCCCGTGGCTGAAACTTTGCCGCACGGAACCCGCGTCGACGGTGCGGCCCAATCCCAGCTGTCCCGAGGGACGCAGAGAGAGCCTGCCTTTACCGCCTTCCTGATCGTTGCCTTCGCTCATGTTATCCGTTGGCACCCACTTCTACATCGACTTCAGCGGTTGCCCGCCCGGCGACCGCGATCGCCCCATATCTCAAACCAGCAAGCCGTCCCGCTTCAATCGCGAGGGACTCGCCCAATTTTCCGGGTGCGATCGCGACATGCACCACGAAATCTCGTCCAAATATCCGCCCCAACGCCGCACCCGGCAAAGGGTCGAAAACCGGAACATCGGGAGAAAGACCAGACACAAACCGTGCCCGTTCAGCCTCACTCCCATCCGACGCCTGCAACACCAGCCGCACTTTATCGGCTCGTATCCATTCCCGGGCCTTTTCAAACCCGGCCATCACCTGACCGGCGCGGCGGGCAAGCCCGAGCAATTCGCCGATCCGCCGGACCAATGTCTCGGACAGGACGGCAGGGAGATCGGGGGGAACGGAAACCGGGCCGCGAGCAGCCCTGGCAAACGCACGCACCAATTGCCGATGACCGTCAGCCGGTGCGCGAGCGGGTTCTAACACATCCCCCGTCGCGCTCAACCATATTCCCCTGCCGGGCAGCTTTGCGGCGAGGTCGGGGACCAGAACCCGATCCGGCCCAACGACAAAACGGATCATCCGTTCCTTCGGCAGCCGCTCGCGACTCAGCACGCAGCGGCGCATAGGCCCGGTTTCCGGTTCCTCGTCCAATGCGTCGGCGTCAGGAAGATCGAGGTCAGTCGTGGCTTGTCTCCTCGGTGACCTCGGCCTCGGCCGCCGGTTCTTCGTCCTCGAACCAATGCGCGCGCGCCGCCATGATCACGTCATTCGCGGTCTCTTCATCCATATGGTCAGCGCCAACGATTTCCACCAGCTCATCGCCAGCCAGATCCGCCAGATCGTCGAGCGTCTTCACGCCCTTCTCACCGAGCTGCACCAACATGGCAGGGGTGAAAATCTCGAAGGCGGCGACATCGTCGGTCACACCCAAAGCGATGCGTTTTTCCGCGAGTTCGTTGTCGCGCTGGGTCAGGAAGCCCTCGGCCCGGCGGATCAGCTCTTCGGCCACCGACTCGTCAAAGCCCTCAATCGCCGCCACTTCTTCAATCGGCGTGTACGCCAGTTCCTCGACGGTGTTGAACCCTTCGGTCACCAGCAGCGCCGCGATCACGTCATCCACATCCAGCGCTTCGACGAACAGGCCGGAGCGGCGGCGGAATTCTTCCTGACGGCGCTCGCTTTCTTCCGCCTCGGTCAGAATATCGATGTCCCACCGCGTGAGCTGGGAGGCCAGACGCACATTCTGACCGCGGCGGCCAATGGCGAGCGACAGCTGCTCATCGGGCACAACCACTTCGACGCGGCCGGCTTCTTCATCGAGCACGACCTTGGTCACTTCCGCCGGTGCCAGCGCGTTCACCACGAAGGTGGCGGCCTGCGGCGACCAGGGAATGATGTCGATTTTCTCGCCCTGCAATTCCTGCACAACCGCCTGAACCCGCGAGCCGCGCATGCCAACGCAGGCGCCGACGGGGTCGATCGAGGAATCCCGGCTGATCACCGCCATCTTGGCGCGCGAGCCCGGGTCGCGGGACACGGCCTTGATCTCGATGATGCCATCGTAGATTTCCGGCACTTCCTGCGCGAACAGCTTGGCGAGGAATCCCGGATGGGTGCGGCTGAGGAAGATCTGCGGGCCGCGCGGTTCTTCGCGCACATCGTAAATGTAAGCGCGCACGCGGTCGCCGTTGCGGAAGCTTTCGCGCGGGATCAGCTCATCGCGGCGCAGCAGCGCCTCGGCCTTGCCGACCTCGACCATCATATTGCCGTACTCGGTCCGCTTGACGACGCCGTTGATGATCTCGCCGACGCGATCCTTGAATTCGTCGTATTGCTTCTTACGCTCATATTCGCGCACGCGCTGGACGATCACCTGCTTGGCCGTCTGCGCCGCGATGCGGCCGAAATCGATGGGCGGCAGCGGGTCGACGATATGCTCGCCGACGGATTTTTCAGGGAACAGCTTGCGCGCGACCTGCGCGGACATCTGAGTCTCTTCGTTTTCGACCGTATCGACGATCTCGGTCCAGCGCGACAGGCGCACATCGCCGGTCTTGCGGTCGATCGTGGCGCGAATGTCCTTTTCGTGGCCATACTTGGCGCGGCCAGCCTTCTGGATGGCCTGTTCCATGGCTTCGAGGACTTCCTCACGCTCGATATTCTTCTCCCGCGCGACAGCGTCGGCGACCAGCAGAAGTTCGGGGCGGGCGATGGCGGTATCCATGGGATGCCTCTTCGGTCAGGGCTTAGTTTACGTTGGGCTTAGTTTACGGCGGGCTTAGTTCACGTCGGGCTTAGTTCGGTAACGGTGACTGGGTGGTCGCATCGATCAGCGCGTCGGTCAGCACCAGCTTGGCACGGCGAATATCGACGAGGGGCAGCGAGACCTCCTTGCCGTCATCGAGCCGCATCTTCGCGCTGGTTTCGTCCGCGCCCAGCACGATGCCGGAGAAACGCTTGCGCCCATCGACCGGGAACACCGTTTCGGCGCGCGCCAGATGTCCGGCATACCGCACCCAGTCCTTGGCGCGGGTCAGCGGACGATCGATCCCGGGGGAGCTGACTTCCAGCGTCCAGGCGCCCGGCATGGGGTCATCCACCTGCACCATGGTGCCAACCTGATAGCTGACCGTTTCACAGTCTTCGACGGTGATGGGGGCGCCGTCGGCGCGGTCCACCATGATCTGAACCGTCGGCCGCTGACGGCCCAGAACGGCGATCCGCACGACTTCGTAGCCCATCGATTCGAGCGTGGGTGCGAAGATCGCGGTCAAACGCGCTTCCAGGGTCGTGTGGTTGGGTTCGGTATCTGACAAAGCGGGCGGTCCAAAACAAAAAGAGGCGGCCCGCTAAGGCCACCCCCCGGTAGACATCGGAGAATGAGGTATAGGCCGCTATAGCTTAACAGGCTTCAGAGTGCAAGACTTGCGGCGTGCCAGACCTGCCGTACGAGACCTGGCGTGCGAGATGGGCGGAGCGCGCGTTTGGGGCGGGCTGACCAGACCCCCGGGCCAACACCTCCGGCGAAACGAGGGATTTTCCGCCTCGTATTAGAGGTTTGTTAACCATCGCGCGCGCATGCTGGACGCATGAAGCGTCTCGAATGTCTCGACGGGCTGCGCGGTGGGCTCGCGGTCTATGTGATGGTCAGCCACATGGCGCCCTTCGCGGTCATCCCGTCCTGGCTCGCCCGGCTGCTGTCCCATGGCGGGGCGGCGGTCGATGTGTTTTTCATCCTCAGTGGACTGGTGATCGCGCGTTCCCTGGAGCGGTTCGGTTATCGCGCACGGCCGTTTCTGATGGCTCGGATCCTGCGGATTTATCCCGCATTTCTGCCGATTTTCGCGGTGGCGATGGCGGTGCAGTGCCTGCCGTCAGGGTTCGAGCGCATGCCCTGGGTCGCGGGTGACAGCCCGGCCCGCGCGATCTGGTCGGACGGATGGCCGGACCAGTGGCGGGCTTATGTCCTGACCCATCTCACGATGACGCATGGTCTGGTGCCGAACGGCGTGATGCCGGACGCCTGGGTCGGGTTCCTCGGCGCCGCCTGGAGCCTTTCGACCGAATGGCAGTTCTACCTTCTGGCGCTGGTGGTGATGCCACGCCGAGGCGGCAGTCCGGCCCCATGGCTGGGGCTGGCGCTGCTGGGGTGGGGGTGGGACGCCTGGACGCCCGCGGCATGGCATTTCAGCCGCGCCTTCCTGCCGAACAAGGCGGCCTATTTTGCTCTGGGCATCGCCAGCATGGGCGGATGCGGGCGGTACTGCCTGACCTTGCTGGCGGTTCTGGGGCTCTGCTGGGGGCAGGGCGGGACTGAGAAACTCGCGGCACCGTTGGTCTGGACGCTGTGCCTCGCCGCGCAGCATCGCCCCAATCGCCCGGGTCTTGGTTGGCTCGCGGCTCTGTTGCGGGCCCCGGCGGCGCAGTGGCTCGGGGGCCTGTCATATGGCCTTTACCTCATAAACGAGCCGGTTCAGAAAGGTCTTGGGGTTCTGCTCGCCTGGTGGTTGCCGGGGGATGCTTTATTATTCACGGTTTTTTGGATCCCGGCCGCGACCGTCCTACCGTTGGGCCTGGCGCTGATCGTGCATATCCTGCTGGAGCGGCCGGCGATGCGGTGGTCCCGCGCCGAGGGACGATCAGGCATCGTTGTGAGCCGCCTGTGCAGAGGGCCGCCGGACCGCTATAGGATTGGGTGATGAAACCTCCCAGCAGCTTCAAATCCGGCGGCGCCGGCCGTCCTCCCTCTGACCGTGGGCCCTCGCGGTCCGGCGGTCCTTCTTCCCGCACGCCCGATCGCAGCGGTTCCGGCGCGCCGCGCGGGGCTGGCCCAGGGGGACATGGTGGGGGGCATGGTGGTCCTCAGGGCGGCCCCCATGGCGGCGGCGGCCGTGACAAGGGGCCACGCCCCCAGGGCGCGCGTCCGCAGGGCCCCCGTTCGCAAGGGGATCGTCCGCAAGGAGATCGCCCCCACAGCGACCGTCCCTACGGGGATCGCCCGCAGGCTCCGCGCCCGCAGGCCGGCGATGGGCCGCGTCCGCCCCGCCTGCAAAGCGGTCCCGGCCCGCAGACATTGCGCGCCCCCGCCTCCGCCAGAGACGATCAGCGTGAGCGCCCGCGCGACCAGGACGGATACAAGCCCCGCGGGGACTTCAGGTCCGGGCCCAAACGCGATGGCCAGAAGGGCCGCTCCGCTGGTCCCCGTCCGCCGCGGGACCGGGACGAGGCGCCGCGCCATGCCCCCGACGCCCCCAAGGGTGCGGTCTGGCTCTACGGGCATCATGCCATCGCCGCCGCGCTGGCCAATCCGGCCCGCCGGCTGCGCCATCTCATGCTGACGGAAGAAGCGGAAACCGTTGTCGCCGCTGCCCTCAATCAACCCTGGCCGATTCAGCCGGAACGGACGGATCGGGCGCGGTTGGACCAGTTGCTGGGCCGCGATGTGGTGCATCAGGGGGCGGCGCTCCTGGCCGATCCGTTGCCGCAGCCGAGCTTGCAGTCGGTCCTCGAACAGTCTGGCCCGATCGTGGTGCTGGATCAGGTCAGCGACCCGCGCAATGTCGGGGCCATCCTGCGCTCCGCCGCTGCTTTCGGTGCCGCCGCGGTGATCGTGCAGGACCGCAATGCCCCCGATGAGACCGGCGCCCTGGCGAAAGCCGCCTCTGGTGCGTTGGAGGTGCTGCCGCTGATCCGCGCGGTCAACATCACCCGCACGCTCATCGCGTTGAAGGCCGCCAATATCTGGTGCATCGGCCTGGATGCGCACGGCCAGGCCCTGTCCGGCCCGTCCTTCGCCGGTCGGCGGATCGCGCTGGTGCTCGGGGCCGAGGGCGACGGCATGCGCCGTTTGACGCGTGAGACCTGCGATGAGGTCCTGGGCCTGTCCATCAAGGGCGTGGTCGAGAGCCTGAACGTGTCCGCCGCCGCCGCCGTCGCATTGTACGAACTCACGAGGCCCTGATGTCGACGTTCGATCCCGCCGCCGTTGCCGCCCTTTTGCGTCAGACCCGGCTGGATCGAACGATCGTCCAGCCTTTGGCGGCCGGCCTCGCGCCGGAAACGGTGGCACAAGGCGCGGCGGCGCAGCGGGCCCTGGCCCGGCTCGTCGGATCCGCGTCCCCCGCGGGCTTCAAGATCGGCGCCACCGGCCAGCGGATGCAGGCCTATCTCGGCCTGACCGGGCCCGCCGCCGGATTCATGGAAGCCGGCAACATCCATCGCGGGCACGCTGATCTGCGGTTTGCCGCCTTCATCAAGCCGGGCGTGGAGTGCGAAGTCGCGGTGCGCCTGGCCCACGATTTGCCGCCGGGTTCTTACACCGCCGCGCAGGCCGCCAAGGCGGTGGCGGAGGTGATCGCCGGGGTCGAGATTGTCGAGAACCGCTATGATGACCTGAAAACCCTGGGAACCCCGACCCTGATCGCGGATCAGGTGTACCATTGCGCGGCGGTGGTGGGTGATTTGGGCGGGGTGGATTGGCGCGGTCTGGATATTGGCGCGCTGCGCGGGCGGATCAGTGTGGATGGCGTGCTAAGGGATGAGGGCGTGTCGTCGGATCTGATGGGCCATCCTTTCAACTGCCTGGCCTGGCTGGCCAGTTCCGAGGTCGCGGCGGCGTTCGGGGGCCTGAAAGCCGGTCAGACGGTGATGCTGGGCAGCGTCACGCCCCCGGTCTGGCTGGATGCGCCCGGCACCATATCGGTGGAATTCGCGCCGCTGCCGCCGGTGACGGTTCGGTTCGCCTGATCAATGGCGGACCTTGGTGTCCTGAATCAGGCCCTGGATCTCGGATTCCGTGAGCAGCTTCAACGCTTTCAGCGTGCTTTCGGTGGCGGATTTGGACCCGCTGCCCTCCCCCGTCACCTTGTAGCCGACGCCATCGGAGGCCAGGACGAAATAAAAAGGCGCGGCCGGGCTGTCCGGTGACACGATCACCACGACGGTGCGGTTGTCGTCACAGCTGTAGACCAGCCATTTCTGCCCGCCGAAGGTTTTGGGCGCTGGCCCGGTCAGGCATTTCACGGCCGGTTTCGGCTGCGCCGCCGCCGGGCCCGCGGGCAGCCCGAACAGCAGCGCACCCATCAGGGCGATCAGGACGGGGGGAAGGCGGCGCGCCATGGTGCCAATGCCCTCAGAGCGGATCCCAGTTGAAGCACTGATCGGATGTGTCGAGCGGCATGAAGCTCTTGGCCAGCGCCGGGCCGGCGAGGCTGGCGATGCTGCTCGGCGTCCAGCCTTCGGCGTTGTGCATGATGCGGATCGGGCGGGGGGAGCTGAACAGATAGATCTCGTTCATCCGGGTACCGAACACCTGCCCCGTCACGTCCTTGGCGGCGTCGGAGCACAGATACACCGCCAGCGGCGCGTTCTTGTCCGGGGTCATCTTCTGCAGTTTCGCGACCTCCGCCGCCTGTTCCGGGGTGGCGGTCGGGATGGAACTGGTCATCCGGCTCCAGGCCCAGGGGGACAGGCAGTTGGAGCGCACGTTGTAGCGCTGCATATCCAGCGCGATGGACTTCGACAGCGCCGTGATCCCCAGCTTGGCAGCGGCGTAATTGGCCTGGCCGATATTGCCAATCAGGCCGGAGGTGGAGGTGATGTGGACGAAGGCGCCGCTTTCCTGCTTGCGGTAATGCTCAGCCGCGGCGCGCGACACGAAGAACGAGCCGTTCAGGTGCACGGCGATGACCGATAGCCAGTCGTCCTCGGTCATGCGGTGGAAGATACCGTCGCGCAGGATGCCGGCATTGTTCACCACCGCGTCGATGCGGCCGTAATGGTCCAACGCGGCCTGGATGATCTTCTGAGCCGAACCCCAGGCGGCCACGGATTCGGTGCAGACCTCGGCCGCGCCACCTTTTTGCTCAATCAGGGCCTTGGTCTGCTGCGCCGGGGTGGCGGACCCGCCGGCACCGGACAAGGAGGCGCCGATATCCGCCACGATGACCTTCGCCCCTTCGCCTGCCATCATGATCGCGATTTCGCGCCCCACGCCGCCGCCGGCGCCGGTGACCACCACGACCTTGCCATCCATCAAGCCTGCCACGTTTCATCCCCTCGATTTGCGGATCCGGTATCGGTGTCCGCAGAATGCCGGGCAACGAAGGAGACGTCGAGCCATGCTGGGACTGAACCAGGATTTTCCGTTGCTGCTGTCGTCGGTGCTGGAGCACGGGGCGCTGAATTACGGCGCGGTTGCCGTGGTTTCGCATGGGCATGATGAGGCGGTTCGGTCGTCGTATGCCGAGGTCGCGGCGCGGGCGCGGCGGTTGGGTTCGGCCCTGGCGGCAACCGGGCTGGGGCCGGATGGGTTCGTGGGCTCGCTGGCCTGGAACACGCACCGGCACCTGGAACTGTTCTACGGCGTCACCGGCATCGGCGCCGTGCTGCACACCGCCAACCCGCGCCTGCCGCCGGCGCAGATTGCCTATACGATCAACTTCACCGGTTACCGGACGCTGTTCATTGACCTCGATACCCTGGCGCTGGCGGAGTCGTTGCTGCCGTCGTTGGAGACGGTGGAGCAGTTCGTGATCATGGCGCCGCGGGCGCTGATGCCGGCAACGGCGCTGCCGGGGGTCCTGTGCTACGAGGACCTCATCGACGCCGGCGATCCGGGGTTTGCATGGCCGGTGGTGGATGAACGCGCGGCGGCGCTGCTGTGTTTTACCTCGGGTACCACGGGCGTGCCGAAAGGGGCGCTCTATTCGCATCGCGGGACGGTGCTGTCGGCTTTGTCCACCGGCGGCGGCAATGGCTGGGGGTTGAGCGCGGACGATGCCATCCTGGCGGTGCCGGGGTTCTTCCATTGCAACGGCTGGGCGATCCCGTTCTTCGGCCCCATGTATGGTGCCAAACTGGTGCTGCCGGGGCGGCGGGCGGATACGGAATGGTTGCATGCGCTGATCGTGACGGAGGGCGTCACCGCCGGGCCGGGGGTGCCGACCATCTGGCTGGGTGTGTTGGAGCATTGCCGGCAGACGGGGCAGCGGCTGGGCCGGTTGAACCGGCTCTATTCGGGCGGCACCGCGCCGCCGATTGCGATGATGGAGGCCTATCTGCGCGATTACGGCGTGCGCACCATCCATGGGTGGGGGATGACGGAGACGACCTCGGGTTCCACCATGTCCTTCGCGCCGTCCTGCCTGGGCGATGATGAGGCGATCGCGGCGATGCGCACCCAGGGCAAGCCGCTGTTTGGCAATGAGATCCGGATCGTCGATGAACGCGGGGCGCCGGTGCCTCGGGATGGCAAGACGCCGGGGTTGTTACAGGTGCGCGGGGCCTGGGTGTCCGGCGGCTATTTCCGGCGGCCGGATGTGGCGTTCCAGACCGCGGATGGCTGGATGGAGACCGGGGATATCGCGGCGATCGACCCCGACAACACGCTGCATCTGCTGGATCGCGCCAAGGACATGGTGAAGTCGGGCGGGGAGTGGATCAGCTCCCAGGCGTTGGAGGAGGCGGCTTTGCGGCATCCCGGCGTGATGGAGGCCGCGGTGGTCGCGATTCCGCATCCGAAATGGCAGGAGCGGCCGTTTCTGGTGGTGGTGGCGCAGGCCGGGGTTGTTTTGACGGTGGAGGAGATGCGGTTGCACCTGGCAGGGTTGGTGCCGAAATGGTGGTTGCCGGATGCGATCGCGTTTGTTGAGGAGCTGCCGCACGGGCCGACGGGGAAGCTGGCGAAGAACGTGCTGCGGGATTGGGTGAAGGAGGGCAGGGTGGGGGTTTGAGGTTGGGGGGCGACCGGTTGCGCGGCATCCCTGTTTCCATCCACCGCGGCCGGGACGGCCGGAATCAAGCCTACCACTGGGTGCGGCTGGGGTGATAGGCTTGCACTATGGTAGCGCTCCTGAAAACGCCGTCCGTGATGACTGTGGTTGAGTTCCTTGCCTGGGACGCGCCGGCGGGGCAGCGCTGGCAGTTGGTGGACGGGGAGCCTCGGTCGATGGCGCCGGCGAGCCGGACGCATAATATCCTCCAAGGGGCTTTGGGGACGGCGCTCACTAATCACTTCGATGCTTTGGGTAGTCCCTGTGTCGTGGTGCCGACCCCGGGTGTGGTGCCGCGGGCGCGGTCGCAGGATAATTATCGCATTCCTGATCTGGCGGTGACCTGTACTGGCTACGACGCCGAGGAATACGCGCTGAGCGAGCCGGTGCTGCTGGTGGAGATTCTGTCGCCCAGCAATCTGGCGGAAACCTGGACCAATATCTGGGCCTATATGACGATCCCCAGCGTGCGGGAGATTTTGGTGCTGCGGAGCACCTCGATCGGGGCGGAGGTGCTGCGGCGCGCACCCGATGGGACCTGGCCGGATCGGCCGATCGTGGTGACGGATGGGGTGTTGGTGTTGGAGAGTATTGGGTTTCGGGTGGAGTTGGCGGGGCTCTATCGGCGGACGCGGTTGGCGGGTAAAGGCGACGCTTAGCCGCGTTTACTGAATGTATCAAATTAGAAACTATAATAGAGATCAAAAATGCCAAAAATCGAGTTGTTAGCTAGGAGGTTCTTGGAGCTTTCGTCGATGCTAGATCAGACTGAAGCCACCAGGAGTGTCGTGCCTAGTCCATTGGCACATGGTGACAAAATTGACGGTGAGGCATTTCTGAAATGGCGTGTTAGCGCCCGGAGTCTGATTTCTGCCGCGTGTGGAAGGGAATCAGAGCATTACAATATATTCCAAAAAAAATGAAAATAGTTCGTTTATGATAACAAACTACTCAAAAATGAAAGAATTAAGGGCGATATTTATAGCGGCGAAGGAAGATTACGAAGGCGGCTACATCAATTCCATCCGGAATTTAGTGCAGGCAGAGGTATTTGATAGTGAGCTTGATCAAGCGCGCGAGTTGCTATCCTCAGGTTATAGATTGCCAGCAGCTGTCGTTGCTGGCACTGTTCTGGAGACTACCTTGCGGCAAATGTGCTCCGATAGGAACATAACGACTGGAAAATTAGATAAAATGAACGCCGATCTTGTCAAATCGGGAGCTTACAACACGCTAATGCAGAAAAAAATCACGGCGCTTGCCGATCTGAGGAATAAGGCAGCGCATGGTCGGTCCGATGAATTTTCTCCTCATGATGTTTCTGATATGATATCGCAGGTGCGAGATTTTGTGCGAGACCAAATATGACTCTGATAAAGAGTGTGTTCGCTTGCCATACCATTACATACCCTGGAGGCCTATGGCCTCGTTTAGTGCTGAGACCGGACTGATAGGTAATTGATCCTATATCCAACTGATCCTACAACCGATAAAACCCCGCCGCCGTATCATGGAACAACGCCGCTTTCTCCGCCGCCGAACACCCACTCGCGATCCGCTTGAACGCATTCCACAACACCGGATACGAGCACATCGCCTTATCCACCGGGAAATTACTCTCAAACATGCACCGATCCGCCCCAAAGGCCTCAATCAACGCCTCCATATAAGGCCCCCAGGCCTTCGCCAGCTCCCCTGACGAAGGCGGCAGCACCGCCTCATGGAAATCAAACCCGTTGATCGCCATCGCCAGCCCGCCCAGCTTCATATGCACGTTCGGGCATCCAGCCAGAACCTTGATCGCCGCATGCCATTCCGCGAACACCGCATCCCCGCGCCCGCGATACGGCCCCACGCCCAGCGGCCCGCCAACATGGTTCAGCACCATCGGCGTCCCCGGAAAGGCCCGCGCCAGATCCACCAACTCCCCGATCTGGGTATGATACAGCCAGGCATCATAGCTCAGCCCATATTTCTCCAGCAACGCGAACCCCGCCCGGAACGCCGGTTCGGCCAGCAGCCCGAAATCAGGCGGTGTGGACATGCTGGCCAGGAAATCCTTATGCCGCGCGCTGATCTGGCGGATGCCGCGGAATCGCCCGGCCCCGGCCTCGATATGCGCTTCCAGCACCGCGTCCACGACCTCCCCCTGGCGGAAGTCGGTGTAACCCACGATGCCCGCGGCGACCCGGGGCTTCACGCCGCGCGCCACCGCCTCGGCGGCGACGGAGGCAACGAAGTCCGTCTCCCCCACCGGCTTCATCGCCTCGGGGCCAGACGTGCGATAGGCCCAGAAGCATTGTAGAAATACAGTCGCAACGATGTTGTGGCCGCTGCCGAGGTCGCCCATCAGGTCGTCCAGGAAATACCGGCTCCCTGGCAGGTTCCACAAATGATGATGCGGGTCCACGATGGGCAGATCGGGTTCGAGAATGTCTTCCTGCAACTTCGCCAGCCAAGCGGCATTCGGAACAGGATGGCTCAGCACCAGCTTGGGTAGGTCGGACATGGTCGGTCACTCCCGAGGATCGTTTGCGGTCAGCTTCCGGGGTGGCCGACGATCCGTCAAGCAACCCGGCTTTGCATCGGTCGGGCGGTTGGATTATCTCCTGTCCAGCGTCCAAGCCAAGACCAGGAGCCGCCGCCATGCTGACCGAAGCCCAGATCCGCCAGTTCCATGAAGATGGCTATCTGTTCCTGCCCGACACCTTCCGCCCGGAGGAAATCGCGGTCCTGCGGGAGGAGGCGGAGACCGTCTACGCCCAGCAGCGCCCGGAAGTGTGGCGCGAACGCTCAGGCGCCCCGCGCACCGCCTTCGCCGCGCATTTGTATAATGAGGCCTTCGGCCTGCTCGGCCGCCACCCCCGCATGATCAACCCGGTCGAGCAACTGTTCGGCGAGCAGGTCTACATGCACCAATATAAAGTCAATGCGAAAGCGTCCTTTACCGGCGACGTCTGGCAGTGGCATCAGGATTACGGCACCTGGGCCCGCGACGACGGCATGCCCGAACCCCGGGCGATGAACATCGCTGTGTTCCTCGATGAGGTGATGCCGATCAATGGGCCGCTGATGCTGGTGCCCAGAAGCCATACTCAGGGCGTGTTGGCGGCGGAGCATGATACCTCCACTACCTCCTACCCGTTATGGACTTTGGATGAGCCGGTGGTGACGAAGTTGGTGGACCAGGGGGGCATCGTGGCACCGACGGGCAAGCCGGGCGGGCTGCTGCTGTTCCATGGTAACCTGGTGCATGGATCCGCCGGCAACATCACCCCCTATCCGCGTAAGATCGTGTATCTGACGCTGAATGCGGTCTCTAACTACATCCGCAAGCCGACGCGTGCGGAATGGATCGCGCACACCGATTTCTCCCCCATCGTGCCGACGGATGACGACGCGCTGCTGCGCTATGCGGCCGGGCGCTACAAGCAGGCGGCGGAGTAGTGATTTAGAGCGTGATCGGCGGAGGTGGAATCACCGGAGCCGTGAATCAGGCGATCAAACAATCGGTTAGACCATGTCCTGTGCGCCTGAAAGCACCGGACATGCTCTAAGATTGCGTTGGGTCCGGGTCGGCACCGCCGCTCATGACGGTGCCGCGTCCCGGCGGATGCGGGCTGGCTTTTGTGGCGTTGTTATCGAACGCATTCGGCTCCACTGGAACAATACCGCCGATCGCGTGCCTTCTTTTGTCCGCCCCAGTCGGAATACGTAATCTGAGTGGCGGCATTCATCTCGGTATACAGCGCCGCCCATGTCATTGACACACCTCCGGCCGCTTCGGCGTATTCCTTGATCTTATTGGGGGTCCAGACAAGCGCATGGGCCCGCCAGAAATTTGATGCACCGGTGGAGATTTCCCCGGCGCGCATGACCCGCGCCACGATGGTTGAGCAATTTTTATAGAGCGCCCGGTAGTTGGCGCCTTTCTTTTCGCGGATCGCCTTCCACTTCGCTATCATCGCCTGTTGCTGAGACACCGAGGTCTTCAACCGGATGATATGATCAGCCAGATAGCCTTCCCCGATCATGTCGGAAATGAAGTTTGTCTTGGGCGTACCGGACCCCACTCGCATACCCGCGATGCTGGCTTCCAGGCCCATCCCCCATCGTTCATTGGAAGAGGCGGCACCGGATGGCCACCAGGATACGTAATTTGGGCTCGAATCCTCATAGCGGCCATGCCAGACATCGTCGATCAACATACTGGTGTGGCCAGGCCAATGCACGACCTTATTGGTGCGTGGATTGATAGCCTCCCGTCCGCCGGCAAGCATGTTGTTTTCCCAAATGATCAGGGTAGTCATGAACGTCCTCGCGCGCAGATGGATTGCGGAATCTTGATCAAAATACCGTAACCGTCGCCCCAAAACGAGGGAATTTTGTTATCGTGCGGTTTCAAGATGAGTGTCGGCCAGACCATGAACAGGGCCGCCGCCCCTGGAATGTCTCAGGAGCGCTGATTCGGTTCAGCGACTTGTCAAACCGTCAGATATCGGCTCCGGATCTCCGCCTCTTCCTCCCGGAATTTCTCCGGCGATGCTCCGTAAACCATCCGCCCCTTGACCATGATATGGAGCTCGTTAGCCACGGCTTCGGCGAGCTTCATGTTCTGCTCCACCAACAGGATGGTCACACCGCTGTCGCAGAGTAACTGAATCACCCGCGCCAGTTCGCGCACCACCAGCGGGGCGAGCCCCTGGCTGGGTTCGTCCAGCAGCAGCACCTTGGGGTCGCTGACCAGGGCGCGGGCAATGGCGAGCATCTGCTGCTCCCCGCCCGACAAATGCGCGCCTTTGTTGCGCGCCCGTTCCCGCAGGGAGGGGAAGAGTTCCAGCAGACGATCGAGGGTCCATTCCCGCGCGGGGGTCCGCTCGCCGACACGGATGTTCTCGATCACACTCAGGTCGGGGAATATCAGCCGCCCTTCGGGCACATAGGCGACGCCGGCGCGGGCGATCAGGTGTGGCTGCCAGCCGGCGATGTTCACGCCGTCCAGGATGATCTTGCCGCTGGTGGGCGTCACCAGCCCCATGACGCTGCGCATGGTGGTGGTTTTGCCCACCCCGTTGCGGCCCAGCAATGCGCAAATACGGCCGGGCGGCACCACCAGGTCCACGCCTTGCAGGACATGGCTGGCGCCGTAATGGGTGTTCAGCCCCTCGATGGTCAGCATCAGGCGTAACCCCCGAGATAGGCGCTTTGCACGGCCGGATCCGCTTTGACCGTCTCCGGATCGCCATCGGCGATGACGCCGCCGCGGTGAAGGACGGTGATTTTGCGGGCCAGGCGGAAGACCACCTCCATGTCATGCTCCACCAGCAGCACGGTCAAGGAACCGTCACCGAACAGGCCAGCGAGGACGTCGACCGCCTGGGCGGTTTCCTCCACCGACAGGCCCTGGGTGGGCTCGTCCATCAGCAACACGCGGGGTTGCTGGGCCAGGGCCATCGCGACCTCCAGCAGCCGCTGGTCGCCATGTGACAACAGCCCGGCCGGGCGTTCCGCGACATGGGTAAGGCCCAGGCGCTCCAGCGCCGCGTCGCCGCGACGGGCCGCTTCGGCGAAGACCGCGCCGCCCCCGAACGGGCGCCAGCGCTGCTTATCGCGGGCCTGCGCGGCGAGGCGGGTGTTCTCGCGCGCCGACATCTCGGGGAACAGGGACGTGAGCTGAAACGTGCGGGACAGTCCCAACTGGCAGCGCCCGAAGGCGGCGACGGTGGTGATGTCCTGGCCGTCGAAATGGACGCTGCCTTCGGTCGCCTTCACCACCCCGGTGATCAGATGGAACAGGCTGGTCTTGCCGGCGCCATTGGGGCCGATGACGGCCCGGACCTCGCCCTTCTGGACGCTCATGGTGACCTGATCAACGGCGAGGATGCCGCCATAGCGCTTGGTCAGGCCGTTCAGTTCGAGCAACGCCATCTCAGTGCGTCCCCACGGATACGCCGCGGCGGCGGGCGGTGAGGCCCAGGATCCCCTGCGGCGCGAACAGCACGAAGCCGATGAAGATCACTCCAAAGAACAGCGCCCAGGAATCGGTGTAGGTCGACAGTTGCTGCTGCACCAGCAGGAAGAAGGCCGCGCCCAGGATGGGCCCGACCAGCGTACCGGTGCCGCCCACGATGACCATGATCAACACCTGGCCGGATTGCAGCCAAAACAGCAGCTCGGTGTTGGCGAACCCGGCGAAGGGCGCGTACAGCGCCCCGGCCAGACCGCCGAGCATGTAGGACATGGCCACGATCGCGATCTTGTACAAGCGGGTGTTGTAGCCCAGCGAAAGGGTCTTGGCCTCATTCTCCCGGATGCCGCGCAGCACGGCGCCAAACGGGGACCGGACCAGCGTCCGGGCAAAGAGGAAGCTGCCGAACAAGCAGGCCATGGTCAGGTAGTAAAACCCGATTTTCGTGCCAAACACCGTCACCCCAAAGGGCCCCGGCCGGCGCGGAATGCCGGCCAGCCCGTCGGAGGCGCCGGTCACGCTGGTCCACTTGAACGCCACCGCATACAGCAACTGGCCGAAGGCCAGCGTCAGCATGGAGAATGAAACGCCGGTCGCGAGCGTGCAGACCCAGGCCACGCCGATCGCGACGATCCCGCTGAACAGCCCGGCCAGCAGCACCGCGACGGGCAGGGGGATGTCGGTATGCAGCAGGATATTGCCGCAGGTATAGGCGCCCAACCCATAGGCGGCGGCATGCCCGAACGAGATCAGGCGGGCATAGCCCACCATCAGATCGAGGCTCATGGCGAACAGGCCCATGATCAGCGCCTCGGTCAGCAGCGTCATGGCATAGGGCGGCAGGCCAAGCGGCATCAATGCCAGCAGGGCGGCCACGGCAAGCATCATGCGCATGGGATCAGGCCTCCTTGCCCAGCAGCCCGCCGGGGCGCACGACCAGGATGGTGAGCATGATCAAATACATGAACGCCATCGCGAAATCGGGGAAATAGTAGCTGCCGAAGACCTGCACGAAGGCCACCAGCAGCGCCCCGATCATGGAGCCCAGGAAGCTGCCCATGCCGCCGATAATCACGATGACGAAGGTGTCGATCACCGCGTTCGGCGCCATGCCCAGCGATGCCGTCACCATGGGTGCCGCCATCACCCCGC
This sequence comes from uncultured Acetobacteraceae bacterium, assembly GCA_903918315.1. Taxonomy (GTDB): domain Bacteria; phylum Pseudomonadota; class Alphaproteobacteria; order Acetobacterales; family Acetobacteraceae; genus Rhodopila. The sequence goes on along the minus strand of CAIXEA010000121.1, from coordinate 3,078 downwards.
CAATCCCCGCCAGGCCGCAGCCGATCCCGAACACGGCGGAGCGGATGAAGCGCACATCGGTGCCGAGCGCATGCACCATCTCGGCATTCTGCGACGTGGCGCGGATCAGCAGACCCAGCCGCGTACGCTCCAGGAACTGCCAGATGGTCAGTCCGACCACGATGCCGGCGCCGGCCAGGAACAGGCGGTAGACCGGGAAGGGTTCATCGAGGATGAACACGATGCCCGACAGTGATTCCGGCGTGACGACCTGCAAGGCTTCCACGCCCCAGAGCAGGCGAATCGCCTCCCCCATCACCAAGGTCAGCCCGAAGGTGACCATGAGAAAGGCGTGCCCATCGCGACCGTAGAGCCGGCGCAGGATACCCAGCTCGAACGCGGCGCCGAAGCCCCCCACGACCAACGGGGCCGCGACCAGCGCGGCCCAGAAGCTGCCGGTGATATGCACCGCGGACCAGCCGACATAGGCCCCCAGCATGAAGAACGCGCCGTGTGCGAAATTCACGATGCGCATGATGCCGAAGATCAGCGTCAGCCCGCAGCCGAGGAAGAACAGCAGCGCCGCCTGCGACAGCGCGTTCAGGCACTGGGTGACCAGAAAGCCGAGGACGTCCATGCTGGCTGCCGCCCGCTTAGCTGTCGTACGTCATTTTGCCGCAGGCCGGCGTCACCTGATCCGCCGGGAACGTGGCGATCAGTTCCGGGATCGGCTTTTCGAACCCGTCCTTCTTCGTCACCTTCACCATGAAGCCCTGCTGTTCCCCCTGATGGTCGCAGGCGCGGATTTTGACGTGGCCCTTGATGCTGTCGATCTCGATGTTCTCCAGCGCCGGGCGCAGCTTGTCGGCATCGATGCTGCCGGCTTTGGTGATGCCGGCGGCCAGCACGAGGCCGGCCTGCCACTGCTCACCCTCGAACACGTCGGGGTAGGCGCCGTTATGATCCTTGCGCCAGGCTTCGACGAACGCGGCATTGGCCGCGCCGGCGAAGGTGAAGCTGTAGCGCGACGAGCCGATCAGGCCGATGGAAGCATCGCCCACGGCGGCGATGCTGTTGAGATCGACGATTTCCGTCAGCAGCTGAACTTTGTCCGATAGCCGGTATTGTTTGGCTTGTGACAGGAATGCGGCATTGTCGTCACCCTGCAAAACCAGGAAGCAGGCATCCGCCCCCGACTGCCGTATCTTGGTGATATAGGTCGAGAAATCCTTCGTCCCGATCGGCGAATAGATATCGCCGATCATGGTTTTCCCGGCGCGTTTCACTTCGTCCTTGAAAACACCGATGCTGTTGTGCCCCCAGGCGTAATCCATGCCGAGCGCGAAGAAGGTCTTGAACCCGGCCTGGCGCAGGTAGAGCGACACCGCGCGTGTGCCCATCGGGCCGGAGGTATTGGCACGGAAGAAATTTGGCACCAGCGATTCGCCGGTCAGGCGGCCGTCCCCATTGTCGGACGACATGAAGACCGCGTTCCATTCGGCGAGTTTGGGCACCACGGCCAGCGCCTCGGACGACAGGGTCATGCCGAACAGCAGCCGGCACCCGTCCTTTTCCACGACTTCCTGCGCTTTGCGCACGGCTGCCGCCGGATCGCCACCCGTGTCCTGGATCACCAGTTCGATCGGCCGCCCCAGCAACCCGCCTTGGGCGTTGGTGTGCTTGGCCCAGAATTCGGCACCGCGGCGCATCTGGGCGCCGATCTCGCCGGCGGGACCCGTCAGGGCAACGGGCATGCCGATTTTGATGGGGGTTTCGCCGAGCGCGTGACGCAGCACGACGGGGGACGCGATGGCAGCGGTCAACAGAGTACGGCGCGACAGGCCGGTCGATCCGGTCATGGTCTGATATCCTCCCGAAAAAGAGGCCGCCCGGTTGGCTCCGGGCGGCCCTTGTCAGATAGCTTATATCGCTTTCGCGGGGGGGTGAAGCCCCGCGCCGGAGATCAGGTGCCGGTGGTCAGGTGCCGGTGGTCAGGTGCCGGTGATCAGGTGTCTGGGTCAGACTTCGGTGGTTTTGAAATCGGCCGGAACGATGATTTCCAACAATTCGACATCGGCGGAGTAGTCGAGCACGGTATGTTCGATCCCGGGCGGTTGCAGCCAGCAGGTGCCGGCCGACATCATTTGTTCGCCATGACCCTCGAATTCGTTTTTGATCCAGCCCTTCAGGACATAGATCAACTGCAATTCGGTTTCATGCAGATGCCGTTGGCGCACTTCATCGGTGCAGGGCGATATCATACGAATCACATGCGCCTGGCACAATCCACTGGTCGCGGCCGCGATCCCGAGATCGCGGTATTGCGCATAGGCACGCAAGCCGTCGGCCTTGAAATCAGCTTCATTGAGATGGCTGACGGTAAAGACCTGAGGTGGGGCCTTGGATACCAGCCTGCGTGCGGGCACGGCCTTGGCCTTGGGGGCGTTCTTTCGTCCGGGTGGACGACCGACCGGACGTTTAGTTGCAACTGGTTTTGCTACGGTCTTGGCGGCTGCCTTGCGGCCCGGCGGTCGGCCGACAGGACGTTTCGCGACAGCTTTGGCGGTGTCCTTTTTCTTGCCTGGCGGGCGCCCAACCGGACGTTTCGCGGTGGCTTTGCTGGCGGTTTTTTTGACTGCCGGGCGGCTCGTGGCAGCGGCCTTCTTCGGTGCGGCTTTCTTTGCCACGGTCTTCTTCGCAGCAACTTTCGCCGTTACAGCCTTCGGGGAAGAAGTTTTTTTGGTGGCAGCCTTTTTGGGCGCGGCCTTTTTTGCGGCTGGCTTACTGGCAGCAGACTTCTTCACCGGCGCTTCCGCGGGTGCCGATTTGCTCGCGGTTTTTTTCGCGCTGGTTTTACGCTTCGGGGCTGCTTTGGCCATGGCGTTTCCTTGAGGGGCAGGAGGTCGAGTCGGCAATAGTATCAACGAATAGCCAGGATCATTCAAGGGGTTGCAACAAGACTGTGGCTAGCTCGTGATCTGTCCGGTGTTTGTAGCTCGTGACGTGTCCGGTCATCTGCCCTGTGAGGAACGGGGGCACAGATGGACCGGGCACGCATTCACGAAGGGATCCGTCGGATGCGTTTTTCCGATGTGTTGG
>CAIXEA010000120.1 GCA_903918315.1 uncultured Acetobacteraceae bacterium | reverse complement strand
TCCCGGGGACCAAGGTTTCCGCCAATGCCGCGATTGGTCCCCGGGACAAGCCCGGGGATGACGGTTGAAGGGTGACACAGAAGGAGACCGAGTGATCACTCCCTTCGCGACGCTTCCCATGTTCGGCCATTCCCTTTAGGTCCCCGCCCATGACCACAACCCGCGTCGTCATAGACCATCGCCATCCGGAAAAGGCCCACCGCCCGGATAACCCCATCCAGCGCAAACCCGCCTGGATCCGGGTCAAGGCGCCCACGCATCCGGTCTACCGGGAAACCCGCGACCTCATGCGCGCCAACGGTCTGGTCACCGTCTGCGAAGAAGCCGCCTGCCCGAATATCGGGGAGTGCTGGTCGCAGCGCCACGCCACCATGATGATCATGGGCGACACCTGCACCCGCGCCTGCTCCTTCTGCAACGTCCGCACCGGCATGCCCGCGCCGCTCGACGCGAGCGAACCCGACCGCGTGGCCGATGCCGTGGCGAAACTGGGGTTGCGGCATGTGGTGATCACCTCGGTCGATCGCGATGACCTGGCCGATGGTGGTGCCGCGCATTTCGCCGCCGTCATCCGTGCCATCCGCGCCGCCGCGCCCACCACCACGATCGAGGTTCTGACCCCCGACTTCCTGCGCAAACCGGGCGGAGGGGACGTGGTCGCCGAAGCCCGCCCCGACGTGTTCAATCATAATCTGGAGACGGTGCCGCGCCTCTATCCCTCCATCCGGCCGGGGGCGCGCTACTACCAGTCGCTGCGCCTGCTCGACAGCGTCAAGCAGCGCGATCCCGCGATCTTCACCAAATCCGGCCTGATGGTTGGCCTGGGCGAGAGCCGGGCCGAGATCCTGCAGGTCATGGATGACTTGCGTGTGGCGGACGTGGATTTCCTGACGATCGGGCAGTATCTGCAACCCACCGTGAAGCATGCCGCGGTGGCTGCTTTCGTGACGCCCGATGAGTTTGAGGATTACGCCGCCATGGCGCGCGCCAAAGGCTTCCTGCTGGTCTCGGCGACGCCGCTGACGCGCAGCTCCTACCACGCCGACAGCGATTTCGCGGCCCTCGCCGCGGCCCGGGCGGAGCAGCAGCGCGCCTGATGCCAACCCATGCCGAACAGCAGATTGTTCCGTACACGCCGGAACAATTGTTCGACCTCGTGGCCGATGTGGGCGCCTATCCGCGGTTTCTGCCCTGGTGCGTGGGCGCGCGCGTGCGCAGCAAAAGCGAACAGGAACTGGTGGCCGATCTGACGATCGGGTTTGGCCCGTTCCGGGAGAGTTTTACCAGCCGCGTGACGCTCGAACGGCCCGACCGGATCAAGGTTCGCTATGAGAACGGGCCTTTCCGGTATTTGAACAATCAATGGACCTTCCTGCCGCATCCGAAGGGGACGCGGTTGGAATTCTTCGTCGATTTTGAGTTCAAAAGCCGCATTCTGCAGGCCGCCATCGGTGTCGTCTTCAACGAGGCCGTGCGCCGCATGGTCGGCGCCTTCCACAAGCGGGCGCGGGATGTTTACGGGGTTGGTGCCGCGACCGGCTTAGCGCTTGACTGATCCTACCCGGCCCCAACCGTCATGGCCCGGCTTGTCCGGGCTACCTATCGCGGCACTA
>CAIXEA010000119.1 GCA_903918315.1 uncultured Acetobacteraceae bacterium | reverse complement strand
GGTATCCTCATCGGTGGCGGGCATGGCGGATTATGTCCGGCGTTCGGTGTGGGTGTAAGCAACCAATCACTGAACGATTCCATATGTTTGCGCCATGTCCGTTCGCGAATCCCTGCCATGCGATGAATAAGATGGGTTAACCCGGTCTGAATTCCCCCGGACAGGCGACCATCGTTGTCTGAGCGGCCGTTTTATTTTTCTGTTTCTTTTCATAAATGACGGCATCGGTCCGGTGTGCCCCCCTCAGAGCGGGATGACCGAAGGTCTGAATCCCGCGATCAGACAAGAGCAGGATGACCGTATGTCTGAATCCCGCGCTCTAATCGGCGACGAGATTGGGCGTCGGCTGCAGCGGCAGCCCCTTATGGCCGGTCAGGCGTTCCCCCTCCGCCCACATCTCGAAGGCGCGCTTCTTCATCGCCGGCAACACCGCGGCCACTTTGTCCAGGTCCACATCGGCCGCGACGCCGGGATACCCCGCCCGATCGAGCATGGCGGCCAGCTTGCGGTTCTCCAGCTGCTCGAACACCCATTCCAGCGGGTCTTCGACCAGGGTCATGTCCCAATAGATGCGGTGGTTCTTGTTGCGCGGGCCATAATGGTAATGCGCCCCGTCCCAAAAACAGTCGAAGGCCAGAAGTTCGGTTTCCTCGACATAGGATTTGCGGGTCGCGCCGCCGATATCACCAAGGACATGGATCGCCAGCCCGCCATCGCCCACCGGCAGACGCCGCATCTCCAGCCCAAAGCGAATGGCCCCGGCTTCGAAGATGTCGGTCCCGCGATTGTGCTTCACGGTATTGCGGCGGGACGCGAACAACTGGCGCGCGCAGGATTCGACCGCTGGCAGCAGGGCGCGAACCGCGTCCATATCGGCCGCCTCCGCCACCGACGGATAGCCCGCCCGAACCAGCATCTTCGGCAGTTTCGTGCCCAGGGTCCGGACGGTCCAGCCGATGGGATTGCCATCCACGACCGGGTCCATGCGGTAGAGCTGGCCCATGCCGGCGGCCGCGCGGTCGGAACCGCCCAGCATCATCGGGGCCGCGATCTTCAGATCGGGGTTTTCCGGCCCATAGATGTAGCTGCGCTCGATATCGAAGCAGTTGAACCGCAGTAGCGCCGTCTCCCGCCCGTCCACGTCAGCGGCAACGTCGACCGAGACCCCCTGGTCCGCGTGATCCTGGATATTGCCGTCCCACAGCTCATGCCTGACCACAATGGTCAGGGGGGCAGCGGTGAAGCGCGTGCCTTGGGATTGCTGTGCCATGCCTGGACGCTCCTGTTATACAGAGTTTGAATCGGTGTGATCAAACCGCATCGGGCGGGCGCGTCTTTGATCTGGATCAACGCCACATCCCGGTTGCCCACCGCCCCCCGCATGAGGGACACTCACCCCAACCAGCGATGAGGCCGCCCCATGTCCCACGAAACCAGCGCCATGGCGCAAATCCAGCGCCAGATCATGTGGAACCGCCTGATCGCGGTGGTCGAGGAACAGGCGCAGATCATGATCCGCACCGCGTTTTCGACCACCGTGCGCGAAGCGGGGGACCTCAGCGCCGGCATTTTCGACCGCCACGGCCGCATGATGGCGCAAGCGGTGACCGGCACGCCCGGCCATGTGAACTCCATGGCCGAAAGCGTCGGGCACTTCCTGAAGAAATTCTCCCTCGAAAGCATGCAGCCCGGCGATCACTACATCACCAACGACCCCTGGCTCGGCACCGGGCATCTGCACGACCTGACCGTCGTCACCCCGGCCTTCCACGACGGCCAGGCCATCGGCCTGTTCGCCAACACCGCCCATGTCATCGATATCGGCGGCCTCGGCATGGGGCCGGAAGGGCGGTCGGTGTTCGAGGAAGGGATGTATATCCCCATCGTCAAATGTTTCGATCAGGGCGTCCCGAACGAGACCTTTTTCGACTTCATGCGCGCCGGCTCCCGCCTGCCGGTGGAGCTGGAGGGCGATATCTACTCCCTCTGCGCCTGCAACGACGCCGGCGCGCGGCGGCTGATCGAGATGATGGATGAGTTCGGGATGGACAGCCTCGATCCGCTGGCCGCGTTCATCTTCGACCTCTCCAGCCGCGCGACCCTGGCCGAAATCGCCCGCCTGCCACGCGGCACCTTCGGCGGCGAGATCTGGTCCGATGGCTACGAGGAACCGGTGAAGCTCCAGGCGTCGATGACCATCCTCGACGACGCCATCACGGTCGATTTCGCCGGCACGTCTGGCCTGTCGGCGCGCGGCATCAACGTCCCGCCGGCCTATTGCCGCGCCTATGCCAGCTTCGGCATCAAATGCGTCGTCGCCCCCGAAATCCCCAACAACTGGGCGTCTTTGGCGCCGTTTCGCATGACCATCCCCGAGGGCTGCATCCTCAATGCCCCCCGCCCCTACCCGGTCTCGGTCCGCCACGTCATCGGCCATCTGCTGCCCGACCTGATGATGGGCTGCCTGCACCAGGCCGTGCCGGATCGCGTCACGGCGGAGGGCGCGTCGTCTTTGTGGAATCCCCCGCTGCGCGGCGGCTCCTCCGTCTCCGGCCAGGCCCGCGGCAACAAGCCGGTTATCGGCGATTTCGAGATCATCACCTTCAACTCCGGCGGCACCGGGGCACGGCCTTTAGCGGACGGGCTGGACGCGACCGCCTTCCCCTCCGGCGTGCGCACCATGCCGGTCGAGGCGACCGAGAACGTCGCCCCCGTCATCCTCTGGCGCAAAGAGCTCAAACCCGATTCCGGCGGTGCCGGCCGCACCCGCGGCGGCGTCGGCCAGATCATGGAGATCGCGACCAAAGGCGACCTCGAATTCGCGGTCAACGCGTCATTCGACCGGATCGGCCATGCCCCGAAAGGCCGGGAGTCCGGCCTGGATGGCGGCCCGGGCGTGGTGACCATGAAATCGGGTAAATTCCTGCGCACCAAAGGCTATCAGGTCATCCCCGACGGCGATCGGCTCATCCTGGAACTGCCCGGCGGCGCCGGCATGGGCGATCCGACGACGCGTGATCCGGCGCTGGTGGCGGATGATGTGCGTAATGGACTGGTCTCGGCGGCCAATGCCTTGGCGCTGTATAAAGTGGCGGTTGATCCGGCGGGCGCCCTCGACGCGGCGGCGACGGAAGCGCTGCGGGGCCGCTAGACCGGCTTAGCCCAAACCCACGCCCCGTCCCCTGGTGCGACGGGGCGTTTCATCTTTCTTCAGGACCACACCCATGACCCTCCGCTGCGATCTCATCATCCGCGACGCCACCATCTTCGACGGCACCGGCAATCCCCGCTTCAAGGCCGATATCGGCGTCAGCGGCGACCGCATCGTCGCGGTGGGCGACCTCGGCGCCGCCACCGCGGAGCGGGAGGTCATCGCCACCGGCAAGGCCGTCGCCCCGGGCTTCATCGACGCCCATACCCATGACGACCGCGCCGTGCTCTGCGGGCCGGAATGCATGCTGTGCAAGATGTCGCAGGGCATCACCACCGTCGTCGTCGGCAATTGCGGCATCAGCCTGTCGCCGGTGCGCATGACATCCCGCCCGATCCCGCCACTCGATCTGCTGGGCGAAGAAAGCTGGTTCGCCTTCGACAGCTTTGGCGAATACGCAGATCGCCTCGCCCGGGACCCATCGCCGGTCAACACCTATGCGCTGATCGGGCATATGTCGCTGCGCGTGGAGGCCATGAACGGCGACACCCAGCGCGCCGCTTCGGACAAAGAAGCCGAACACATGCGCAAGCGTCTGGCGGAGGCCTTGTCGCAGGGCGCCTCCGGCTTCTCCACCGGCCTCTATTACCCACCCAATATGATGGCCCCGACCGAGGAGGTCATCGCCGTCGCTGAAGCCCTGCGCGCCGCCGGCGGCATCTACGTCACCCATATGCGCGATGAGGCCAACGACGTCCTGCTGTCCATCGAAGAGACCCTGAAAATCGGCCGCGCGGTGAACGCCCCGGTGCTGATCAGCCACCATAAATGCTCGATGCCGGAGAATTTCGGCCGCTCGGTGGAGACGCTGAAGCTGATCGAGAGCGCCGCCCTGAAGCAGAAGGTGGATTTCGACATCTATCCCTATGCCGCCGGCTCCACCGTGCTGATGCCGCACCGGCTGCGCCCGGATGTGCCGGTGCAGATCACCTGGTCGGTGCCGCATCCCGAATGCGCCGGGCGCATGCTCGACGATATCGCGCGGGACTGGGGGATGGAGCCGAAGGCCGCCGCCGAACGCCTGACGCCGGCCGGCGCCATCTACTTCCAGATGGATGAGCCCGACGTGCAGCGCATCATGGCGCACCGCCTCGGTATCATCGGCAGCGACGGCTTGCCGCACGACTCCTACCCGCATCCCCGCCTCTGGGGCGCTTTCCCCAGGGTGCTCGGCCATTACGCACGCGACCTCGGCCTGTTCAGCATGGAAACCGCCGTGCGCAAGATGACCGGCCAGACGGCGGAGGTGTTCGGCATGACCGATCGCGGCTTCATCCGCGCCGGGGCTTACGCCGATCTGGTTTTATTCGATCCGGCAACGGTCCGGGATGGCTCGACCTACGACGCACCCACCACCGTCGCCGAGGGTATCATCGAGACCTGGGTCAACGGCCGATCGGCTTACGTCTATGGGGCGGGCGCGACGGCGGAGCGGGCGGGGCGGCTGGTGTCGCGGAATGGGGCGTAGCATCGGCCATGTCCGGCTACGCCACGCATGAGGTGACCAACCAGGCCGGCGCGCTGGAGGACTATAACGCCTTCACCGCCGACATCCCGCTGACGCAGGCCGTGCGGACGTTCGGCGGCGACTGGGCCGGGGCGCGGCTGACGGACACCGGCGCCACCGTGGGCAGCGCGCGGGTCCAGCACCTCGCGCGGCAGGCCAACCGCAACCTGCCGGAGCTGCGCACCCACGACCGCTTCGGCCACCGCATCGACGCCATCGAGTTCCACCCGGCGTATCACGAATTGATGGGCCTGCTCTTCGCCGGGGAAACCCATTCCTTCGCCTGGACCCATCATCGGCCGGGCGCCCACGTGGTCCGCGGCGCGCTGAGCTACCTCTGGAACCAGGGGGAGAACGGCATCTGCTGCCCGATGGGCATGACCTTCGCCGCCACCGCCGCGCTCCGCCACGACCCAGCGCTGCTGGCGGAATGGTCGCCGCTGATCAACGCCGCCGCCTATGATCCGCGCCCGCTTTTCGCCCGGCACAAGGCCGGCGCCACCGTGGGCATGGCGATGACGGAAAAACAGGGTGGCTCCGACCTGCGCGCCACCATCACCACCGCGCGGCCGGCGACGTCACGCCGGGGCTCGGGCGCGCCCTATCTGATCACCGGGCATAAATGGTTCTTCTCCGTCCCCATGAGCGATCTGTTCATGACCCTGGCGCAGACCGAGGCCGGGCTGTCCTGCTTCCTCGCCACCGGCTGGCTGGAGGACGGGTCGCGCAACCGCCTGAAGCTGCAACGGCTGAAAGACAAGGCCGGCAACAAGTCCAATGCGTCCTCGGAAGTGGAATTCCACGACCTGCACGCGGTCATGCTGGGCGAGGACGGGCGCGGCATCCGCACCATCATCGAGATGGCGCATGCCACGCGGCTGGATTTCGCCATCGGCTCGTCCGGTCTGATGCGTCAGGCCCTCAGTCAGGTGGTGCATCACACCACCCATCGCCGGGCGTTCCAGCGCGGCCTGATCGACCTGCCGATCATGCGCAATGTCGTGGCGGATCTGGCGGTGGAGAGTGAGGCGCTGGTCTGGATGTCGATGCGCCTCGCCGCTGCGTTCGACCGCGCCGAAACCGACCGTGCCGAGGGCCTGCTGTCGCGCATCGGCACCCCCATCGCCAAATACTGGGCCTGCAAGCGCGCCCCCGCCTTCGTGGCCGAGGCCCTGGAATGCCACGGCGGCAATGGCTTCATCGCGGACCATCTGATGGAGCGCCTGTATCGGGAGGCACCGCTGAACGGCATCTGGGAGGGAACGGGCAACGTGATCTGCCTCGATGTGCTGCGCGCGATGCAGCGCGAGCCGGAGTCGGTCACGGCGTTTCTGGACGAGGTCCGCCTGGCCCGGGGCGGCCATGCGCGGCTGGACACCTATGTTGAGGGGTTGGCCATGCGGCTGACCGACCCGGCGGGGCTGGAGCCTGTGGCGCGGCGGGTGGTGGAGATGATGGCCTTCGCCTTGCAGGCCAGCCTGCTGGTGCGCCACGCGCCGGCTTCGGTCGCGGATGCGTTCTGCGCGACGCGGCTGGATGGCGATTGGGGTCAGGCGTTTGGGACCATGCCGCGGGGGCTGGATACGCAGGCGATCGTGGATCGCGCGCGGGTGGGGGCGTAACCTCCCCTACCCCTCCAGATGCACCTGCTCCAGCCAGTCCGAGCTCTGCATCTCATCCAGCCGCGACGCCGTCCGTTCAAACATCTTGGCGTTCTCGCCCCGTTGATACAGTTGGTCCGGCTGCGCATCCGCCGAGGCGATCAGCTTCACCCGCTGCTCATACAGATTATCCACCAGCACGATGAACCGCCGCGCCTGGTCGAAATTGTCCGGCGACAGGCGCGGGATGCCATCCAGGATCAGCGTGTGGAAATGCCGCGCGATGGCCAGGTAATCCCCGGCCCCGAGCGCGGTGTTGCACAACGTATCGAAATCGAACCGCGCCACCCCCGCCGCCGCCAGCGGCACCGTCACCGCGCGCCCCATCACCGTCAGTGTCACCGCCTCCGCCCCCGCCGTCAGATCGGCGAAAGCCTGATCCAGCGCGCGTTCGGAAAACCGGTCCGCCGGCACGTGCCAGGTGCGCATGGCGCGGATCCGCTCCCGCCGGAAATCGCGCGGGGAGTCGAGCACCCAGGTCTCCACCCGTTCCTTGATCAGGGCGATGAACGGCAGGAAGGCGTCCCGCCCGGGCTGGCCCTTGAACAGATTGTCGGGTGCGACGTTGGACGTCGCCACCACCACCACGCCCCGCTCAAACAAGGCCTGGAACAACCGGCCGAGGATCATGGCATCGGCGATGTCATTGACCTGGAATTCGTCGAAGCAGAGCAACGCCGCCTCCGCCACGATGGCATCGGCCAAGGGCGGGATGGGGTCAGCGGCGTTGGGATTGGCGCGGCGCCAGGCATGCACGCGGGCGTGGGCGTCCTGCATGAACCGGTGGAAATGGATACGCTTCTTGCGCCCCACCTGGGCGGTGGCGAAGAACAGGTCCATGAGCATGGATTTGCCGCGCCCGACCTCCCCCACCATATACAGGCCGCGCGGGGCCGGTTTGGCTTCTGTCCTGCGCCCGATCAGGCGGGCGAATCGGCCCGCCGGCGCGGCGGGTTTGGGGTCGTAGCCGACCAGTTCGCTCCAGAGTTGGTGCAGCCGCTCGGCCGCGGCCGCCTGCGCGTCGTCATGCGACAGCTCGCCCGCGGCGAGCATGGCGCGATAGGCCGGCAAGGGGCCGAGTTCGGGCGGAATGGGGTAAACCTGCGTGTCCATGGCGAGGCGGGGCAGATAGCGCGTCCGCGCGCGCGCGACTAGATTGGACGGCAACAAAAGGATCGACCGTGCCAGGAACGCCCGCCTCCCTGCTGCCAGACGTCATCGCCGCCGCCTACCGCGCCGGCGCGATGCTGGAAGCCGAATTCGCCCGCCCCGACGGGCCACGCTTCAGCGACCACGTCACCTGCCCCGTCGACCACGAAATGGAGATGCTTCTCCGCGATCGGCTGGTCGCCCTGTTCCCCGCCCGATTCGTGGGGGAGGAAGCCGGCGTGCTGGCGGCCGAAGCCAACGGCTATTGCTGGGTCGTCGATCCCCATGACGGCACCCGCGCCTTCCTGGAGGGCCGCCGCGGCAGCGCGGTGTCGGTGGCGCTGCTGCGCGACGGAATCCCGGTGCTGGGCGTGGTTTACGCCCCGCTCAGCCCCGATCGCGGCCCCGATATGATCGCCTGGGCGGAGGGCACGCCCGGCATCACCCGCAACGGCGCCCTGGTGCCGATCGATCTGCGGCAACGGCGGCTGACGGCGACGGATGTGGTGTTCCTGAACCATGGCGTCTGGCAGCGCCCGGTCTGGAACGGGCTGGCGGTGGCGCCGGGCCGGTTCATGCCCCTGCCCTCCATCGCCTACCGCCTGGCCCGGGTCGCGGTGGGCGACGGGCTGGCGACGGTCACCCTGCGCCCGGTCAATGCCCATGACGTCGCCGCCGGCCACGCATTGCTGCTGGCCGCGGGCGGGGTCCTCACGGCGGAGGACGGGGCGCCGGTCGTGTATGACGATCAGGGGCAGAGCCGCCCCTCCGCCTGTTTCGGCGGCGCGCCGTTGGTCGTGAACGACCTGCGCGGCCGGACATGGCGCGGCAGCACCGAAGCCCGGCGCGAACCCCGGGTGGTGCTGACATGGCCCCGCATCGCGCCGGAACCGGTCGTCGACCGCGCCGTGGGCTGCCTGCTCGGCATGGCCGCGGGCAACGCCCTGGGCGGCCTGGTGGAGGGCATGAGCGCCGATGCCATCGCCCGGACCCACCCGCACGGCCTGCGGGACCTGGCTGACGGCGGCGTGCATGACGCCCTGGCCGGGCAACTGACCCCGGCCGGTGAGGCGGCGATCCGGCTGGCGCGCGCGGTTCTGGCCGAAGGCGGCGGACCGGCGACGGCATGGACCCGCGATCACGCCCCCCTGCTGGCCGCGCTGCGGACCGCCATCGCCGGCGGCATACCCGCCGCGCCAGGGGACGGGACGCTCGATTTCGCCTTCGCACACCTCACCGCCGGGACCAGGCTGGAGGACGCGGTGATCCAAACCGTCGCCCAAGGGGGTGCGACCGCCGTGAATGCCGCGATCGTGGGGGCCCTGCTGGGCGCGGTGCAAGGCCGCGCGGCGGTGCCGGTGCGCTGGGCCATGACGGTCCTGACCTGCCGCCCCGATGCCGCCAGCCGCGACGCCGGCCTGCCCATCCGCGATCCACGGCCGGAGGATTGCTGGGCCGATGACCTCACCGATCTCGCGGAAGCCTTGCTGTTGCGCCTCCAAACGCACATGTAGGGACGCGATGATCGAACTCGATTACAACCGGCTCGCCGCCACCCCGGCCGCGAGCGACCCCTTCCCCCACGTGGTGGTGCCCGATTTCGTGCCCCCCGACAGCCTGCGTGCCGTGGTGGCCGACCTGCCGCCTTTGGCCAAACGTGGCTCGTTTCCGCCGGATTCGCTCCGCCTCGGGCCAGCCGCGCGGGCGCTGATGACGGAGATGGAGGGGCCGAGGCTGCGCGCCCTGATCGCCGCCAAATTCGCCCTGTCCCTCGATGACGCCCCGACCATGGTCACGCTGCGCGGCCGGACGGAGGCCAAGGATGGCCGCATCCACACCGATTCCACCGCCAAGCGGGTGACGGTGCTGCTGTATCTGAACCCGGATACCGCGGCCTGGGCCCAGCGCGACGGCTGCCTGCGGCTGCTGCGAGGCCAGACCGATCTGGACGACTACGCCGTCGAAGTGCCGCCGGTGAATGGCACCCTGCTGGTCTTCCCCAATGGCCCCGCCACCTGGCACGGCCACCGGCAATATGTCGGCAAACGCTACGCCGTGCAGCTGAACTACATGACGTCGGACGCCAAGGCTCGCAGCGAGCTGCGCCGGCACCGGATTTCAGCCTTTGTGAAGAAGCTGACGATGGCGGGCACCTAAGCCCCCCGCCTTCCAGGCCCGTCAGGCCGCGTCCTCCAGCACCATCGCCGCGCATTTCTCCCCGATCATGATGGAGGGCGCGTTGGTGTTGCCGGCGATGATGCTCGGCATGATGGAAGCGTCGGCCACCCGCAGCCCGGCAATGCCATGCACCCGCAACCGCGGGTCCACCACCGCGTCCGTCCCGTGGCCCATGCGGCAGGTGCCGACGGGGTGGAAATTCGCGACGCCGCGCTGGCGGGTATCCTCGATCCACTCCGCGTCGGTCTGCACTTTCGGGCCGGGGAGGATTTCCTCCACCACATAGGGCTTCAGCGCCGGCTGGGCGGCGATCTGGCGGCAGAGATGCAGGCCATAAAGAATGGCCGACTTGTCATACTCCGTCCGGAGCTGATCGAATCGGATCGCCGGCTGATCCGCCGCGTGCGGGGTTTTGATGCGCACGAAGCCGCGGCCTTCGGGGCGCAGATGCACCGGGCTGAGGGTGAAGGCCGGGAAAGGATGCGGCACGATGCCATCGCGGGTGCGCGATTCCGTGCTCCACATCGACATGTTGATCTGCAGATCGGGATTTTCCAGCCGCGGGTCGGAGCGCACGAAAGCCCCGGCATAGATGCCCGTGCCGGTCAGCGCGCCGGTGCGGGTGAAGACATAGCGGATGCCGGCCAGGACCTGGCGGGTGACGCTGTTGCCGATGTCGTTCAGCGTGATGGCCTGATTGACGCGATAGGACAGGTAACTGTTGAAATGATCCTGCAGATTTTCGCCCACCCCGGCGATGTCGCGCACGACCTCGATATTGAGATCACGCAGCAACTGCGCCGGGCCGAGGCCCGACAGTTGCAGCAGTTGCGGCGAACCGAAGGCCCCGCCAGAGACGACGATTTCTTTCGCCGCCCGCGCGGTGCGCAGGCCTTGCGGCGTGCGATATTCGACGCCGACGGCGCGGGTGCCCTCAAAGATCAGGCGCTGGGCGTGAGATTCGGTGGAGATGACCAGGTTGGCGCGGGATTTGGCGGGGCCGAGATAGGCGCGGGCGGAGCTCCAACGGCGGCTGTTGTTGACGGTGAACTGGTAGAAGCCGGCGCCTTCCTGTTTCGGGCCGTTGAAATCGGGGTTGTAGGGGATGCCGGTCTGCATGGCGGCGTCGATGCAGGCCTGCGCCAGCGGCCATTCATGTGGTATGTTATTGACATGTAATGGACCGCCGGTGCCGTGCAATTCGCTGGCGCCGCGTTCCTGGTTCTGCGCCTTTTTGAAATAGGGCAGGACATTGTCCCAGTCCCAGCCCTCACACCCGCGCTGGCGCCAGTCATTATAATCCGACGCGGTGCCGCGCATATAGACGGTGCCGTTGATCGATGACGTGCCGCCGAGCACCTTGCCACGGGGCTGATAGAGCGTGCGGTTGTTGAGGTTGGGTTCGGGCTCGGACTCGAACATCCAGTTCACCGCGGGATTCGTGTAGTTCTTGGTGTAGCCGAGCGGAATATGGATCCAGGGGTTGGTATCGCGCGGCCCGGCTTCGAGCAGCAGCACCCGGTATTTGCCGGATTCGCTGAGCCGGCCGGCCACGGCGCATCCGGCGGAACCGGCGCCGGTGACGATGAAATCATAGGTATCGGCATCGTTGGCCATATCCATCCCCTTGCTCGTCGCTTTGCCGGCGCATTGGACCGGATGTGGGCGCAAAAGGCCAGGGGCCGGGCTGGAACCGGTTACCTGACTCCGTCTGCCGCCCCGAACGGACGACGATACGATCGCTCAAGGGATCGTCAGCCCGGATACCTTGTTCGAACAGGGCCGTGGCGCTTTCCAACACAGAGCACGCCGAGAACCGGAGACCACTGAGATACCAAACGGCTCAGCGATCGCAGGATTTCAGCATGCTCGGCGTCACAGCCGGACCACTATCCACCTGCACACGCCACAATAATCGGCCGCGCAGGACTGGGCTTCAGCGCCGCATGGTCAGGACGCCCATTACCGCGCCAGATTGCGCCGCCGCCAGGCGCTGATCTGCTCCAGCGAGCTATGGACATGGATCACCACCGGCTTGTCCTTCACCGCGAAGGCCGCCGCCAGGGTCTCCGCGATCTGCGATTCCTCGGTGATGGTGAACCCCTTGGCGCCGAACGCGCTGGCCCAGATCGCGAAATCCGGGTTGGTCAGCTGGGTCGCGGCCTGATACGGCCGGCCGGGGTAGCGGATGTCATGGTGCATCGTAATCGTGCCATAGCAATGATTGTCCGAGACCACGAAAATCGGCGCCACGCGGTACTGGCAGGCGGTGGCGATCTCATTGCCCGTCATCAGCGCCCCGCCGTCGCCGGCAAAGGCGATCACCTGCGTGCCCGGTCTGCGCAGGCTGGCCGCGACCGCCATCGGGAAGCCCGCGCCCATCGCGCCCACCACCGATGACAGGAACATCTGCCCCGGCTTCATCAACAAATACCGCTGCACGAAGCTGGAGAAATTACCGGCGTCCGAGGTCACCGTCGCATCATCCGTCAGATGCCTGGCGATCTCACAGACCACGGCCGCGAAATTCACGCCGTCGGTGGTGGACTGCCACTCCGGTTCCATCAGTTCGCGATGGATCTTGTTCAGCCCGGCGACCCAGGGCTTGCGGCGTTCGGCGTCGGCGGGCGCGCCCTTGGCCAGCAGCGCCTGCACCACCGCCCGCGGCTCACAGGCCAGGGCCAGATCGGGGCGCCAGACGCGGCCGAGTTCGTTCGGATCCGGCCAGACATGCACCAGCGGCAGCTGCGGCTCGGGCGCGGCGGGGAAGGTGAAATTCTGCGACACCGTGCCGGTCAGGCGTTCGCCCAGCACCACCAGCAGGTCGGATTTTTTCATCTCCGCGATGACATCGGGATGGGTGCGGCTGGCGACGTAGCCGGCGTAGTTGTCGTGCCAGGCGTCGAACAGATGCGGGCGGCGATGCGTCGGGCTGACCGGCAGGCACCATTGTTCGGCGAGCTGCTTCAGCTCCTCAAGCCCGTTCTCCTTCATCGTCGGGCCAACCCAGATCAGCGGGCGTTCGGCCTTGGCGAGCATATCGGCCAGCTGCGCCAGGTCGTCCGGGTGCGGGCCGGCGACGGCCTGCGGGCGCGGGCGGTTCAGCGTCGCCTCGGTTTCCGTGTCGAACAGGTCCTCGGGGATGATGACCGCGACCGGGCCGGGCGTGCCGCTCTCGGCGATGTGGAAGGCGCGCGCCATGGCTTCGCTGGCCTGGATGGGGTCGTTGACCTCGATCACCAGCTTGGTCACGTCCGACAGCAAGCGGGAATAATTCTGCTCCTGCAGCGCCATCCGCCCGGCTTCGAACCGTTCCACCTGGCCGATGATCACCACCAGCGGCGTGGCGTCGTGGAAGGCGGTATGGAGGCCGATCAGCGCATTGGACAGGCCGGGCCCGCGGGACACGACGCACACGCCGGCGCGCCCGCCGCGCATCCGCCCATCCGCCGCGGCCATGAAAGCGGCCCCACCCTCATGCCGGCAGACGATCAGCCGCATGCGGTTGTTATCAGCCAGCGCGTTGGTCATGCCGAGATAGGATTCGCCTGGCACGCAGTAGATCAGGTCAATGTCATGCGCTTCGAGGCTATCCACCAGCAGGCGGGCGACGGTCTGGGCCATGGGACGGTTTCCTTGGAGTTGGTTGCACCAACGGTGGCGGACGTGGGGGAATTGGGCAAGGTTATGCCGGACTCAGGCCAGAGGAAGGGGGGGAAGGCCAGGGGCTCCGCCCCTGGACCCCGCCAAAGGCTCGCCTTTGGAATCCATTTATTTGTTTGGGTGTAGGACGGGGGCCAACGCCGACCATGCAAGATCTCGGTCTGCCCCCTTCCTACACCCAAACCAGCCAAGGGTTCTAAGGGCGTGCCCTTAGCGGGGGTCGAGGGGGCGGAGCCCCTCGCCTTCCTTCCGCTGATCAGGCGAACGCCGCGCGGATGCGGCCCCAGTCCTCGATCGCGTGTTCCTGCCCCGGCAGGATGGAAAAGACGATCTGGCTGAACCCGCCGGCCTCCAGCGCCGCCACACGCTCCCGCAGTTCCGGTTCCGTCGCCGTCCATGTCGCATACCGGATCAGATCGGCTGACAGAAACGGGCGCTCATCGGGGCGGACGAACATCAGATGCCCACGATGGTTGTGCAGGTAATGCGCGCCCTGCGGCCTGAAGCTCTTCGCATGCTCGACATAGCCGGCGACCGCCCCCGCGAACTGTTCCGGCAGCGGCGCCGGGTCGGGATAACCGCCCAACGCCGCGTCCGCCGCGCGGTGCAGCAGCGTCGCGGTGCGCGGCCCCGCCTGGGCAATGGCACGGGGGCTATCGGCCGGCTCCCCATCCGCCAACACCGCGCCGCCGGCCCAGGCGACGGCGTTGAGCGCCTCGGCCGGTTGCCCGGCCTGCGTCCAGGCCCCGCGCATGACTGCGAGCGCCGCCAGGCTGCGCTCGACCGAGGGCGCGCCATCGATCCACCCGCCCCCCAGCCGCGCCGTCAGCGCCCGCGCCTTGGGGCCGGAGGCAGCAATATACAGCGGCATTTCGTCCTTCAGGTTGATCAGCCCCAGCTCGGGGTTGAGCAGGCCAATCAGCCGGCGTTGACCCTCGATCTCGGTTTCGACCGTTTCGCCGCGCCAGAGCGCCTGCACCACGCGGATATACTCCGCCATGTCAGCGAGTTTGACCGCCCCCATGCCCATGGCACGCCGACCGGTGAAGCCTGTGCTGATGCCGAAGTCGATCCGGCCGGGGGCGAGCTTGTTCAAGGAGGCAAAGGCCGTGGCGGCGACGGGGGCGATGCGGTTGGACGGGATCAGCACCCCCGTGCCCAACCGGATGCGGGTGGTCTTCATGGCACAGGCGGCCATGGCAACGAAGCAATCGGCACTCAGCATCTGGGTGTCGTAGAACCAGGCGTGGTGGAAGCCGAGTTCCTCCGCCCGGCGGACAAGACGCCAGGAATCGGCGTCGGTTGGGATGGCGATGCCGAATTTCATGGTCTTCCTCCGCGGTGACTGGCCGTTATGATCGATTTTACGCGGTCCGATACGAATGGACACCGCGCGCCACGCAGGCGGGCGCGTCAGCCGCCCGATGCCGTGCCTTCGAGCAGCTTCACAAAATCCGGTGCCAGGCCCAGCGAGACCGTCGCCGTGATATGGTTATCCATACGGAACACAATCCGCCCATCCTTCATCGCCGGGCAGAAGCGCGCGTCGCAAAACCGGTCTGACAGGTCCAGGACCGCGATCCCCGGCACCGTCCGCGCCACCGCCACCTCCGGCGGGTTGGCCAGCAGCGCCTCCGCCCGGGGGGTCAGGCACGTCTCTGGCGCCCGCGTCTCCAGGCACGCGGTGCCCATCGCCTTGGTATTGATCGGTGTATCCCGAACCACGACAACCCGCGGCGCGATGGCCGACAGATGCTCGAGGGTCGCCCGAAACCCCGCCTTCCAGACCGCCACCGACTGCGCCGTGGGAAGTTCCTTGCCGGTCACCTTGTCATGCAGGTGCACCACGCCCCCGCTGCCCGCGGTCACCAGAATCAGATCCGGTTTGAACTGAGCCATGTCCCCGAGGATGTGGCTGTGGAATTGCGTGCACGCCAGGTCGTTGGTCTCGAACTCGATCGGGGAGCATCCGCCGCGCGCCCAGACCCGAAATTCCCACCCCGCCGCCACTGCCGCGGCCTTGATGCCGTCGAACAACTGCTCCGCATGGCTATCGCCATAGACCGCGACGCGATGCGCGCCCCCCGGCTTGCCGAACACGCAGAGTCCGGTATCGGCGGCTTCATGCGTTTTGCATCCGGGCCCGATTGTCCGCGGTCCGTCGGCCTTCGCCTCGATCAGCCGCTTCAGGATGTCACCGCGCGCCGAGGCATAGGCCGGATCGAGCGGCGGCAGCGCGACCACCAGCGCCGCGACGGCCAAGCTGGACGCCATCCCGAACCCCACCAGCTTCGCCGGTGCCGCCCGGGCGGGCAATGCGCCGCGCAGCGGATTTTCCACCACCGCATAGGCCAGGCCGGCGGTGGCGATGATGACAACGAACGCCACCCAGGGCCCGGTGAAGGGGGTCACGAAAACCAGCACCGGCCAATGCCATAGATACAGACTGTAGGATCGCGCGCCGATCCATTGCATAATGGGATTGTTAAGCAGCCGGTTGCCGGCGAAGGCCGGGGACACCGCGCCGCCGCACAGCATGGCCGCGGCCGACAGCACCGGCAGAATCGTTGCCACATGCGGATTGATTGGCAGCGTATCAACCACCGCGATGCCGCCGAGCAACGCCGTCAGGCCGGCCCATCCAAGCGCGGTGCCAAATCGCCCGATCGCGGGCCGCCACACCGCGACGACCGCGCCCACCGCCATATCCCATGCACGGGATTCCGTATCGAAATAGGCCCGCGACGGCTCCACGAAGCGCCAGTGCATCATGGCGCTGAATGACGCCACGATGATCAGCCCGAGGAACACCAGTGTCGCCGCCCGGCTCAGCCGTTTGAACAACACCAGGCCCAGCGCGAGGCAGGCCGGCCACGCCACGTAGAACTGCTCTTCCAGGCTGAGCGACCAGAAATGCAGCACCGGACTCGCCTGCACCGTCTGGTCGAAATAGTCCACGGCGCGGGCGGAGAAATGATAATTGGCGAAATACAGCAGCGCCGAGGCGATGTCCCGGGCACCGGATTCACGGGTCAGGACCGGCGCCAGGGTCATGATGCAGATCATCGTCACGACCAGCGTGAGAAGCGCGTTCGGCAACAGCCGGGCGGCCCGCCGACCCCAGAAGCGCAGCAGTTGGATACGCCCGTCGCGCTCAGCCTCGCGCACCAGGATGCCGGTAATCAGGAATCCGGAGACGACATAGAATGCATCGATCGCGAGGTAGCCCGATGCAAAACCGGGCACCTCAGCGTGATAGAAGATCGCCGCCAGGATAAGGAAGGCCCGAAGGCCCTCGCTATCCGGCCGGAAAGCGCCATTGGTGCGCATTCCGGTCGTGGTCTAGCCCGCCCGCTCCACGATCAGCTTCTTGATCTCGGCGATCGCCTTCGCCGGGTTGAGCCCCTTCGGGCAGCTATCGGTGCAGTTCATGATCGTGTGGCACCGGTACAGCTTGAACGGATCCTCCAGCGCATCGAGCCGCTGGCCCGTCGCTTCATCACGGGTATCGGCGATCCAGCGATAGGCCTGCAGCAACACCGCCGGCCCAAGATACCGATCGCCATTCCACCAATACGATGGACAGGAGGTCGAGCAGCAGAAGCACAGGATGCATTCCCACAGACCGTCGATCTTGGCGCGCTCTTCCTTGCTCTGCCGGCGCTCGCCATCCGGCGGGGCCGGGCTGTCGGCCTGGAGCCAGGGCTCGACCGAGCGATACTGCGCGTAGACCTGCGACAGATCGGGCACCAGATCTTTCACCACCGGCATATGCGGCAGCGGGCTGATCTTCACCGCGCCCTTGCAATCCTCGATCGGCTTCAAACACGCGAGGGTGTTGCCGCCATCGATATTCATCGCGCAGGACCCGCAAATGCCTTCGCGGCAGGAGCGGCGGAAGGTCAAGGTCGGATCGACCTCGTTCTTGATCTTGATCAGCGCGTCCAGCACCATCGGCCCGCACGCATCGAGATCGATCTGATACGTGTCGGTGCGCGGATTGGCCCCGTCATCGGGGTTCCAGCGGTAGATCTTGAATTCCCGCACGTTCCTGGCACCTGACGGCGCCGGGTACGTTTTACCCTGACCCACGCGG
The DNA here is from genome assembly GCA_903918315.1 of uncultured Acetobacteraceae bacterium. Lineage (GTDB taxonomy): Bacteria > Pseudomonadota > Alphaproteobacteria > Acetobacterales > Acetobacteraceae > Rhodopila. The sequence goes on along the minus strand of CAIXEA010000119.1, from coordinate 15,691 downwards.
CTGTTCAGAGGGAGGTTGAATGCGACCATGTTCCCAAGATCCTAAACCGTGACGGCTGTAACAGCCGGCATCAAGTCATTGTTATCCTCGATCCGCAGCATCCGAATGTCGCGAACCGAGGGCGAAAACCACACATAAGCCCGAGCCAGCGCCTGCACAGCCAGCACGCAACGGACTGCATCCACCCCATCGTCGCCAAAATACACGCTCCCTTGTTGGCGACCAAAGCCATTGGCGTGCAGTACTTTGCCAATGTCGTTGTACGCATTCTGCCAGGAAGTGTTATGGTAATTGGTCTGGAGCGCCGATGTATCCATATCGAAGGTAATTGCGTACATGGATGGTTGCCGTCCTGAGTTATGCCCCATTGCCGGGATGCGTGAACCCTGACCGGAGGCGAGAGCGGTGCTGCGTGCAAGCGTCATGTGTCTCACCTCCCGTTGAATTTAGTAAACGCGTGTCTTGGGCGGGAAGACGGAGACCTCGTTGGTCAGCGTCTGCATCTTGACCGGGCGGTAATCCAGCGTCGTGGCGCCGTCATCGCCGCACCAGGCGAGCGTGTGCTTCATCCAGTTGACGTCATCACGATCCGGATAATCGTCATGCGCATGCGCGCCCCGGCTCTCGTGGCGGGCTTCGGCGCTGACCATCGAAGTCATGGCGTTGCCCATGAGGTTCTGCAGCTCCAGCGCTTCCACCAGATCCGAGTTCCAGACCAGCGACCGATCCGACACCGACATGTCGTCGAGGCCCGACCAGACCTTCTGGATCTTGTCCACGCCTTCCGCCAGCGTCTTGGACGCGCGGAACACCGCCGCATGGTTCTGCATCGCGCGCTGCATGGTGTCGCGCAGATCGGCGACGCGGGTGCCGCCCTTGGCATGGCGGGTCTTGTCGAAGCGGTCCAGCGACGCTTCACCGGCCTTGGGTGGCAGCGCCGGCTGGCTGGCACCGGGCTTGATCGTCGCCGCGGCGCGCAAAGCGGCCGCGCGGCCGAACACCACGAGGTCGAGCAGGGAGTTCGTTCCCAGGCGATTGGCACCATGCACCGACACGCAGGCGGCCTCCCCAACGGCCATCAGGCCGGGCACCACCGCATCCGGGTTGTCCTTGGTCGGGCGCAGCACTTCGGTGTGCACATTCGTCGGCACGCCACCCATGTTGTAGTGCACCGTCGGCAGCACCGGGATCGGGCCCTTGGTCACTTCGACGCCGGCGAACACCTTCGCGGTCTCGGAAATGCCCGGCAGGCGTTCGTTCAGCAGGTCCGCGCCCAGATGCTCCAGATGCAGCATGATGTGGTCCTTGTTCGGACCGCAGCCGCGCCCGGCATTGATTTCCATGGTCATGGAGCGCGACACCACGTCACGACTGGCCAGATCCTTGGCGGTCGGGGCGTAACGCTCCATGAAGCGCTCACCCTCACTGTTGGTCAGGTAACCGCCCTCCCCGCGCGCGCCTTCGGTGATCAGGCAGCCGGCGGGGAAGATGCCGGTCGGGTGGAACTGGGTGAATTCCATGTCCTGGCACGGCAGGCCAGCGCGCAGCACCATGCCGGTGCCATCGCCGGTGCAGGTATGGGCGGAGGTGCAGGACAGGAACGCGCGGCCATAGCCGCCCGTCGCCAGCACCACGGTCTGGGCGCGGAACCGGTGCAGCGTGCCGTCTTCGAGGTTCCAGGCCATCACGCCGCGGCAGGCGCCTTCGCTGTCCATGATCAGATCAAGGGCGAAATACTCGACGAAGAACTCCGCGTCGTGCTTCAGGCTTTGCTGATACAGCGTGTGCAGGATGGCATGGCCGGTGCGGTCCGCGGCGGCGCAGGCGCGCATCGCGGGTTCCTTGCCATATTCGGTCATGTGGCCGCCGAAGGGGCGCTGGTAGATCTTGCCGTCCTCGGTCCGGCTGAACGGCACGCCGAAATGTTCCAGCTCATAGATCGCCGGAATGGCTTCGCGGCACATATATTCGATGGCATCCTGGTCACCCAGCCAGTCCGACCCCTTCACGGTGTCGTACATGTGCCAGCGCCAGTCGTCAGCCCCCATATTGCCGAGCGCCGCGCCCACGCCGCCCTGGGCGGCGACGGTGTGGCTGCGGGTGGGGAACACCTTGGTGATGCAGGCGGTTTTCAGGCCGGCCGCGCCCATGCCGAAGGTGGCGCGCAGGCCGGAACCGCCGGCGCCGACAACCACCACGTCATAGGTGTGATCGACGATGTTGTAAGCGCCATAAGATGGCTTTGAGATCGCGTTCATGTTTGGGTCTCTCCTCCGCCCGTCACAGGCCGAGCTTCAGGACGGATACGATGCAGATCAGCGCCAGGATCACACAGACAGCCTTGATAGCCAGAATGGAGATCAGCTTCTTCGCATGGTCCGGCACGTAATCTTCGATCACCACCTGCAAGCCGAGCTGCAGATGGTGGAAGGTCGCGATGATCAGCGCCAGCATCAGCACCAGCGACAGCGGCGAGGACAGCCACAGGATGACCTCGGTCTGCTCGGCGCCCTTCATGTGGATCACCACATCGATGAACCACAGGGTCAGCGGCACCAGCGCGATGGCGGTCAGGCGCTGCGCCCACCAATGCGCGGAACCGGCCCGCGCGGACCCAAGCCCACGCGCCCGCCCGAGGGGGGAGCGCATGATATCGACATGCGGCGTGTGTGGAGACTGTGCCATGTCCTGTTCCTAGCTCCCCAACAGCCCGATCGCCCAGACCAGCACGGTCAAAGCGACGGTGGCACCGATCACGGCCCAGCCGGAGCGGTCATAGGCCCCCGGTTCGAAACCGCGCCCGGAATCCATCCAAAGATGGCGCAACCCGCTGAAAAAATGGAAAATCAGCGCCAGCGACCAGCCAAATAGCAGCAACAGGCCAAACGGGCTGCCGATGAACGCCTGCGCATGGGCGAAGCCCTCGCTCGACGTCGCCGCGGCAGCGAGCCACCAGGTCAACAACAACGTGCCAACACCCAGGGCCACACCCGAGATACGATGGCAGATCGACAAAGCCATGCTGATCGGCCAGCGATGGACCTGCAGATGGGGTGACAAAGGCCGGCGGACCAGCTTGCCATCCGAGTTGCGCGCCACCATCAGCGCGTCGCGTACGTCTCTCACGGATCGCTCCAATTCTGAAAAAGCCCTTGAGGATTCGCTTAGGGCCTCCATAAGACGCCGTGATTACCGCCGCATCGGGGAAGGGTCAACGCAAGGGCACGGCTTCGTGGCACGAACAGGGACGGAAACCGTGTAACGCATGGCCGCATTGCGAGACCCACGTTCAACGCCGACTTGTGCACCGGAGCTCGCATGACCCGATCCGCCCCCATCGCCCCCATCGCCCCCATCGCCCCCACGAAGCCACCGCGCGACACAAGGGTGGATATCATCCGCGGCTGGCTCCAGCTCACCATCTTCGCCAGCCACGCCGCCGGCTCCTGGTTCGGCGCCTGGCTCATTCATGGCGCCTGGGGCTTGTCGGATAGCTCGGAGCAGTTCGTCTTCCTGTCCGGGCTGATGCTCGGCAGCGTGTTCGCCCTGAAATCCGCGCGCCAGGGCTTCCGCGCCGCCAGCCTGGATATGCTGGTGCGGAGCTGGAAACTCTATCGCACCGCCATGCTGGTCTTCGCGCTGTTCGGCGCCATGGCCATCCTCGCCGGACGCACCGGCCTCTGGCCCGGAGAGACCGAGCGCCTGGGCTGGTCGTTCATGCTCACACAGCCCGTCGCGGCGGTACTCGCCGGTCTGAGCACATTCTACCAGCCCAATTACATGGACATCCTGCCGGTGTTCCTGTGGTGCATGCTGGTGCTGCCGCTCTTCGCGTGGCTGGAAGCACGCTTCGGCGACTGGGCGCTGCTGCTGCCCGCGACGCTCTATCTCGCCGCCCAGACGGCCGGGCTTTCGCCGCCGCATTTCGGCGGGCGGTACGAGGGTGGTTTCAACCCCTTCGCCTGGCAGATCCTGTTCCTCGGCGGCGCCTGGCTCGGACGGCGGGTGCTGCTGCACGGTCGCGCCTTGCCACGCTCGCCCTGGCTGACCCGCGGCGCCATCGCGGTGCTGGTCCTGGGCTTGCTCCTGCGCCTGTCGTGGTTCGGGTTCCTGCCCTTCGCGCTGCCGGTTCCGGAGGCTGAATGGGTGATCGGGAAGGATATGCTGGCCGGGCCGCGGGTGTTGCATGCCTTCGCTTTGGCCTGGGTGGTGGCGATCAGCGTACCGCGTGACGCGCCCTGGATGCACAAGCGGGCGCTGCGTTGGCTCGCCGCCGCCGGGCGCAACAGCCTGCCGGTGTTTTGTGTGGGGCTGTTCCTGTCCTGGGGCGTCACCGCCGCCTTCAGACTCTGGCCGGCGGCGTGGTGGCTCGATCCCGTGCTCCTGGCCGCCGGCTGCGCGATCCTGCTGGGCTACGCGCGATGGCTGGACAGGAAGCGGGTGGACCCGGGGCTGGCTATGCCTTCATCAGCGGGCACGCCGGCCCGGACAGCGGCCTGAACGCGTCGTTCCGCTGGGTGGTGGTGACCAGTTTATAGAGGTCCGATTCCGGCTTGCTCTCGGCGTTGCAATCGCACCCGGAACCGGCAAGGACCGTGCCAAGGCATCGTGAAACCTGAGAAAGGCTATGCATCCTCGCGCGCTGCCCGACCAAACCCATCAGACGATCATCGAGCCGCCGCCGGGTCTGCTTCGGCCGCCTCGGACGACGCGCCTTCCTCCCGGGTGCGGGCCTGGTCCTTGCGCTTGCGCAGATTGGCGCGCAAGGCGGCGGCTTCCCGCTCCATCCGGACCTCGCGGGGGGTTTTGGGGGTGGGCCTGGCGGGCGGTTGGATTGGCGGTTCGGCTGGGGCGGTCATGGCGGCATGCAATCGCCAAGGGGGCGGTTCCGTCAAGGGCGATGGCGCAGGCCGATCACCCCCCCTCGCCTTCCTGCTCGAATCAGCCTATCAAGCCGCCCTTCACACGCCTGCCGCAACCGAGAAAACGAGCCCAGTTTGAGCGATACACACGACGAGCCCCCTGGCTTGCCCCCCGAGCCGCCGAACCCCTATGGCATCTCGGTCCCGGTGATGCTGGAAGACGAGATGCGCCGCTCGTATCTCGATTACGCCATGAGCGTGATCGTCTCGCGCGCGTTGCCGGACGCCCGCGACGGGCTGAAGCCGGTGCATCGGCGCATCCTGTTTGGCATGCATGAGGCCGGCTACACATCCGACAAGCCCTATCGCAAATCGGCGCGCGTCGTCGGCGACGTCATGGGTAAGTATCACCCGCACGGCGATTCCGCGATTTACGACGCCATGGTGCGCATGGCGCAACCCTTCTCCCTGCGCGTGCCGCTGATCGACGGCCAGGGCAATTTCGGCTCGGTCGACGGCGATAATCCCGCGGCGATGCGCTACACCGAGGTGCGCCTGGCCAAAGCGGCGGAAATGCTGCTGGAGGATATCGACAAGGAGACCGTCGAATTCCAGGCCAACTACGACGAAAGCGAGCATGAGCCCAAGGTTCTGCCCGCCAAATTCCCCAATTTGCTGATCAACGGCGCCAACGGCATCGCCGTCGGCATGGCGACCAATATCCCGCCGCACAATCCCGGTGAGATCATCGACGCCACCCTGGCTTTGATCACCGACCCGGATACGAGCCTGGAGGATCTGATGAAGATCGTCCCCGGCCCCGACTTCCCGACCGGCGGCACCATCATCGGCCGCGCCGGCATCCGCAGCGCGTTCGAGACCGGCCGGGATTCGATCATCATCCGCGCCAAAACCGAGATCGAGGACATCCGCAAGGATCGTCAGGCGATCATCGTCACCGAAATCCCCTATCAGGTGAAGAAGAAGACCCTCCTGGAGCGCATCGCCGAACTGGTGCGCGCCAAGCAGATCGAGGGTATCGGCGAAATGCGTGACGAGAGCGATCGCTCCGGCATGCGCATCGTGATCGAAATCCGCCGCGACGCGACGGCGGAGGTGGTGCTGAACCAGCTCTACCGCTTCACTCAGCTCCAGACGAGCTTCGGCATCAACATGCTGGCGCTCGATGACGGGCAGCCGCGGCAGATGGGGCTGAAAGACGCCCTGCAATGTTTTATCCGGTTCCGAGAGGACGTGATCGTTCGCCGGGCGCGGTTCGACCTCGGCAAGGCCCGTGACCGGGCCCATAATCTCGTCGGCCTCGCGATCGCGGTGGCCAATATCGATGAGGTCATCCGCCTCATCCGCGCCGCCCCCGACGCGGCGGCGGCGCGCACGGCGCTGATGGATCGCGACTGGCCGGCCGAGGATATCGGCGCCCTGCTCGCGCTGATCGACGAGCCCGGCAACACCATCGCCCCCGATGGCACGGTGCGCCTCACCGAGGAACAGGCGCGCGGCATCCTGGAACTGCGCCTCGCCCGCCTGACCGGGTTGGAGCGTGAGAAAATCCAGGCGGAAATGACCGAAGTCGCGACCAAAATCGCGGAACTGCTGGAAATCCTGGGCTCGCATATCCGCCGCATGGAGGTGATGCGCGAAGAACTCAGCGAAGCGCGCGCCAAGATCGCCTCGCCCCGCCGGACCGAGATCGCCGATGCCCAGGCGGATCAGGACGACGAAAGCCTGATCGAGCCGGGGCAGATGGTGGTGACCATCACCCGCGACGGCTTCATCAAACGCACCACGCTGGAAACCTATCGCTCCCAGAACCGGGGCGGGCGCGGGCGCTCGGGCGCTTCGACGCGGGGCGACGATATCGTCACCCGCAGCTTCAACGGCCATACCCATCAATGGGTGCTGTTCTTCTCCTCCGGCGGTAAGGCCTTCCGGGAAAAGGTTTGGAAATTGCCGGAAGCCGGCCCGACCGCGAAGGGCCGCGCGCTGGTCAATCTGCTGCCGGAACTGGGCTCGGATGAGATCACCACCGTGCTGCCGCTGCCCCAGGATGAGACCTTGTGGGAGAGCCTGCACCTCGTCTTCGCCACCGCCTCGGGCAATGTGCGGCGCAACCGGCTGTCGGACTTCCGCAATATCCGCGCCGCCGGCCTGATCGCCATGAAACTCGACGAGGGCGACCGCCTGATTGGCGTCGCCACCTGCCGGGAAGGTGACGACGTGCTGCTGGCCACCCGCAAGGGCCGCTGCATCCGCTTCCAGCTCACCGATGAGACCGTGCGCGTCTTCGCCGGCCGCGATAGCTCCGGCGTGCGCGGCATCAAGCTGCTGCAAGGCGATGAGGTCATGAGCCTGTCGGTGCTGCGGCATGTCAACGCGGACAACGAAACCCGGGCCGCTTACCTCAAGATCGCCAATGCCAAACGCCGCGGCGGCGCGGAGGAAGAGACCGAGATCGCCAACGATGACGAGCAGGTCGCCGACGTCGCCTTGTCGGCCGAAAAAGTGGCCGAACTCGAAATCGCCGAAGAGATTCTGCTGACGATCACGGATAGCGGCTTTGGCAAACGCACCTCCGCCTATGAATACCGGGTCTCCGGGCGCGGCGGTCAGGGGATCGCCAACATCACCCTCGCCCCGCGCAACGGCAAGGCGGTGGTGGCGACCTTCCCGGTCCGATCCGGCGACGACGTGATGCTGGTGACCGATGCCGGCCGCCTCATCCGCGTGCCGGGCGATCAGGTCCGCATCACCGGCCGCCAGGGCATGGGGGTGACCCTGTTCCGGGTCGACGCCGGCGAGCGCGTAACCAGCGTGTTCCCGGTCCTGGACGACGAAAGCGAAGAAATCAACACGCCTGACGCGCCCCAAGGGGAAGGAAACGATGGCTGAGACGTCCCACGGCAACCCCCGCCGCATCGGTATTTATCCCGGCACCTTCGATCCCGTGACCAACGGGCATCTGGACGTGATCGCCCGCGCCGCCCGCCTGCTGGATAAGCTGGTCGTCGGCGTGGCCATCAACACCGGCAAGGGCCCGTTGTTCTCCCTCGAAGAGCGGGTGGAACTCGTGACCGCGGAAATCAACGCCATCGCCGACAGAAACGGCATGGTGATCGAGGTCGTGCCCTTCAAATCGCTGCTGATCGATTTCGCCCGCTCGGTGGGCGCGAGCATGATCGTGCGCGGCCTGCGCGCGGTCTCGGACTTCGATTACGAATTCCAGATGGCCGGCATGAACTACCGCATGGCCCCGGATATCGAGACGGTGTTCCTGATGGCGAGTGAGACGCATCAGTTCATCGCCTCCCGCCTGGTCAAGGAAGTCGCGATGCTGGGCGGTGATATCACGACCTTCGTGCCGCCGCGCATCTATGACGCGGTGATGAAGCGTATCCGCGGCTAGCCCACCGTTTTGTAACGTGACTTACGGTGTTGGCTCGTGCCCCTTCAAACGATCACGCTCTAACCCCGCTTCCCGCAGGAGTATTCCATGCATCGCCGAACCCTGATGACCGGGCTGGCCGCCGCCGCCGCGATTGCCTCCGCCTCGGCCACCGCCTGGGCCCAGACCGCTGATCTGGAAAACACCCTCTACCTGGACCTGAAGGACGGCCGGGTGGTGATCCAGCTCTTCCCCGACCTCGCCCCCAGGCATGTGGAGCGGATCAAGATCCTCGCCCGCAAGGGCTTTTACGACAACACCCCGTTCCATCGCGTGATCGAGGGCTTCATGGCGCAGGGCGGCGACCCCACCGGGTCCGGCTCCGGCGGCAGCGACATGCCCGATCTGCCGGCTGAGTTCACCAACAAGCGCCACTTCCTGCGCGGCACCGTGGGCGCGGCGCGCACGTCGAACCCGAACAGCGCCAACAGCCAGTTCTACATCATGTTCGCCCCGGCTTCGAGCCTGGATGGCCAGTATACCATCTGGGGCCAGGTGACCGCGGGCATGGAATACGTGGACAAGATCAAGCGCGGCGGCGGATCGAACGGCATCGTGTCCGGTCCGGATCGGATCGTGCACATGCGCGTCGCCGCCGACGTGAAATAAGCCCTTCACCCCTGACCAGGATTGGACCTTCCATGGCTGACGCCGAAAACACCCTCTATATCGAACTCGCCGGCGGGCGGGTCACCGTCGAACTGCTGGCCGATATCGCCCCCAAGCATGTCGAGCGGGTCAAGACCCTCGCCGCCCAGGGCTTCTATGACGGCACCCCGTTCCATCGCGTGATCGACGGCTTCATGGCGCAGGGTGGCGATCCCACCGGCACCGGCGGATCGGACCTTCCCGACCTGCCCGCCGAGTTCACCAACCAGCGCCGATTCGTGCGGGGCACCGTCGGCGCCGCCCGCACGTCCAACCCGAACAGCGCGAACAGCCAGTTCTACATCATGTTCGCCCCCGCCCCGCATCTGGATGGCCAATACACCATCTGGGGCCAGGTCACCGAGGGCATGGAGCATGTCGACGCCATCAAGCGCGGCGCCGGCGGCAGCGGCATGGTGTCCAATCCCGACAAAATCATCTCCGCCAGGCTCGCTTCCGCAAGTTAATGGCAGGGTTGCACCCCAAAGTCGCAGGTCCCCGCTTGACCTGCGGCCCGGGGTAGCGTTCAAGACCGCTCCGCGTGTGAGAGCCCGTAGCTCAGTTGGTAGAGCACGAGACTTTTAATCTTGGGGCCTTGGGTTCGAATCCCAACGGGCTCACCACGGACAATATACTGATAATAAACAATAAACCCGGTTGGAATTTTACTCCTTTCGCTAATCGTTTGGTGTCATCCGTCAGTTTGCGGACCCACTGCGGACCCATCAGACCAGTTTGCGAATCCAAAACCGGTCACAGGCGGCGCATTGTCGCTCCTGCCGCACCGAGGCAAGGCACTGCTGCGCTTCAGCGCGTACCTACCCTGCCGTATTCTTCGCCCGCCCCCGATAATTCCTGCCTTGGACTTCTAGCGGGCAACCGAGCCGCCCAATTCCTGTTCGGTTTATCGCTATCCATGTGGCGTTAGGGGCGAGCGCCCGGCTCTGCCTTCATCCAGAACGTCCAACGCCTGGGCGTCAGGAGAAGCATACCGCCTGAAGGACCCGTCCTGGCAGGGGCTGGCGAGTGAGGGCTATACCTTCGCCACGCTGGCGTTCCTTATCTGCTGCCTGCTGTTCTCGCTGGCAGGGGGCTATCTGGAAAGGCAGTATTCGCGGGCATGGCGTTAATTCCTGCCGATGGAGGGCGCACGCTCGCCCCCCAGGGCTGGCTGTTCGTCCTTCAGGTTGATGCCGGTGCATTGCAGGCGGCACATCGCGCCGATGAGCCAGAGCAGCTTGTCTGCGGCCTCGTCCACCGGCAGGCCTTCCGGACGGATGTTGGAAATGCAGTTGCGCTCGCTGTCGGCGCGGCCGACGCGCGGCACCCAGGTGAGGTAGACACCAAGGCTGTCGGGGGTGGACAGGCCCGGGCGCTCACCGATCAGCACGGCGACGGCGCCGGCGCCGAGCGCGGCGCCGATATCGTCACCAAGCGCGACGCGCCCCTGCGTGGCGACAACGACCGGGCCGACCGGCAAGGGGGTAAGGGCGGGCAGCACGCGTGCGAGGAGCGGCGCGGCGTGGCGCTGCACCGCCAGCGCGGACAGGCCGTCGCACAGCACGAATGCGATGCTGCCCGGCGCCTGAGCGGCGGCGAGGCGCGCGCGGTCCGCGGGGTGCAGCGCGCGGCCAAGGTCAGGGCGGCGCAGATAGGTCGGCCGGTCAGGGCATGCGCTGGCCACACTGTGCGTGGCGATGCCGTGGGCGGACAGGTCAGCAAGCAGCGCGGTGACATCCAGCGCATCATGTACTGCGTCGCGCGCCGCCGCGTGCGCGGCCTGGAAGGCGAGATGTGCCGCTGTCGGCAGGCCGTTGCCGGCGCGACCCAGCGCGACCCGCGCCGAGGTGAAGCGGCGCAGGTCCGTCCAGCGGGCGAGGGAGTGCTCAGCCATCATGCAGGCCGATCAGCGCGGGGGTCATGCGCGGCGGAATGGTGTCTGTGGCGGGCGCGTCGGCGATGCCCATCCGCTCGAGCCAGGCGGCGAATTCCGGCGCCGGGGCGCGGCCCAGCACGCCGCGGACGTACAGCGCGTCGTGAAACGAGGTGCTCTGGTAGGACAGCATCACATCGTCTGCCCCCGGTACGCCCATGATGAAGGTAACACCGGCGACGGCGAGCAGGGTGAGCAGGCTGTCCATGTCGTCCTGGTCCGCTTCCGCGTGGTTGGTATAGCAAACATCCACCCCCATCGGCAGGCCGAGCAGCTTGGCGCAGAAATGATCCTCCAGGCCGGCTCGGATGATCTGCTTACCGTCGTACAGATATTCCGGGCCGATGAAGCCGACGACACTATTGACCAGCAGCGGTGAGAAATGCCGCGCCACTGCATAGGCCCGTGCCTCGATGGTTTGCTGATCAACGCCGTGATGCGCGTTAGCCGAAAGCGCGCTGCCCTGGCCGGTTTCGAAATACATGACGTTATTGCCCACCGTGCCGCGCCGCAGTGACAAGGCGGCGTCCCGCGCTTCCGCGAGCAGCGCAAGATTGATGCCGAAGCCGCGGTTGGCGGCCTCGGTGCCGGCGATGGACTGGAACACGAGGTCCACCGGTGCGCCGGCTTCTATGCAACGCAACGTGGTGGTGACGTGCGCCAGCACGCAGGTCTGGGTGGGGATGTCATAGCGCGCGCGGATGTCGTCCAGCATGCGCAGCAGGGTGGTGGTGGCGGCGACATTGTCGGTGGCGGGATTGACGCCGATCACCGCGTCCCCGGCACCAAGCAGAAGTCCGTCCAGGGTGGAGGCGGCGACGCCATGCGGGTCGTCCACGGGATGGTTGGGTTGCAGGCGTACGCTTATGCGTCCAGGCAATCCAATTGTGTTGCGGAAGGCGGTGGTGAGGTGGCATTTCGCGGCGACTGCGATGAGGTCCTGCAGGCGCATGATCTTGCTGACGGCGGCGGCGATTTCCGGCGTAAGGCCCGGGCGCAGCGCGGCCAGCGTTTCCGCCCCGGCGGCCAGTAGGAAATCGCGGAAGCCACCGACGGTGAGGCTGGCGATGGGGGCAAAGGCCGCACGGTCGTGCGTGTCAAGGATCAGGCGGGTGACCTCATCGGCCTCATAGGGGATCAGCGGCCGGGCGATGATATCGGCGAGCGGCACGTCGGCCAGCGCGCACTGCGCGGCGACCCGCTCGCTGGCGCTGGCCGCGGCGATGCCGGCCAGTTGGTCCCCCGAACGCAACGGGCTGGCGCGCGCGAACAGCGCCGGCAGATCCGGGAAGATGAAACGCTGGCCGTTGACGCTGTGCTGGTACCCCATGGCGGGAAGGATACATTGCCCGCCGCAAAGCGCCTACGACTTGCTGACGTTGCAGAACACCGGCCCAGAGCCTTGCAGCATGCTGGAGATTGGATCGCCAGCCGGCATGCGGCAAGTACTGGCCCATGGGAATCAGCGGCCGGGAATCGAAGGCGGCGAGCTGGTAGTCCGCTTCCAGCTTGCGCCGCTCGGCGTCCGTCGTGGCGTCGATCCAGGCTGATGCGTGGCCTCGATGCCGGGTGAACCGCCCCGGGTTTGTCATCGCTCCAACTCCTGAGAAGCTGGAGCGATGACAAGCAAGACGACGAACGAATTTTCGCCCGAGATGCGCGATCGTGCGGTTCGGATGGTGCTGGATCACGAGCGTGAGCATCTGTCGCGCTGGGCTGCGATCGTCTCGATCGCGGCCAAGATCGGCTGCACAGGGCAGCCCCTCAATGAGTGACTCAAAAGGGCTGGGCGCGACAGCGTCCGTGCGCCTGGGGTCGCGACGGAGATGGCCGCCAGGCTGAAGGCACTGGAACGAGAGAATCGGGAACTCCGGCAAGCCAACGATATCCGTCTCAAGACGTCGGCGTATTTTGCCCTGGCGGAGCTCGACCGCCGACACAAGCCATGATCGCGTTCATTGACGATCACTGCGGGGCGCATGGAGTCGAGCCGATTTGCAAGGTCTTGCCGATCGCCCCATCGACCTATCGCAGCCATGCCGCCAGGCGGGTGGACCCGATGCTTCTGCCGGCGCGGGCCAAGCGCCATGCCTGTTTGATGCCGCAGATCGCGCGCGTGTTCGAGGAGAACTTCGAGGTCTACGGTGCGCGGAAGGTCTGGCGGCATTGGCAGCGCGAACGCCAGGACATCGCCCGCCTCACGGTCGAGCGGCTGATGCAAACCATGGGTTTACAAGGCGTTGTCCGGGGCAATCCGGTCAAGACCATGATCAGCGACAAGGTCGCTGCCGTGCCCGCGGGACCACGTCAACCGCCAGTTCAAGGCACCACGGCCGAATGCCCTATGGGTCTCGGACTTCACCTACGTGGCGACCTGGTCAGGGTTCGTCTTCGTGGCCTTTGTCATCGACACCTACGCACGGCGCATCGTCGGTTGGCGGGTGTCACGCACGGCGCACGCCGGCTTCGTGCTCAATGCTCTCGAGCAAGCCTTGCACGGACGCCGGCCGGCCCGTCGCGACGGACTGGTGCATCACAGCGACAGGGGCAGCCAATACCTATCCATAAAATACACCGAGCGTCTGGCCGAAGCTGGGATTGAGCCGTCCGTCGGTAGCGTCGGCGACAGCTATGACAATGCATTGGCCGAGACCATCAACGGCCTCTACAAGGCTGAGGTCATCCACCGCTCCGGGCCATGGCGGTCCTTCGAGGCCGTCGAATTCGCAACCCTCGAATGGGTGGACTGGTTCAACAGTCGTCGGCTACTCGAACCCATCGGCAATATCCCGCCGGCGGAGGCTGAAGACCGATACTACACTATGCTCGAACCGCAAGACATGGCAGCGTGACTCAAACCAAATAGCCTCCGACAAATCCGGCGCGGTTCAACGGTTTAGAGGGCTTATTGGCGGGTATGACGTGCTAACTGCTCACATGATGCACTGTTAGGGCCGCAAGAAACCAATTAAGGCAAATCGACCCAAGCAATCCGATGCCCGCTATCATTTGCAGTTTGTCGCCAGCAAGAAATTCTACTCTTGACATGCAATCGTTGGGGGAGAGTAGAGGGGGTTGGGGGGGGGAATCGAGAGGGGCACTTCTGTTTCCGCGCGCACGCGAGAGAAACCCTCCATCATTCAAACACCCCCGGAAGGCAACCTGAACCCATGGCAGCCGCCGACCTCGACGTAGCGCTCGCCGAACCCGCCCCCGGTGAACAACCAGCGTCCAGACCAAAGCTCAAGCCAGGACCAAAAATCAGCGCCAGGCAGCTCCAAGCAAGAGCAAGGGTTCAGGCTTACAAAAAGGCCAACCCCAAAAAGCGTGGACCAAAACCAGGCAGCAAAAACTGCAAGCGCGCCGCGATTCTCCCACTAGCCACCACCGCCACCACCACCGGATCGACCGACACGCCAGCGGAATACGCAAGCCTAGCTACCAAACCGTCGCCAAGGCGCCGCGGCCCGCCATCCCTCTGCACCCCAGAAATTTTCGCCGAAATATGCGACCGCATGGCAAGCGGCGAATTTCTCACAAGGATATGTGAAGAACCCAAGTTCCCGTCTTACTATTCCATCCTGCGATGGATGGGAGCCAATCCTGAATGCCGCACCGTCTATAACGAAATCAGGCGATCACAGGCCCAATGGTGGGTTGAAAAGGGGGCGCTGCTCGTGGCCGAGGCGACCGATCCGCGCGCCGCGAATTTGGTCAGAGTTAAATTCGACGCCTTCAAATACCTCGGCGTGAAGCTCGATCCTGACAACTACGGCGAACCTAAAGCGGGCGGCGCCAACGTAACAGTCAACATTCTGACGCAAGAGCGCGCGGCGACCGCTCGGAAGGTGTTGCTGGCCGATCTCGATGCCCTGGCGAGCGGGAAGCACATCATCGACGTGGAGCCGGAGCAGCCTGCGTTTGAGGGGTAGGCGTCACTCGGCTTCTTGGCTGGGCAGGAATCGGTAGACGCTGCTGCGGGCGATGCCCATGCGCTTGGCGATCTTGGTCGGTCTCTCGCCGGCGGCGTGCGCCTCGCGGATCTGTTCGGCCCGTCTCGCCACGGTCGGCGCCCTGCCCTTGTATTTGCCGTCCGCCTTGGCCTTGGCAATCCCCTCGCGCTGCCGCTCCAGCATGATCTCCCGCTCCCAGGTCGCCACGCCCGCCAGGATCGTCAACATCAGCTTGGACGTAGGGTTACGCGTGTCTAGCCGTTCGCCGCCCATAGACAGCACGACAAGCCCGATGCTGCGCCGGGACAGGTCCGCTTCGATCGTCAACAACTCGGCCGTGGATCGCGCTAGCCGGTCAGGTTTAGTCACCACCAGCACGTCACCGTCGCGGAGATAGGACAGGCACTCGGTCAACTGGGCGCGCGTCGTGACGCTGCTGACCTGCTCGCTATAGACCCTCTCGGCTCCAGCAGCCCGCAGGTCCCGCTCTTGCCCTGCCAATCCGGCCACTTGCTCGGCGGTGCTGGTCCTGGCGTATCCGATCAACATGCGCGTCGTCCTCTGTCCTATTAGGATCAGGTATCATGAGACGGCCCGTCCTATAAATCAAACACCATTCATGCAGGACGGTTTTGGCGTGTTCCCACCGCCCTTGAAAGTGTCTCGCTAGGGGAAGCGCGTATCGGACGCGCTCGGCACCGCCACCGAGATGAAGGCCATGAAGAACTACGCCGGGCATCGGCTTTCGCCCTGGCTCGGCCATCTGATGGTCTCGCGATCCGAGACCGCGCGGCCGTTGCTCACGCCCGGCGAGGTGATGCAGCTCCCGCCC
>CAIXEA010000118.1 GCA_903918315.1 uncultured Acetobacteraceae bacterium | reverse complement strand
GCTGACAGAACCGATGTTGCCGGCGATCGCGGATGTGGGTGAAGCAAGGTCCGCCTGTAAATGCGCGGTGGAATCGACGATGAAGACCGAGGTCGGGGGAACACCCAACGCCATCAACGTCCTAAATTCCGCCACCGACACATCGTTTTGCACCGCCAGACCACCAAGGTCCATCATTTTGCCAAAAACCGACGCTGCGCCGTCGTCAATGCCCGCTGTCAGCAGGAGGCTGAGGGGCATTGTGATTGTGCCGTTGTCCGTGACCTCAATGTATTGCAGTGAAGACAGAAGCCCCGTGATTTTGGGCGTGCCGGACGTCAGATCCGCTTGGATGGCCGCCGCGGTATCCGACAGGCTGATTGTGTAGGGCGTGGTGATCCGCTGCAAAAAGCTGCTGTCGGCCGCGATATCCGCAAGCGAGAGGGCAAAGTCGGGTACGCCCGCATCGCTCAGTTTGATGTGGTCGATCAAAGGGTCGGCCGACCGCAGAACCGAATGCTGACCCAGCGCGAGATCGTTGAGCAAGTGCGCCTGGCTATCAATGATTGTGATGGTGTTGGGTCGCACGGGCAGCGCCGTCAAAGCCGCAACATTGGAAATGGCCGCGTTGGTGACGGCAATGGAGCCTCCGGTGATTAACCCAAGGACCGCGCCGGGGCCATCATCGATCCCGGAGGCCCTGATCTGCGCCACCGTCAGGCCGATCGTACCCGCGTCGGCGACTTTAATGCTGAGGATCGCGCTTGTCGCGCCAACCAGCGCCGACACGTGGGCGGTCAGGTCGCTTTGTATTTGGGCCGCTGTATCATTGATCGTGATGTGTTGCGGCGTCACCCATAGCCCGCGGATCGCGCCAATGTCGGCGACGGGCACCTGGTTTACGGACAAAGATGCCCCCGTCATTTTTGCGAAGGCGGATCCAGGCCCGTCATCCATGCCGGTTTCCAATGCCTGGGCCGCCGTCAGCGTGATGGTATCGGGCTGGGTCAGCACAATGGTTCCGATTTGCGACAGATTCGACAAGATCGCCGATCCCCCGCTGGACGTCAGATCTGCCTGGATCCCCGCGGCCGAATCCAGTAGCGAGATCGTCGTTGGCAGGACAGTGCGGGTTTCCAGCGTCTGGAGCTCCGCCGCCGTGACGTTCGTCACGTTGACTGTGGCCCCATTCAGTTTCGTGAGCGCCGATTGGGGACCGTCATCGATCCCAGCAGCCAGGATTTGCGAGCCGGTCAGCGTGATGGGGGCGCCATCGGTCACCTGGATTCCCGAAATGGTCCCCAGATTGGCCAGAATTCCCGACGATCCCCCCGTCAGATCCGCCTGGATGGCCGCGCCGGTGTCGGCCATCGCGATCGCGATGGGGGCGAAGGGGAGAGTCGCGATCGTCCCGATATCCGCGACCGTCACATTGGTGACCATCAGACTGGCGCCGCTGATTTTACTGAAGACGGAGCCAGCGCCATCGTCGACACCAGCGGCAAGGACCTGCGTCTCCTGCAGCGTGATGGTGCCGCCGCCGATGACCGAGATGCCTGCGATCGATGCCAGCGCCGCGACCAAAGCCGAGGTCCCGGACGCCAGATCGCCTTGGATATGCGTGACCGTGTCGGCGATCGTGACGCTGGTGGGTGGGTACATCAGCGCGGTGATCAGCCCGATATCAGCGACGGCGACGTCGGTCACAACCACCGAGCCGCCCAGGAATTTGGCCAAAGCGGAACCAGTGCCGTCGTCAACGCCCGGCGCCAGCAAGGTGGACCCGGTCAGGCTCACAGTGCCGCCATCGTTGGCGACAATATGGGTGATACCACCGAGATGAGCCAGAATCCGCGAGCTGCCACTGGTCAGATCCGCCTGAATCGCCGCCGCTGTGTCGCTGATATCCAGGGTGTAGCCTGAGGTCACCAAGGCCAGCACATCTGCGTCGGCCGACAGTTGGGTGAGGGTCACCGACAAGGTCGGGGTGCCGGTGTTTGTTAACGTAATGCCGGTCAGCAGCAGGTGCAGCGCCTCCAACGCATCCAGATTCTGGTTTACGTGGGCGGCGGTGTCGGCCACGGTCGCTGTGACGCCGGCCGCTTGCAACGCGGGCAGAGAACCCCCTGGCAGCGCGAGGATGTTGGCCACCGTCTCCTGTCCGGCCGTTATGCTGGCGATCCGGCCGTCGGTCTGTAGCGCCGTCAGCGGCACGATATCAGCGCTGATCGCCGCGATGCTGTCCTGGACGGTCAATTGGACCCCCGCCCCGAAATGCGCCTGAATCGGCAGCAAGGCGGCGGCGGTCGCCGCGTCGGTTACGGTGCCGTCGGACAACGACACTGTCCCGAGAACCGCGCCCAGCGATACCAGGCCAGACACCTGAGAGAGGACGTCCGCCTGCGTATCCAGCACCGAGACCGATGTCCCGCCGGCCAGACTGGCCACCAGTGGAAGCAGACCGATAGCGTCGCCGGCCGCAACGGATCCGATATCCGTTAAAGTAATGGTTCCAAGATGCTGCCCCAGGGCCAGGAGGTGCGCGCCATTGACGCCCACGGCGGACGCGGTGTCCGCCACCGCGATTGGACCGCCGATGATCAGACTGGCCAAGGGGTAAAGAGCCCCCGCGGCCATCGCACCCACGGGGCCGGCGTTGGTCACCTGCACCGATGCCAAGCGGGTTCCGAGCGCCAGCAAGCCCGCCATGGCCGCGTCGATATCGGCGACCGAGTCGGTGACCTGGGCAGTGATTCCCAGGGCGTTCAGGGCCGCCGCGTTGCTGGTCACGCCGGCTGCGTCGTCGGCCATGGTCAGCCCATGTCCGCGCAGGGAGAAGGCCCCCCCGAGAGCCGCGAGCGCCGCCGCTTGCGCGCCCGTGACCGTATCATTCGCGATCAGCTCATAAAGCGGATGGACGTTGCCCCAAGCGTGCATCGCGGCTGTCGCGAGGTTGGCGGCACTGTCGATGATGGTAACGACCGAAGCCAGCGCCACACCGTCGGCATTGGCTGAATCCAGAATATTCGCGGCGCTGTCTGCGACATTCAGGTGGTTGCTGCCCGCGAATGTCAGTTTCCCAGCTATCGCCAGGGGTACCAGCTGCTCCGCCTGCGCCGCCGACAGCGTACTGGACGATACCACCCGCGCCGCGCTCGCGATCGCCAGAATGTCCGAGGCTGCAGCCGCGATCGCGTCGGGGCTGTCAGCCACGACAAGCGACGCGCCATCGCGGGTGAAATGAGCGATCCCGGCCAGCGTAGCAACCGATATTGTATCAATAACGGAATCGCCAGCCAGCGAGACAGAATCCGCCCCGGCTATCAACTAACCTCCGGCCTGGGCAACGAGCGCCTCGGCATTATCCTTGACGATGTAGCCCGTCGCGATGGACTGCCAGCCATTGGCCGCGAGATGGGCGAGCGTGTCGGACACCACGATGGTGGAACCGGCGTTCGAAAAGCCGGGTAAGGCGACCAGAATCAGCGCCTGTGCCACGGTCAATGTGACCGTGGAACCGGGTGCCAGCTGCTCACTGGTGGCAATCGATGACACCGCGAGGGGCAAGGCTGCCAGGGCTGCCTCGGTATCCACGATCGTCAGCGTCGCGCCGGGGGCGAGTGAGAAGTGCGGCAGGGCTGCCAGCAGCGTGGCCGTTACGGCGTTCACGCTGGCGCTGGTGGTCAGTACTTCAGCGCTGGTGAGACTGGTTTCCAGGCTGTTTAAAGTGGCCAGATTGGCCGCGGTATCGGCGACGGTCAGGGTATGCCCGGCGAGGGAGAATTTGATACCCAGCTGCGTCAGACCGAGCAGGGTCGCGACATCGACGGTCTGGGATGCGGCCAGCGCGAGGGTTGTGACCGCGGCATCGATGCTGGGGCTCAGGCCCAGGATGGCTGCTGCGGTGTCGGACACGGTCAGGGCATGCCCGCCTGTGTTGAAATACGGATTGGCGAACAATGCGCTCGTCTGCGCCGCGGTGGCGGTGGCGTCGCCCGAGAGTGTGATCGCGGAAGCCAGTGCGAGACCGGCGCTGTTACCGGCGTCCAACAATGCGCTGGGCGTGTCGGCGACGGTGACGGCATTGTCGTTGGTCGTCACGCTCCGTGCTGCCAGAATATTGGCCTGGGCTGTGGTGAGCGTGGTGTCTCCGGCCAGCACATAGCTGGTGGGGGGTGCCACGGTGTCCGGGACGAAGGCGGCGAGATGCTTACCGGAGTCGCTCAGGATCAATGCGTGTCCATTGCGGCTGAAGAGGGTGTATTCCGGCAATGCCTGCAATGCCGCCATCTGCGCGACCGTGACCGTCGCATCGGCGGACAGCCCGATGGGTGTGGCCTGCAGGATGGTGGTGTGATTGGGCAGGACGGCGCCGGCGAGCGTGAGCAGATTCGGGACGGTATCAGCGATCGACAGGGCGGCGCCGGTCTGGAAATTCGCCTGTCCGATCAAAGCCTCGGCCTGGGTGACGGTCAGGGCCGCTTGGGTGCTGAGCTGGATATGCGTGGCCTGTCCCAGCACGGTGCTGGCGGCCAGCAGATTGGCCGCGGTATCGGCGACGGTCAGGCCCGTGATGGACGTCAGATGCGGCAGTGCCAGCAGCGCGGTGAACTGCGTTGCCGTTACAATCGCATCCGAGGGCACGTTGAAAAGCAATGTCTCCGCGGCGGCCCAGTTGGTCAGGGTGCCTGGCAGTGACGCGAGATGCGCCGCGGTGTCCGCGATGGTGACTGTCTGACCGGCGGTGCTGAAAGCGGGGAGTGCCAGCAGGGCGGTGGCAGTGGCGGCTGTCAGGGTCGCTGGCTGTGACAGTTGCACTTTGCCGGCCAACGCCAATGTGCCCGCTCCGGCAGCCAGCAAAGACGCCGCGGTGTCGGCGATGGTCAGATGGGGCGATCCTGGTCCGAACGTGGAGAAGGCTTGCAGAGCATGCGCAGCCGCGACCGTTAAAGTCACATCCGCGGCCAGCTGTAGCTGGGCACCCCAGCCATTCAGGGTCGACGCCGAACTCGCCAGTGTCGCGAGGTTCGCCGCCGTGTCACTGATTGTCAGACTCATCCCGCCGGTGGAGAACACTGTTCCCAGCGCGATCAGATGGGCGGCCTGGCTGGCGTTTACGATCGACGCGGCCGACAAAGTCACCGCGCTGGCAAGCGCGAGACCGGCGGCATTGCCGGGTGCGGCCAGATTGGCGCCATCGTCACTGATCGTGACGGTATGACCACCCAGGCTGAACTGGGCGCTCCCCACCGCGGCCGACAGGCCGGCGAGCACCGTCGCCGCCGCTGCGGTCATCGTCTCATTATCGGTCGCCAGCACCGCTGTGGCGAAGGAATGGATCAACCCGGATGCCGCGATCAGCGCACCGATCGTGTCCGCCACTGTCAGGGTGGCCCCGGGCGCGACAGAAAACCCCGGCAGCACCGACAGCGCGGTGAGATGCGCCGCGTCCACGGTCGACGCGCCAGTCAGCTGTGCGTTCACCGGAACGCTGCTGCCTGACGATTGGGACAGCGTCGAAAGCAGGCTGTTCGACGAAGAGCCATAGTGCAGCGTCGGGTCCAGCAGTTGCGTCGCTGTTCCGGACAATGTGCCGGAGGTCGCTGTGATCGAAGCGAAGCCCTTGCCAAATATCTGTCCAGCCAGGCCGCTGATGGCCGGCGCGGTATCCTGGACGGATAGCCCCGGGGATACGACCGACAATGCAGCCGCCTGCGCGGCGGTGAGCACGGACGACTGGTCGTTGGGTGTCACCGTTACCGGACCATCCGCTTCCAGTGACGCCAGCGCGTCATGACCGTCGGTGATATGCTGCTGCGTATCGGTGATCTGAAGCGTGGCCGCTCCTTGCGACGGCAGCAGAGTCAGGGGTTGGCCGAAGGCCAACAACGCCCGCGCCTGGGCTACAGTGTACGAACCGTTGTCCAGCACGGCGACGATCCCGATCGTGCCGGTTGGCAGCGCCGTCGCCCCGACCAGAGCAGCCACCGTATCATGGACGACGACGTCATGGACCACCTGCTGCTCGGCCGGTGACAGGCCGGACAGATTGGCCAGGCTATCCTCGGCGGTCAGCGCCGCGCCGGTTTGCAGCGTGACATTCGGCAAGGCGAATAGCTGATTCAAAGACGCGACATTGATGGTCGCGTTGGCGGTCACCTGCACGGATTGCACCGCCGGGAGCATCGGCACCGATGTCAGCGTCAGCAGGTTGGCGACCGTATCGGCGATCGTAATGGTTTGCCCGCTCGCGACGGAAAATCCCGGCAGACTTTCCAGCGACACATAACCGGCGGCGTCGAGGACTGCGCTCGTGGACAGCGTGACCGCCTGCACCTGATGCAGCACCGTGCCGCCCACCGCGGCCAGCAGGTGGTCCGCGGTATCGGCGGCCACGATCGACGTTGCCAGACCAAGTGCCCCGAGGTTGCCCGGATCACTCAGCGCCGCCACCGAGTCCTGCACCGTGAGCTGATGCCCGTTCAGGGAGAATTTCCTCCCCAGACCAGCCAAAATCTGTGCTGATGCGGCGCTTACGGTGGCATTCGCGGTCAGATTGAACTGCGTTACCCGCTGCAACAGGGCAGGATTGGCCGCCGCACGTAAGATATTGGCCGCGGTATCCTGGATAGAGAGGCCTGAGCTGTTGCTGAAAAGAGCCTGGGTGATCGTCAGTCTTGCCATGATGAAAGCGTCCTTGCCGGGCGGATGAAGCCGAACCGCGTCCCGCCGCCTGTGGCGGCCGGGCTGGCGCGAGCCGGGTAACAGCAAGTCTCGCAGCAGAAAGTTTACAAAAGGTTTACGCGGCGCGCCGAAAATCGGTTTTTTTCATACATTTTTGCGAACAAACGGAGAATTGGTTAACAAAGTATTAAAATTATCGTCCCCAAAAGCACGGTTGCCCCGGGGCAGGCCGCATGGCACGGTTCGCCGCAACAGAAACCCTCGATCGAACGGACCGCGTCGTGACCCTGATCCTGGCCAGCCGGCTCAATGTTTATTCCTCCTCCCCGCTCGACCGCATTGCCACGCGGCGCGAAGACCATGCCTGGATCGCGGAACAGCTCGACAACCCCGACAGCCTGTTCGTGCCGGTCTGGCGCACCCGCAATCTGGTGCGTGGCACCGAGCCGGGCGCGACGCCGGAAGCGGTCTATATTTCCGGCGAAATGGCCGCCGCGCTGCGCATGAAGGGCGGCAATTGGGCGTTTCTCGGCCTGCTCGACGATAAGGCGGTGTTCGCGATCGACCTCAGCGCCGAGGATGATCCCGTGCCGCTGCTGCCGGCCGCTCTCGGCACGTTCGTCGATCTGCGCTCCGTCGGTTGGGGGGAGCCGAAGCCGGAAGCATCCGTGCTGGCGCATGCCCGCGGCCTGCTGCATTGGCGCCAACGGCACCGCTTCTGCGGCGTCTGCGGCGGGGTCTGCGATGCCAAGTCGTCGGGCCATGTCATGCAATGCACGGCCTGCGACACCCAGCATTTCCCGCGCACCGATCCGGCGGTGATCATGCTGGTGCACAAGGGGGATCGCGCCGTGCTCGGTCATTCCACCCGCTTCCCGCGCGCGACCATGTATTCGACCCTGGCCGGCTTCGTGGAGCCCGGTGAGACGCTGGAAGAAGCCGTCCGGCGGGAAGTGCTGGAAGAAGTCGGCGTGCAATGCGGCGCGGTGCACTATCACTCCAGCCAGCCCTGGCCGTTCCCGGGCAACATCATGCTCGGCTACTACGCCGAAGCGCTCACCGAAGAGATCACCATCGATCCGGAAGAGCTGCTGGACGCCAAATGGTTCTCCCGCGATCAGATGCGCAACGCCGAGCAGCATGGGTTTTCCCTGCCGCGGGTGGACAGCATCGCCCGGCGCCTGATCGAGGATTGGCTGGCGGCCGGCTGACCACTGGCCGCGGCGCGCGCAACGCCGATTCCGTAGCCATAGCCGCCATTTCCCGCTAAACGCGCGCCATGGCAGGCATGAGAGCAGGAATGACCGAGCGCTTCGATGTCGTTGTGGTGGGCGGGGGCCACGCCGGGTGCGAAGCCGCGGCCGCGGCCGCGCGCACCGGTGCGCGTACCCTCCTGCTCACCCATAAGCTTGAAACCATCGGCGAAATGTCCTGCAATCCCTCCATCGGCGGGATCGGCAAAGGCCATCTGGTGCGGGAGGTCGATGCCCTCGACGGCGTGATGGGCCAGGCCGCCGATCGGGCGGGTATTCATTTCAAACTGCTGAACCGGAGCAAGGGGCCGGCCGTGCGCGGCCCCCGGGCCCAGGCGGATCGCAGCCTGTATCGCCGCGCCATGCGCCAGTTGCTGGACGAAACCCCCCGCCTGACCCTCCGGGCCGGCGCGGTGGAGGATCTGGAAATCGGACCGGATGGCCGCCTCGCCGCCGTGACCTGCGCCGATGGGGCGCGGGTGCGCTGCGCCGCCGTCGTGCTCACCACCGGGACATTCCTGCGCGGGGTCATCCATATCGGCAACCAGCAGACCCAGGCAGGCCGCGTGGGTGAAGCCCCGTCGATTGGCCTCGCTTTGACGCTGGCGCGCCTGGGTTTGCCAATGGGTCGCCTGAAGACGGGAACCCCCGCCCGGCTGGATCGGCGCACCATCGACTGGAAAGGCCTGGACGCGGATCCCGGCGATGCGGATCCGGAGCCGTTCAGCACCCTGACGACGCGTCTGAGCAATCGCCAGATCGAATGCCGCGTCACCGCCACGACGCCGGCCACCCATGCGATCATTCGTGAGAATCTGCACAGCTCCGCCATCCACGCCGGCAACATCACCGGGGTGGGGCCGCGCTACTGCCCGTCGATTGAGGATAAGGTCGTGCGGTTCGCCGCCCGCCAGAGCCACAACATATTCCTGGAGCCGGAAGGCCTGGACGACAACACCATCTATCCCAACGGCATTTCCACCAGTCTGCCTGAAAACGTGCAGCGGGCGATGCTGGCCACCATCCCGGGGTTGGAACATGCAACGATGCTGCGCCCGGCCTATGCGGTCGAATATGACTATGTCGACCCACGCGCGCTGACCGCGGGGCTGGAGCTTCGGGCGCTCCCGGGTCTGTTCCTCGCCGGTCAGATCAATGGCACGACGGGCTATGAGGAAGCGGCGGCCCAGGGCCTGTTCGCTGGCATCAACGCCGCCCGGCTCGCCGGCGGCAGCGCGCCGGCCCGGCTGGACCGCTCGGAAGCCTATATCGGCGTGCTGGTGGACGATCTGACGACTCAAGGCGTCAGTGAGCCCTATCGCATGTTCACCTCCCGCGCGGAGTTTCGGCTCAGCCTTCGGGCTGATAACGCCGATCTGCGGCTGACGGCACGGGGCATGGAATGGGGGTGCGTGGGGCGGGAACGCGCGGCAGCCTTCACAGCATACCATGCAACTGTGAACACGGCGCTGGAGCGGGCCAGGACCGAAGGATTATCGGCGGCGGCATGGGCGCGCCTGGGTATGCCGGCCCGGGCTGACGGCAAGTGGCGGTCACTGCTCGAGACCGCCGGGCAGGATACCGTGGAGTGGGAGACACTGAAGACCGCTTTCCCATGGTTGAACGAACTGCCGCCCCGCGCTTCAGCGCAACTGCGGGCCGAGGCGCGGTATGCCGGCTATCTGCACCGCCAGGAGGCGGATATCCGCCGCTTCCGGCGGGAAGAAACCGTGTCCCTGGACGGCGTCACCTTCAGCGATATCGGCGGCTTGTCGGCGGAGGTGACCGACAAACTCACCCGCTTCCGTCCGGAATCCCTGGGTGCCGCCGCGCGGTTGCAGGGCATGACCCCGACGGCCCTGGCCTCGATCGCCGCGCATCTGCGGAAGAAGGAGGACCGTCATGCTTCGGTTTCCGCCTCCCGCCATGGCCGGGCTTGAAGCGGCTGATCGCCCGGCCATGAAGGCGCCGGCCACCCAGGTGGACAGCCCCGTGAACGCGCGCGCCGAAGGTGCCACACCGGGCATGCGCCAATGGTTCGTCTCCAAAGCCGACCATCCCGATGCGATCCTCTTTTTCCGCATGGGAGATTTCTACGAGCTGTTCTTTGAGGATGCCGAGGCCGCGGCCGCCGCGCTCGACATCGCCCTGACCCATCGGGGGGAGCATGCCGGCCAGCCGGTCCCGATGTGCGGGGTTCCCGTCCATTCGGCCGAATCCTATCTCGCCCGCCTGATTCGCCGCGGCTTTCGCGTTGCGGTCGTCGAGCAGATGGAGGATCCGAAAACCCGCACCACCAAAGGCCCGCTGCGGCGGGAGGTGGTGCGCCTGGTCACCCCTGGGACGATCACCGAAGAGTCGCTGTTGGATGCGGGCAGGCCCAATCTGCTTCTGGCGCTGGCACAGGATCGCGACTCGTTCGGGGCCGCCTGGCTCGATGTCTCCACCGGCCTGTTTGAAACCAGCGCTTTGGCACTCGGGGAGATCCAGGCCTTGCTCGGTCGGCTGGAGCCCGCGGAAATTCTGGCCCCCGCGGATTTGAACCTGGGCGACTGGCAGAACCGCCGCGCCCCGGATACGGCGCCGTCGCCGCCTTTGGCGTCCCGCCGGCGGCTGGCGGACACGTTCGGCACCGCCAGCCTCGATGCGTTCGGCACTTTCACGGATGCGGAGGCCATGGCCGCAGCCTTGGCGGTTGACTACGTCCGCGCCACCCAGGTGGGCAATCTGCCGCGCCTGGCGCATCCGGTGCCGCAGGGTGAGACCGGGGTGTTGCTGATGGATGCGGCCACGCGCGCCAGCCTCGAAATCCAGCGCACCCGCGACGGCGGCACCCAGCACACGATCCTGACCGCGGTGCAGCGCACGCTGACCCCGCCGGGCGCACGCCTGCTGTCCGGCTGGCTATCGGCGCCCCTGACCGACCCCGCCGGGATCGCGGAACGCCAGGACGCCTGGTCCTGGCTGCGCGCGATGCCCGATGCCGCGACCCGGCTGCGGGCCGCGCTGCGGGCCACGCCCGATATTGCCCGTGCGCTGGGCCGCCTGTCCCTGAACCGGGGTGGCCCCCGTGATCTCGCAGCGGTGCGCGACGGGTTGATCGCCGCCCGCGCCGCGCATGCCGCGCTCGATGGGCCGTTGCCGCGTGCTTTGGACACCGCTCGTGCCGCGCTGCCGATCGGGCTCGATCTGACGGAGCAGCTGACCGCCGCGCTGGCTGATCCGCCGCCCTTGCGGTTGGATGACGGCGGCTCGATCCGTATTGGCTACGACGGTGAACTCGACGCACACAGGACGCTGCGTGACGACTCCCGGCGCGTGCTGGCCAGCATGCAGCTCGACTATGCGCAGCGCTTTGGGGTCGCGAGTCTGAAGATCAAACACCATGCCCAACTCGGCTATGTCATTGAAGCGCCCGCGATCGCCGTCGAAAAGCTGCGGGCATTTCCAGAACTGACTTTACGTCAGGGCATGGCCAACGGGGCCCGCTTTACCGAGCCCGCCTTGTCGGATCTCGACCGCCGCATCGCCGAAGCCGGGGAGCGAGCGGGCGCGCGGGAACGGGCGGTGTTCGGCCACCTGGTGTACGCCACGCTGGAGTGCGCGCACACGCTGGCGGCCGGGGCGGACGCGCTCGCCTTCCTCGACTGCGCCCAATCCGCCGCCAAGCTGGCCGAATCCGGCACCTGGACCCGCCCGGTCGTCACCGATGGCGACGCCTTCCAGATCAAGGCCGGCCGGCATCCCGTGGTGGAAGCCGCGCTCGCGGGCAAAGCCGCCTTCGTGCCCAATCACTGCGATCTATCACCGGAGCGCCGGGTGCTTTTGCTGACCGGCCCCAATATGGCCGGTAAATCCACATTCCTGCGCCAGAACGCGTTGATCGCCGTGCTGGCGCAGGCGGGCCTTCCCGTTCCCGCCGAGTCCGCCCATCTCGGCGTTGTCGACCGCCTGTTCAGCCGCGTCGGGGCGGCCGATGACCTGGCGCGCGGCCGATCGACTTTTATGGTCGAAATGACGGAGACCGCGTCGATCCTGCATCAGGCCGGACCCCGGTCGTTGGTCGTCGTCGATGAGATTGGCCGCGGCACCGCGACGCTGGACGGGCTCGCGATCGCCTGGGCGGTGCTGGAGGCGCTGCATTCCGCCACCCGCAGCCGTACCATTTTCGCAACACATTTCCACGAACTGGCGGAGCTGGTCGATCGCCTGCCGCGCCTACGGCCGCATACGATGCGGGTCAAAGAATGGAAGGGCAGCGTCGTCTTCCTGCATGAGGTCGCCGAGGGCGCGGCCGGGCGGTCCTGGGGCGTGCACGTGGCGGAGCTGGCCGGCGTGCCCGCCCCGGTGGTGCGCCGGGCCGCTTCGCTGTTGGCAGCATTGGAAAAGCACGGTGGCCCCAAGGGAGCCGGGGCGCCGTTGGGCGCGTTGCCCCTGTTCGCCAACCTTGAGCCCGCCGCGCCTGAACCCGCCGCGACAGAGCCCGAACCCGCCGTGCGGGACCCGGTTGTTGACGCGGTCGCCGCCCTGGACCCCGATCAAATGACGCCGCGTGACGCTTTGGACGCTTTGTATCGACTAAAGGCGCTCTTGCCTGTTCCCGTCCGGGAAAACTGATACTACGCTTCTTTCCATGCTGACCCCCATCCCATTGCCTCGCGCCCCCGAGGCGGCTGCCTCCGTCCTGTCCGATGTTCTGGCGGCCCTGGCCGCTGAGGAAAAAGGCGTCATCCCGCGGGAGGCCGCGGTCGCCACCTTCCGGCGCCACCTCGCACGCATCCAAAGCTACGTGCAGAACGCCTTTGAGCAGGAACAGCTCTCTGGCCTGCAGGCCGCGCGCTTGCTGGGGGCGCTGATTGATGGCGTCGTTGGGGTTCTGTTCGAGCACACGACGAATGAGCTGGGGTTCAACGAACCGGCGCATCTCAGCATCGCCGCGACGGGTGGATACGGGCGGGGCGTTCTGGCGCCCTTCAGTGATATCGATCTGCTGTTTCTGACAGCCGAAGATGCCTCCCCACAGACGCTGCGCGTCGTGGAATACATGCTGTATTTCCTGTGGGATCTGGGTCTGAAGGTCGGGCATGCCACCCGTTCGATCGACGATTGCCTGGTCGAAGGCGCCAAGGATACGACGATCCGCACCGCGCTGCTGGACGCGCGCCATGTCGCCGGCAACGCTGCCCTGTTCGCCGCCTTCCACCACCGCTTCCGGGCGGCATGCAAAGAGGCGGGGGCGGCGGATTATATCCTCGCCAAGCAAGCCGAACGCCAGCAGCGGCATCGGCGCTACGGCGACAGCCCCTTCATGGTGGAACCGAACGTCAAGGAAGGGCGCGGCGGACTGCGTGATATCCAGACGCTGTACTGGATTTCCCGCTACGTCTTCGACACCCAGACCATGGGCGAACTCGCCGAGGTTGGCGGGGTCCTGACCCAGGCGGAGGCGCGCCACGGCCGCCGGGCGTGGGAGTTCCTTTGGACCGTCCGCTTCCACCTGCACTACGTCGCCGGCCGCGCCGAAGAACGTTTGACCTTCGATCTGCAACCCGTCATCGGCGCCCGTATGGGCTATACCCGCCACGGCCGCCAGGACGGGGTTGAGCGCTTTATGCGCCACTATTTCCTCAATGCCCGTGAAATCGCGCGCCTGACCCGTATTCTCGAACCCGCGATCATGCGCGCCGCGCTGGGGCCGCCGGCGATCGAGGCCGAGACCGACAAAGCCTTGCTGGCGTCGGGGTTCGTGCTGGCCGAGAGCAAGCTGATGCCCGTCAGCGGCCGCGATTTCGATTCAGAGCCATTGCAAATGCTGCGCATCCTGCGCATCGCCCGCGATCGGAATCTGGAACTGCATCCGCTGGCGATCCGCTCGTTCATCCAGAATGAACGCCGGGCCATCGCCCTGCGCGACGATCCACTGGCGGCGGATGCTTTTATGGATCTGCTGTGCGGCCGCACGACCGAACATCGTGGGCCGGGCGCCCATCCGGATGGCGCCCGTTGGCTGGCGGTGCTGAACGAAACCGGATTCCTCGGGCGCTTCCTGCCTGACTGGGCCCGCATCGTTGGGCAGATGCAGTTCGATACCTACCATATCTTCACGGTCGATGAGCACACGATTGAGGCGGTGAAGGTTCTCAACGCCCTCGAACGCGGCGAACTGGCGGAGATCGCGCCCGTCGCATCCAACCTCGTGGCGCAGCTGCATTCCCGCCGGGCCCTGTACCTGGCCATGCTGCTGCACGATATCTGCAAGGGGCGCGGCGGCGATCATTCTGAACTCGGGGCAGAGGTCGCACTCTACATCGGCCCGGCACTCGGCTTGACGGCCGAGGAGACCGAGACCGTGTCCTGGCTGGTGCTGCATCATTTGCTGCTCAGCACCACGGCGTTCAAGCGCGATATCGACGATCCCAAGACCATTCTCGACCTTGCCGAAACCATCCAGTCACCGGAGCGGCTGCGTCTCCTGCTGGTCCTTACCGTCGCGGACATGCGTGCGGTGTCCGCCAAGGTCTGGAACGGCTGGAAGGCGACCTTGCTGCGGGAACTCTATTCCCGCGTCGCCGAGGTTCTGGCTGGCGGTCTGGCCACGACGGAGCGGGACGTGCGCGTCCAGCGCGCCAAAACCGCCGCGACCGCGTTGCTGATCGGCTGGAGTCAGGAGGATCTCGATCAATTCACCGATCGCGGCTATCCCAGCTACTGGCTGTCGTTCGACCCGGAAACACACGCCCGCCATGCCGTCCTGCTGCGCGACGCGGAGCAACGCCAGGCGCCATTGACCATCGATACGCAGTTGCTGCCGGCCCGGTCGGTCACGGAAGTAACGGTTTACTGCGCGGACCATGCCGGGTTGTTCAGCAAGATTTCAGGGGCCCTGGCCGTCGCCGGGGCATCGATCGTGGATGCGCGCATCCATACCATGACCAATGGCATGGCGCTCGATACGTTCTGGATTCAGGATGCCGCTGGCGGCACCTTCGATGCGCCGCATCGGCTGGCTCGCCTGTCGGCCTTGGTCGATCAGGCCCTGTCGGGGCGCCTGCGTCTGAATGTCGAAATTCGTAAAATGTCCAAAATGATACTCGGCCGCCGCATGCAGGCGATCCATGCGCCGCCGCGCGTGGTGATCGATAACCACGCCTCCAACACCTACACCGTGGTGGAGGTCAACGGGCGCGATCGCCCCGGCCTGTTGCACGACGTCACCGCCGCGATCAGTGAAGCCGGGGTGCAGATCTCATCCGCTCACGTCACCACCTACGGTGTCCGGGCGGTCGACGTGTTCTACGTCAAGGACGTGTTTGGCCTGAAAATCGAGAATGAGCGCAAATTAGCCCAATTGCGGGATGCTCTGCTGAAGGCTTTGGCCAATCCCGATGAGGTCGCGACACCGACCGCCCCGGCCCCGAAACGGCGCCGGGTGGCGGCATAGCCCATCAGGGTTTGGCTTGCGGCGGGGCGCAGGCTGGATTGGTCACCAGTTCCCCGCCAAGGGCCTCTGCCGCCTGCACCGCCTTGAGCGGATCTGCCGCCGTACCAATCGCGACCGCGGCGACTTTCGCCGAACCGTCGGCCAGACATACGATCCCGCTTTCGATCATCCGCAGATCAGCAGACTGCTCCGCCGCGGTTTGGGTCGCGCAGGCGACCAAGGCGAGGCCGGCAAAAGCCAGGCTCGCCAGTCCTGCCGGACCCGGCCCCGGGGCGGGTGGCATCGTTCCCGCCCGCGCCGGCCCCTGACAGGCGGCCATCGTTGTTTCGAAGTCGGTCGCGGCGGTGAGTGCGGCGCGCTGAAGGTTTTTGTTTTCTGGCCATAACAAGCCGACAATACCCGCGACCAGAAGTGGAACCGCGGCAGGCCATGAGATCGTACCCGACAGGAACGCGACCATGGTGGATACGATGACCATGCAGCCATGACCCGTCGTCACCTGGCTGAGCCAGGGGCTGGGAAAAGGATTCAAGGAAAATCTCCGATTAAAGCGTGATCGTTTGAAGGGGAATCACCCGACGATGGGAATCACGTGACAAAAGAAATAATATCGGTCAACGAAACGATCGACTCATACCCCATTCGTCATGGCCCGGCTTGTCCGGGCCATGACGATGGGAGCGGGGCGGGAGCGGTCAAAGGTTAAGGCGGCTGGTATAATATCAACCGCGACCGGCCTTCACCTCATCGCTCGGCCGCACATCAGCCGATCGGCTGTAGACCGCGATGGCCGCGATCAGCACCAGGCCCATGAAGCCGAACAGGGAACGGTAGGCGAGCTCGGTCCGCGCACCATCCGAGCCGGGCTCGAACGCCCCCAGAATCACCCCCGACAGCGTCTGCATGCAGGCCACCCCCAGCATCACGCTGGTGTTGATCGTCGCCATGCCGCGCCCGATCAGCCGATCGGGGAAGGTCGCGCGGCCATGCGCCATGATCATGGTGGAGGAGGCGCTGACAAAGCCGATGAGCACAATGGCGCCGATGGCCACGAAGGCCGGCGGATGCCCCCAGAGCGCCAGCAGCGCCATGATGCCGGCCACCACGGACGTCCCCGTCAGCGCGATCCATTTGCGGGTATCCAGCACCCGGTCCATCGGGCCGAACACCAGTTGCCCGACCTGATAGGCGACCACGGCGGCCAGCAGCACGTTGCCGGATTGGATCTTGGTCAGGCCATGCACCTCCCGCAGGAAAGGGCCGCCCCAGAGGCCCTGCACGGTGAAGGTGCAGGCGTAGTTGCAGAAATTCAGCGTCAGGATGAACGGCAAGGTGGGGGTGCGCAGCACATCCGCCAGCCCCTTCACCATTTCCTTCGGCGATTCCGATCGGCGGGTCAGAAACGGGTGCCCCGGCGGCGCATCGCGCACGATCAGCAGCACCGCCACCGCGGCCAGGGCGGTGAAAACCACCACGCCCCCGAACACGCTGCGCCAGCCGACGACATCCACCGCCCAGGCCAGGGGCGTGGTGGCCAGCAGGTTGCCGACGAGCCCGATCGACAGCACCATCGACGACAGGGTAGAAAACCGGTCCGGCGGAAACCAGCGGGAGATCACGACCATGCTGCCGATGAGCATGACCCCGAACCCCGCCCCCATCATCGCCCGGCCGATGAGCAACGTCCGCCAGTCCGGCGCCAAAGTGAAGATCGAGCCGCCGATGATCGCCACCACCAGCATGCCGAACACCGTCAGCCGCGGCCCGTAGCGGTCGAAGAAGAACCCGCAGGGAATCTGCATCGACGAAAACCCGAAGAAGAACGCCCCGGTCAGCGCGCCCAGCGCCTCCGGCCCGATCCGCAGATCGCGCATCAGATCCAGCCCGATGGTGACGTTGAAGGCCCGGAAGAAGTGGCTGGCGACATAGGCCGTGGCGAGGGTGCCAACGATGATCAGGCCTTGCCGCCGGTGGATCGAACTCATGAGACCTGGCGTTTCCTGTTTTTGCTTCGCGGCTGTGCCGATAGCACGGCCCGCATCACCAGGCGAACCGGGCCGGCCCCATCCTGTCTTGCCGAGGCGCGCCTCCCTTGCCTAAACCAGCCATCTGGACAATGACTGCGATCACAAACGAGGGGCCCGACGCCATGGATATCACCAGCCACATCGAAGCCGGCCTCGCCACCCTGACCCTGGACGGGCGCCTGGACTTCGCCACCAGCCGCGTCCTGGAAAAAGCCGCGGCCGACATCCTGGACGGCGGCACCCATCGCATCCTGATCGATATGGCGGCCGTCCCCTACGTGTCGTCCGCCGGACTGCGCGCCATTCTGGTCGCTGCCAAAGCGGCCCAGGCCACCGGCGGGGGCATCGCCATCCACGGATTGCAGCCCATGGTCGCGGACGTCTTCATCACCTCCGGCTTCGGCCAGATCGTCATCCTGGCCGAGACCGGGGCGGAGGCAAGGGACAGGCTTCTGGCCGGAAAGGCGGCATGACCATGCGACATCTGACCCTGGCCGATGAAATCGTGGTGCTCATGCTCGATGACAGCGTGGGGGAGCTCAAACCGGCCGTCATGCCGGTCGCGAATGTCGCGATCATGGGCGGGGTGCTGATGGAACTGTCGCTGATGGGGCGCCTGGACAGCGACCTGCAGGCGCTGTTCGCCGTCGACACCACCCCCACGGGGGACAGCCTGCTCGATGACGTTCTCAGCCAGATCGCCACCAGCACGGTGCCCCATCCCAGCACCTGGTGGATCGAGACCTTGTCACGCAATCGGGCCGAACTGCCGGAGCAGATCCTCGAACGCCTGGCCACGGCCGGTATTTTGCGCCGCGAAGATCGGCGCTTTCTCTGGTTCTTTTCGACCCGGGCCTATCCGCCCGTATCCGGACAGGAAGAACAGGAAGCCCTGGCCCGCCTGACCGAGGTCCTGTTCAACAATCAAACCCCCGCGCCCCGGGACACGCTCCTGCTCGGTCTGGCCGCGGCGACGGGCGCGTTGGAGAAAATCCTGTCGGATCATGCCATGGCACAGGCCGCGCCGCGCATCGCCGACATCGTGCGGCTGGAAGAAATCGGCCGCGCCGTCAGCACCGTCGCCGGCCTGATCTGGGACACCCAGGGCCCGGCAACGATCATCGCCTGAGGATCAACCGCGCCCCGCGGGACCTTACGCGGCCGCGATCCGCAGCCGGCTCGCCGCCCGCGCCCGGCCCATGAGCGCCAGCAGCGCGTCCAGCGGCGGCCCCTGCTCTTCCCCGGTCAAGGCAAGCCGCAGCGGCATCAGCAACGCCTCCCCGCTCGCGCGCCCGGTCGCCGCCGCCAGGGAGTCCGTCCAGCTCGCCCACACGGACTCGTCCCATGGCTCCGGCGGCAGCAACGCCTCCGCCGTCGTCAGAAAATCCCGCTCGCCCTCGATCACCGGCGGCACGATCGTGCCCGCCACGACGTCCCACCAGCCCCGGGCCTCATTGACCAGATCCAGGTTGCCGCGCACCGCCAGCCAGAACGCCTCCGTCGCGCCGCTCGGCAAACGCTCGGCCATATCCGCGAAGGACATCGGCGCCAAAGCCCGGCGATTGAGCGCCAGCAATTGCGCCGCGTCGAAGCCGACAGAGGCCGGTGACAGCCGGGTGAGGTCGAAATCCGTGGTCAGGTCGCGCGCCGCGACCGGCTCCCCAAAGCCGGGCAGCCCGATCCGGGCCAGGCAGGTCGCCAGGGCCGCCGGATCGAGCCCGTCGCCCCGCAGCGCCCGCACCGACAGGCTGCCCACCTTGCGGCCGAGCTGCGTACGCCCGGTATCGGCCAGCGCCGGCAGATGCGCGAAGCGGATGCGGCTCGGATCCGCGCCCAGCGCCGCCATGAGGTCGATCTGCACGCCGGTGTTGTTGGCGTTCTCCTCCCCGCGGATGATCTCGGTGATCCCGGTGTCGATATCGTCGACCACGCTGGCGAACAGCTGCGTCGGCGTGCCATCGGCGCGGACCAGCACGGGGTCGGAGACCGCGGTCAATTTCGCCAGCCTCGGCCCGAGGATCAGGTCCCGCCACTCCAGCGTCCGCGGCGACAGCAGAAAACGCCAATAAGGTTGCTTGCCATTGGCCTCCGCCTTGGCGCGTTGTTCGGCCGTCATCTTCAGCATCGCCCGGTCGTAGATGGGCGACTTGCCGCGCTTGACCCGCTGATCGAGCTTGGCGCGCAATTCGTCGTCGCCCTCGAAACAGGGATACAGGCGTCCGGCCTGTTTCAGGCGTTCGGCGGCTTTGGCGTAGAGGTCCAGGCGTTCGGACTGGATCAGGGTTTCGTCCCAGTCCATGCCGAGCCAGCGCAGATCGTAGCTGATGGATTCGACAAAGGCCGGGCGGGCGCGATCACGGTCCACATCGTCGAACCGCAGCAGGAACTGGCCCTTGCGGCGGCGGGCATGCAGGAAATTGGCCAACGCCACGCGGGCGCTGCTGACATACAGGTGACCGGTGGGACTCGGCGCGAACCGGACGCGGGTCATTCGTCAGAGTCGTCGTAGTCGGGATCGTCTCGGCGGGGATCGAGGGCGCGCCAATCGCGTTCCTCCACCGCCGCGCGCTTATCGACGAAATCGCCGAGTTCGGTGGCGCTGCGCCAGCCGCCCTCCTCTGCATCAACCACCAGCGCGTCTTCACCGAAGGCGAACCAGGCTTCCAGTACCTCTTTGGCGGAGGCACCGGGCGCACGGCACAGTTCGACGGAATCGCGCACATAGCGGCGGGCGAAGGCGTTGGCCTGCATCAGGGTGGGGAAGCCGGCGACTTCCTCCACGATATTGTCTTCGGCGCCGCCGGACAGGTCCAGGATGCGGACGCGCCAGCCGCCTTCAGGGGCAAATAGGTCACTCATGGGTCAGCTTTGTACAGCGTGTCATCCACCGAGCCTACCCGCTTTCGCCGGCAGCGGGTAGGCAGGCCCATCATGCCGTCCGTGCGGCCAGGAAACCGGCCAGCTTTTGCTGGTCCTCCGGCGGGAACGCTCGCAAAATCACGTAGCGCAACATGCGTGGTTTGATTTTCACAAGCAGCAGCCGTTTTCCCATGCGCGTCCAGGCAACGTTGGTCCAAGGCAGGAAGAGTTCCGCCCCAAGACCATCGCGCGTGCGCATGCCATCCGCACCGATTTCGTACGTGAGCGTCCGCCGTTCGATCCCCATGCGACGGACACCCAGGGCCGTGAAAACCACCACGAACAGGGTCACCAAGGGTAACATCTTGATCAGCGACGTGACCGCCACACTCAGGGCCGCGACCAGGATGGCCATGGGTACGGACCCATGATGGGCCCGGGCGACGGACACTTCATGGGAAAAGGAGTCGGAAGAAACGACGAAACCGACACACAAGAGCGACATGAACAGCAGTAAGGCTTTTTGGCGTATGGCCAGGACGATATACAGTAGTTGATCCGAGAGTTTCACGAAAACCGTTCCGTGGATCGGCGCGAAATCCGACATGATGGCAACCCTCTGTTGGAGGGCTATTGTTTCACAGCGCCCGCCGTCAGCCCAGCCACATAATGCTCCACGAAGAATGAATAAATGACGGCCACCGGCACCGACCCCAGCAAAGCCGCCGCCATCAACTGACCCCAGTAGAACACATCCCCCTTCACCAGTTCGGCGATCGCACCCACCGGCACCGTGCGTACATCCGTCTGGGTCAGGAAGATCAACGCATACAGGAACTCGTTCTGCGACAAGGTGAACGCGAAAATCCCCGCCGAGATGAACCCGGGCACGCAGAGCGGCAGAAACACCTTGAACATCGTCTGCAACCGCGTCGCCCCATCGATCCGGGCCGCGTCCTCCAACTCCACCGGCACCGACCGGAAATAGCCCATCAGCAGCCAGGCACAGAACGGCACCAGCAGCGTCGGATAGGTCAGAATGACCGAGGTCAGCGTATCCCCCAGATGCAACTGGTTGATGATATCAGCCAACGGAATGAACAGCAGCGGCTGCGGCACCAGATAGGTCGCCGCGATCGCGAAGGAAATCAGCGCCGAACCGGCGAATTTCATCCGCGCCAGCGGGTAGGCCAGCATGGTGCCGAACACCAGGGAGATCGCCGTCGATACCGTCGCCACCAGGAAGGTGTTCCAGGTCCAGACCAGGAAATTGGTCTCCGTCAGCAAATCCACATAATGCTTCAAGGTCGGGTGATACACGATCATCGGCATGATCTTGCGGTTGTACAACTCGCTGTTCGGCTTGATCGACGTCACCGCCATCCAATAAAACGGGAACATCGTGAACAGCATGAACGCCCCGAGGGGAATCCATAGCTTCAAGGCCCGGACTTTCCAGCCGCCGCGCTCGACGCTCATGATTTGTTGGGTTTCATATAGACCGACATGGCGATGATGATCAGTGCAAGCGGCGGCAGCATGGCCAGCGCGACAGAGGCACCCATGCCCAACTGCCCGCCGCCCATGGCGATGTCGAAGGCATAGGTCGCGAACAGATGCGTGGCATTGGCCGGACCACCGCGGGTCAACACATAGACCAGCTGGAAATCGGCGAAGGTGAAGATGACCGAGAACATCGTGACGATGAAAATCACCGGCCGCAGCAGCGGCAGAGTGACGTGGATGAACCGCTGCCAGGCGCTGGCCCCGTCGATCGTCGCGGCCTCATACAGATCGGGGGAGATCGTTTGCAACCCGGCCAGCAAGGTGATCGCGTAAAATGGCAGTCCACGCCAGACATTGACGATAATCAGCGACATCATCGCCAAATACGGATTACCCAACCATGAAGGCCCCGGATCGGCTATCCCGGTGTATTTGAGCAACCAGTTTATGACGCTGAACCCCGGATCCAGCATCCACATCCACGCAATGGTCGATAGCACCGTCGGAACGATGAACGGCAGCAACATCATCGCGCGGATGGCATTCTTGAACCGGAAATCCTGGTTCATGGTCAAGGCCAAAGCCAGCCCACCCACCATCTTCAGAATGGTCGCGAAGAACGTGTAGACGAAGGTGTTGACAGCCACTTTCCAAAACACGGGGTCATGGAAATCCGCCACGAAATTCGCCAGACCCACGAATTTCCCCGCATGCGCCACCGGACGATCCTGGAGACTGAGCCAGATGCCATAGAGAAATGGATAGCCAACCAGAGCGATCAAAAACAGGATCGGTGGCCCAATCAACAGCCAGCTGAAGACATTCTCCCGCTCCGTCCATCGCCGAAACGATGACGCGGGGCGGTGGGCCAGGTATTCGGGGACGGAAGCTGACACGCTCAGCCGGTCTTGAAGATCTGCTTCAACTGGGCGGAGGCATCGGCGATCACCTCCTTGGTCGATTTGCCCGCGCAGGCCTTGGCGAACATATCAACCACGACATATTTGGCCACGCTCTCCGACTGCGGACGGCTGATCGGCGCCGGCCAGCCCGGCAAATGGGAATTGGCCATCGAGTCACGATACGGCAGATTGCGCGGCTCGCTGTGCCAGAACGGTGCGTCATCGAACATGTGCAGGAACGGCCCGTAATAGCTGACCGCGGAATCGTACCAGCCCGCCACCTGCTTGGGATCCATCAGCCAGACCATGAAGTCCTTGGCCGCCTGAATGTCCGGCGTATGGGTGAAGATCCCGTGCGTCCAGGGATTGAGCATGTGGAACCGCTCACCGGTCGGACCTTTCGGATTCTGCGCCTGGCCGGTCACCTTGCCGATGTCGGGGAAATCGCGCTTGGCGACATACAGGATGCTCTCGGCATTGTTGGTGCAGGAAATCTGCTCGGACAGGAAGGCCTTGTTGTTGGACACATCGGTCCAGCCCAGCACATCCTCCAGCATCGTTTTCTGGAAGAATGTGCGGCAGAAATCGATGGCACGGGCGGTTTCCGCCGAATCGATCACCACCGTCTTGCCGTCGGCATCAACCTCCCGCGCGCCAAACGACCACAGCAACGGATAGAGCCAGCCGTGATTGTCGCCAAAGCCATGGCCCAGCTCAAAGCCGAACGGGTGCCCCTTGGCTTTCAGCTTGATGCCGGCCTCCAGCAGTTCGGCCCAGGTCTCGGGGAAGGTTTTGACGCCGACTTCGTCAAACCAGTCCATGCGGTAGTTCATGAGCTGGCCGATATTGCCGAACGGGATGGCCTTCCATTTGCCGTTCACAACCACCGCCTCCGCCGCGTTGGCATGCCAGCCGCCGCCCTTTTCGCCGATGGTTTTGGCGATATCGGTCAGATCGACCAGCTTTTCGTCGAACAGGAAGGGCCAGTTGAACGCCATCTGCGCCATTTCCGGGCCGGTTCCGGTCTCGGCCACCGTGGTGTCGCGGGTCTGGATGCTGCCCACGCTCACGGTTTCATAGATGATCTTGATGCCCGTGGCCTTTTCATAGGCCGACGCGATGGTGTTCTTGAAATACGCGTCATAGGCCGGGATGAACGAGCTTTCGTGCATCATGGTCATCGATTTCGGGGCCGCATGGGCGCGCGCCGCACCCAGCATGCCGCCGACGGCCGTCATGGCCGAGATTGTGAGAATATCGCGCCGTGACGCGGCCTGGATGATGTTGGCCATCAGCTTCGCCTTCCCTGTCGATTCGACCGCGATCTGACGCGCGGTTCATCTGGGACCGACGTTACGGGCCGGGCTCGGGCCGAGTCAACGGACGCCTCAGCCGCCGACCTTCCGACGGGCTCCATTCTTGCGCAAAAGGAACTCGCGCCCGACTTTCACCATCGGAACACCGTTGTATTCAACGATATCCGCCGTCGCATAAGTCTCCGACCAACTGTCGGGAATGAAGCTGCCGGTCCCCACGACATCGATCGGCGCATGCGCGTCGTGCATCACCCGGCATTTATCGACCCCGAATCCGGACGAGGCGACGATGCGGACCTTGGTATAGCCGGCGTCATCCAGCGCCTCCCGCGTGCGCCAGATCGCGGCGGCGGACACGCCAGTGCCGACGAGGTAGCGCAGCTCCGTTTCGCTCCGGTAGCGGCGGATGGCGCCGGGGGCATGGCGCTCCATCACGGCGTAGCTTTCGGCCGGATCCAGCCCTTCCAGGAAGCGGCCGCCATGGGTATCGAGGCGGAAGGCCAGCTGGCCGGCGGCCGCCAGATCGGGGAAGCGGGCGCAGACCGCCAGGGCGTCGGTGACTTCCCGGCCAAAATAGTCGACCAGCACGGTCATCGGCTCATCCGGAAAGGTCTCCCGGAACATTTCCGCCGCCCGGACCGTCGAGCCCGCGTAGCCAATCAACGAATGCGGCATCGTGCCGAGGCCGCGGCGCGCGCCGAACCAGTGGGCGGTGCCGTCATTGGCATTGCCGACAAAGCCCTTCGCGCCTTCGCCCTGGGCCGCCTTGCCGCCGACGGAGGCGGCATAGGCCATCATCGTCTGCATTTCCGCGCCGGCGCAGTGGCGAGCGTCCATGGCCAGGAACGCGACCTGGGGCAAAGCCAGCGCCATCTGATAGGCGTTATGCGCGGCCACCGACGCCGCGCCGACCTTCTGCAGCAGCAGGGTTTCCAGGTCCGACAGCAGTTGCATGCTGCCCGTCAGGTAGACGATCGGCTCACCCGCCCCGACCCATTCGCCTTCCTGGAACATCAGATCGATGTCGATGGCGGTGTCGCGGGCGGCCGCGACCTCGGCCAGCCAGTCCAGCATCAACCGCGGGGCGCAGATCACCGGACGGCGCAGGAACACCGCATAGGTGACCCGATTATCCCCGAACCGGGCGAGGATCCTGCGCGTCCGGTTGAAGTAGCTGTCGGTGCGCCCGGCGATATCCGCTTCGAGCGCCGCTGCCTTGGCCGTTCCCGCCTCGATCGCCATCGCGCTATTGCGCTGCGACCGCGAGGGGCGCCGGCGCCGCGCGGCGTTCCTTGAGTTCGCGCGCGACCAGGAAGGCCAGTTCCAGCGACTGTTCCGCATTCAGCCGCGGATCGCAGAACGTCTCATACCGTTCGCCCAGATCGGCTTCGCTCAGGCGATGCGCGCCGCCGGTGCACTCGGTGACGTTCTGGCCGGTCATTTCGATATGCACACCGCCGGCCCAGGAGCCTTCGGCCCCGTGCACATCGAAGAAGCCGCGCACTTCCGACAGGATGGCGTCGAAGTTGCGGGTCTTGAGCTTATTGACGGTGGAAATCGTGTTGCCGTGCATCGGATCGCAGAGCCAGACGACCTTGCGGCCTTCGCGCTGCACCGCGCGCACCAGCGGCGCGAGCTTGTCGCCCACCTTGTCGGCGCCCATGCGGCTGATCAGCGTGATGCGGCCCGCTTCGTTGTCGGGGTTCAGCACGTCCAGGATCTTCAGCAGATCATCCGGCTCCTGCGTCGGGCCGACTTTCATGCCCAGCGGGTTCTTCACCCCGCGCAGGAATTCGACATGCGCGCCGTTCAACTGCCGGGTGCGATCCCCGATCCAGAGGAAATGGGCGGAGCAGCCGTACCAATCGCCGGTCGTGGAATCGATGCGGGTCAGCGCCTGCTCATAGGGCAGCAGCAGCGCCTCATGGCTGATGTAGAAATCCGTCTCGCGCATGTCGCGGGTATTGGCGCTGGTCATGCCGCATGCGGTCATGAAGTTCAGCGTCTCATCAATCCGCGTCGCCAGATCGCGGTAGCGTTCGGCCAAAGGCGACCGCTCCACGAACTCCAGATTCCACCGATGCACCTCATGCAGATCGGCGTAACCGCCGGAGGCGAAGGCGCGCAGCAGGTTCAGCGTGCTGGCGGACTGGAAATACCCGAACTCCATGCGCGCGGGATCGGGGATGCGCGCCGCGGCGTTGAATTCCGGTCCGTTGACGATGTCGCCGCGATAGGACGGCAGGGTCACATCGCCCTGGGTCTCATTGTCGGACGAGCGCGGCTTGGCGAACTGGCCCGCCATGCGGCCCATTTTCACCACCGGCAAGGAGGCACCGAAGGTCAGCACCACCGCCATCTGCAACAGCACCCGGAACGTGTCGCGGAAGGTGTTGGCGGTGAAGTCGGAGAAGCTTTCGGCGCAGTCGCCGCCTTGCAGCACGAAAGCCTTGCCATCAGCCGCGTTGGCGAGCTGGGCTTTGAGGCGGCGCGCCTCCCCGGCGAAGACCAGCGGCGGGTATTTGCCGATCTTGGCCTCCATGGACTCAAGCTTGGCCTGGTCGGGATAGGCCGGCACCTGGCGGATCGGGCAATCACGCCAGGAATTGGGGGTCCAAATGGGGGTCGCGGTCATGGTGGGTCTCCTTGGCCGCGCGTTATGCCGCGATTTCTTGGAGAAGGCTACATCTCGCGCGGGCGCATCCCGGTTCCGGCCCCGCCCGCCGCCATGGCGCGGGGATCCAGCGCTGTGACAGCCGCGACGAAGGCGGCCGCGGTGGCCGCCACATCATCCCCCATGATGGTGAAATGACGCCCCGCCAGCGGAATGATCGACAGCCTGCCAACCCACCCCCCCCACCCGTAATCGGCCGCCGCGCCGGCGACCCGAAACGCGCATCGCAGCAGGCTCAGATGGGTCCGGGGAAACGGCACACCCACGGGGGCAACAGGCACATGGCGCCGGAACGCCTGCTGGCGCAGCCGCTCCGCCAGGTAATAGGCGGTCCATTGCGTGATACCCACCAGATCCGCCTGGGCCAGCCGGCGGGGCTGCCACCGGCCGGCGTGCCGCAGGACGGGCCGAATCCAGGGCGACGCCAGCGGCACCGCCAGCACCTGCCCGAGGCGGCGAACCAGCGCGCCGCGCCAGCGCCCGCCCTGGCGCAGGCGCGCAAGCCGGGTGGCCAAGCCCGGCCGCTGGGCAGCCCCGCTGACCGTCAGGTCCGGCCCCACGCAGCCCGGCGCGGGGGCGTCGAGAATGATCAGGTGAACCACCGCGCGGCCGCTGGCTTGCAGCGCCAGGGCCGCGCCCGCGGCAACCGTTGCGCCGGCCGAGAAGGCGGCCAGCACCACCGGCCCGGCTGGCTGCTGGCCGCGCACCGCCGCCACGGTGCGGGCGATCAGATGATCCAGGTCGAAACCCGGGACCAGACAATCCCGCCAGCAGCCATAA
This sequence comes from uncultured Acetobacteraceae bacterium, assembly GCA_903918315.1. Classification (GTDB taxonomy): domain Bacteria; phylum Pseudomonadota; class Alphaproteobacteria; order Acetobacterales; family Acetobacteraceae; genus Rhodopila. The sequence goes on along the minus strand of CAIXEA010000118.1, from coordinate 10,659 downwards.
TCGACCGTCAGCACACCCACCCGATCGCCGCAGAGGCGGCGAAATGCCGCGAGATAGGGGGAAACGCCGTGCATCGGCGGGCACAGGAAAATGGGAGCCGGTGGCGGCGTCGGGCATGCATCCGAGCAGGGCGGAACCGATTCCCCCCCCATACGGCACCCCAGCGCCACGATATCCGCGACCGCCAACCCGCCGTGGAAAGCATCCAAAGGCAGTTTCGCCCCCAGCGCCTGCTCCAGAACGAACACAAGCTCCATCAGGCCCAGGGAGTCGCCGCCGGAGTCCTGAAACGACACACCGGGCCGCGGCGACGCGCCGGTCACCCGCCGCCAGGCCTCGCTCACCGCCGCGACGGCGTGCTGGGCCCCGGGGCTGATGAGCACGTCAGAGCCTTCCGATACGCTACCGGCCATCGCGGTTCATGCCGTCGAGTCCTGTTCCTGAACGGCAGTATGGTAGCGGAACCCCCATCCCCGGCAACACCCTACTGGATTCACACATCGCGGGAACGATTTTTGCCAGCGCTGCTCTACACCGTCATGGCCCGGACAAGCCGGGCCATGACGTGTTAGAAGTCGCTTTGCTTGCCTTACGAATTTTCGTTGCCACGATGTGTGAACACGGTAGGGCAACACCCGTTCCCTTACCTCGGATCGCGGCTGTCCGGCCATGCCAGCAAAGCCTGCCGATCGGTCTTGCCGTTGGGGAGCAAGGGCAAAGCGGGAATAACCCGCCAATGCCGCGGCACCATGGCGGTCGGCAGCCGCGCGGCCAGATGGGCCCGGGCCCGCGCGGCCAGGTCGCTGCCCGGCGGCTGCGCCGGCGTCAGAAACGCGGTCAGCCCCTCCACGCCCGCGGCGCCTGATCCCGGAGCAGCGATCACCGCACAGGACGCGCAGCCCGGCACACCCAGCAAGGCGGTCTCGATTTCCAGCAGCGCCACGCGCTGGCCATTGATTTTGACCAGCAGATCCTTGCGCCCCAGGATCACCAGCGACCTGTCGTCCTGGATGCGCGCCAGATCGCCGGTCGCGAAGAGCCGGCGCGCGGGATCCCTGGGGTCGGGCCGGTAGCGCTCCTGATCGCATTGCCCATCCCGCCAGTCCCCAGGCGACTGGTAGCGGCTGCTGATGATCAGCTCCCCCGGCATGCCCGCCGGCACCGGCGCGCCGTCGTCATCCACCAGCAGGTATTCCCCATCCGGATCGATCCAGCCGGCGGGAACCGGTGCGCCATCGGCCAGATCGTCCGCTCCCGCCTCCCACGCGCAGTTGATACTTTCGGTGGAGCCATAGGAATTGGCGATCACGCAGCCCGGCGGCACCAAGGCCCGCGCGGCGCGGATATCCGGCGCCAGCGGCGGTTCGGCGCCAAACCGCAGCAGGCGCATATACGCGAAGGCCGCCGCCGCGCCATCCAGCCGCGCCACGGTGCGGAACAAGGACACGAAGGTCCGCAGCGTCGTCACCCGCTGCGCGCGCATCGCATCCAGGATGCCCCGGATGCCATCGACCCGCGGATCGACCGCGCACACGGTGCCGCCGGAACACAGCACCGCCAGAAACTCCCGCAGCGCGCCGTAGGACGTGTGCCCGCCATCGAACAGCGCCCGGTCATCCGGGGTCAGGCGGAAGCGATCGATATGCACGAAAGCGCGCTGCGCCATCGTCCGCTGGCTATGCACCACGAGCTTGGGCGTGCCGGTGCTGCCGGATGTCGGCAGCAGGAACGCCGGGGCATCGATGGACAACCCGCCCTCCGGCCAGTCCGTCTCCCGGCCCGGTTCCCCCGAACGGGGCGACACAAGCGCCAGACCCGCCACGGCACCGATGGCTCCCGGATCATCGCCGCACACAGCCAGCGTCGCGCCGGCCTGCGCCAGCAGCGCGGCATTGCGTTCGGCCGGGTTCGAACCCGTGAGCAGAAGCAGCGTCCGGCCCGCCGCGCCCCCGGCGAACAGCGCGGCCAGGTAATCCAACCCGGGCGGGAGCAGCACCGCCATCGGGCCGGGCGGCGCCGCGGCGGCCGCGATGCCCCGCGCCAGATCGCCCACCCGCGCCAGGAACGCCGCATAAGTCACGCCCTGCCCCCGGCAGACCGCCGCCAGGCGGTCGGGATCACGGGCCGCGACCGCGGTCAGGATGGCATGCAAGGGGCGCGCGAAGCGCTCAGCCGCCGGGGGCTGATCGCGCGCCGTGACCCACCTGGCACCGTCCAACCGTGACATCGCGGTTCCCTGGCCTCTCGCGCCGATCAGGCGGCGACCCGTGCCGCCGCCCGGATCATCGCCGCGCCCTTCTCGGCGATCATGATCGTCGGCGCATTGGTGTTGGTGGAGGTGACCGCCGGCATCACCGACGCATCGATCACCCGCAGATCGCGCAGACCATGGACCCGAAGCTGGTCATCGACAACCGACATCGGATCGGGGCCCATCCGGCACGAGCAACTCGCATGGAACACCGTCGTCCCCGATCTGCGGGCATAGTCGAGCAGATCGTCGTCGGACTGGGCCGCGAGGCCGGGGGCGGTCTCGGCGATGACGTAGCGCGCCAGGGCCGGCGCCGCGAACAGCCGGCGCAGGAAGCGCAGGCCGCCAATGGCGGCGCGGCGGTCGCGTTCATCGTCCAGATAGCGGGGGTTGATGGCCGGCTGATCCTCCGGCCGGTTGCTGCGCGCCTCGACAGAACCCCGGCTCAAGGGGCGCATCTGCCAGATGCCGCCGGTCATGCCGGGCTTGGTGTCCAGTTCCCGCACCGGCCCGGGCCCATAGCTGCCGGGGGCGAACATGGCCTGGATGTCCGGCGTGTCGGATTCCGGGAGCACCTTGACCGAGCCCGCGATCAGCGACGCCCCATAGGTCAGCAATCCCTTGCCGGTCAGCACGTAGCGGAGGACCTCATTGACCAGGCCCAGGCCGCGGGACCGCTCGTTCAGCGACCGCGCGCCCTGGATGTCGGCGGACACGCGCACGATGAAATGGTCCTGGAAGTTCTTGCCCACGCCCTTCAGCGCGTGATGCACCGGCACGCCGATACGGTCGAGGTGATCGGGATCACCGACGCCCGATAATTGCAGGATATGCGGGGAACCGATGGCCCCGCCGGACAGGATGACCTCCCCGGCCGCATCCGCCCGCTCCATCGCGCCGCCGCGGGAGAAGGCGACCCCCGTGGCGCGGGTGCCGTCGAACAGGACGCGATGCACCAGCGCACCGGTGATCACCGACAGATTCGGGCGCTTGATCACGGGGTGCAGATACGACGCCGCCGCGCTGGCCCGGCGCCGCCCGTGGCGGGTCTGCTGGATCCAGCCGATATGATCGCCCAGCCCATGTGGCAGATCGTTCAGGTCCTCCCGGTAGGCGAGGCCGATCTGCTGACCGGCCTCGATGGCGGCCTGACAGATTTCGGGCTTGTCGGCGATGACGGTGGTGTTGAGCGGCCCGCCCTTGCCGTGGCTGGGCGTGGCCGGACCGGCCCAGTTCTCCGCCTTGTCGAAAAAAGGCCGCACATCGTCCCACGACCAGCCGCGATTGCCGAGTTGCGCCCAGTGGTCGAAGTCCTCCGGCTGGGAGCGGATATAGATCATGCCATTGATCGAGGAGGACCCGCCGAGGACCTTGCCGCGGGGATAGGCGATGCTGCGCCCGTTCACGCCGTCATCCGGTGCGGTCTTGTAGCCCCAGGTGAGGGTCGGGTGATCCAGCAGCTTCATATAGCCGGCGGGAATGTGGATCAGCGGGTTGGTATCGCGCCCGCCGGCCTCGATCAGGATGACCCTTGTGTTGGGGTCCTCGGTGAGCCGATTGGCCAGGACACAGCCGGCCGAACCGGCGCCCACGATGACGTAATCCGCTTGCATGGCCTGCCCCTCCCTGATGACGCGCAGGCTAGCCTTGATCGCGCGGTTGCACCATCGGGGGCCTGGATCGTGCCCGATGGACGCAAGGCCAAGGGCCCCGCGTCTTCCGTCCCTCCCCCTGCCCGCCTATAACCGCGCGGTCGTGGCTTTCGCGACCGGAGGTCAGACATTGCTTTCCCGCTTCAGGCCCCAACTCCGGCCTCTCATGATCGCCATCGCGCTGTCCGGCCTCCCCGGCTGCGGCGATCATTATACCCCCGCGGCGCCGTTGGATCTGGCCGATGCCCCGGCCTGGCAGGCGAAGGAGCCGGTCGCCCTGATCAACGGCCAGCCCGCCACCGAGGAGGTGCTCATCCGCCGCCGCGCGGGGGCTGAGGCCTTCGCCAATTACCGCGCCTGGACCGATACCGCGGTCCAGATCGCGCAACAGGGCCTGGTTCGGCGGGGCGTCACGGTGGCGCCTGGTTCGGCGAAAACCCTGACCCTGGCGATCACCGATGTGCGGTCGCAGACCGATGCCGTCGAGTCCCACACCACCATCACCCTGCGTGTCACCGCCAGCGATGGGCGGCAGAAAACCTATACCGGCTCGGGCAGTGCGCCCGCCAAGGCCTTGTTTCATTGGCATTTGGACAATGTCATGGCCTGGACGGTGCATCTGATGCTGGACGACCCGGCGCTCGCAGAATTCCTGTCGCATTAGAGCTTCTCCGTCTAAAGACGGACAGGCTCTAGCTATGTTTGATCGAGCAATTTCACCGGTTTGTTGATCGCTGCGCGATTCAACCTAAACCGGTATTGCTCTTGAGCGTGATCGGCGGAGGTGGAATCATCGAAGCCGTGAATCACGCGATCAAACAATCCGTTAGAGCTTGTCAGGTGCGCCTCAAAGCACCGGACAGGCTCTAACACCCCGAGGCGCCGCATGACCCGGGTCATGCCCCTGCTGTTCGTGCCGATCTGGGCGACGGGTTTCATCGTGGCGCGGCTGATCGCGCCGCATGCGGCGCCGCTGACGTTTCTGACGATCCGCTTCGGCCTCAGCAGCCTGGCCTTCGCCGGTCTGGCGGTGCTGGCCGGCGCCGCCTGGCCGCGCGGGGGGCGGGCCTGGGGCCAGGGGCTGATCGCCGGGGCGCTGATGCAGGGGGTCTATTTGGGTGGGGTGTTCTGGGGCGTGGGCCATGGCGTCTCGGCCGGCCTGTCCGCCCTGATCGCGGGCTTGCAGCCCTTGGTCACCGCCCTGCTGGCCGCCCCTCTGCTCGGGGAGCGCGTCGGCGCGCGACGCTGGATCGGGATCGGTCTGGGCTTCTGCGGCGCGGTGCTGGTCATCGGCCCCACAGCCGGGATCACAGCCGGGCCCGCCGGCGCGGTGCCGGCGCTGCCGCTCGCCGCCTGCGGGGCGGGCATGCTGGGGATCACAATCGGCACGATCTGGCAGAAGCGCACCGCCGCCGGAGCGGACCCGCGCAGCAACGCCGCGGTGCAGTTTATCGGCGGGGCCATCGTGACCGCGCCCTTGGCGCTGGCGGCGGAGGACGGGCGCTTCGATGCCAGCCCCACGCTCTGGCTGGCGCTGGCCTGGGCGGTCTGCGGCCTGTCGCTGGGCGCGGTGTCCCTGCTGCTGGCCCTGATCCGGCGCGGCGCCCTGGCCGGTGTCGCGGCCCTGTTCTACCTCGTGCCACCGGTCACCGCGGTATTCGCCTTCGTCCTGTTCGGGGAGGCGTTGAGCCCGCTGCAAATCGGTGGCATGGCGCTTGCCGCGCTGGGCGTCGCGCTCGCCGCGCGGGCCCAGGCGGGTTGAGCATCAGGCCTTATCCACCCCCCAGAACACCGGCGCCGAGCCCTTTACGAGCCCGGTCAGATTCGACCGCCAGGCCGCATGCGGCAGATATTGGCCGCAGGGGATGATCGGCACCGAATCAAACGCCGCCAGTTGGTAATCCGCCTCCAGCCTGCGCCGTTCGGATTCCGAGGTCGCGTCGATCCAGGCATCATGCGCGTTCTCGATGCGCGGATCGTCCGGCCAGCCGAACCAGGCCTTGGCGCCGTTGCTGCGCACGGGATTGGCCAGCAGCGGGTCGCTGAACTCCGGTCCCGGCGCGCCCGCGGGGAACATGCCCCAGCCGCCTTTCGACGGCGGCTCCCGGGACGGGCGGCGTTGCACCACCGTGCCCCAGTCCACGAGCTGATCGTCCACGGTCATGCCGATCTTGCGGAAGGCATCGACGGCGACGGTGGCGAAGGCGTGGTAAACGAGCTGGTCGGTCGGATGCATCATCACCAGCGGGGTGCCGTCATAGCCGGCCTTGTCGAGCATGCGTTTGATCTCATCAACGCTCTTGCGAACGCGGACATTCTCCATCCCCGCTTCGGTGGCCGACGGTGTGCCAGGCACGACGAAGCCCATCGGGGCGCGCCAGGTGGATGGATCGTCCCCCATCGCGGCCGTCATCGTCTCCCGCTGGTCGATCGCGGCGAGCATGGCGCGGCGGACGCCGGGGTTGTTGGTCGGGCCGTGCAGGTGGTTGGGGCGCAGCAAGGCGACGGTGCCATAAAGGTCGAGCAGCCCGGTGCTGACCCCGTTGGCTTTCTTCAGCATCGGGATCAGATCGGGCTGCGGCAGTTCGACCCAATCGACCTCCCCCGCCGTCAGGGCATTCGCGGCGGTGGCGGCGTCGGGGATCACCCGCCATTCCACCCGATCGACATGCACCTTGTGGCCGCCGGCGGTGTAGGACGCCGGCTCCTGGCGCGGCACATAGCCGTCGAAGCGGGAGAAGACGGCCTTGGCGCCGCTGACGAATTCCCCGGGCTCGAAGCGGAACGGGCCGCAACCGACGATCTCGGTGATTTGTTTGAAAGGATCGGTCGCGGCGATCCGCTCCGGCACCATGACCGGCTGCGGCTGCACCTTGGACAGGAAATGCGCCAGCAGCGGGAAGGGCTTCCTCAACCGCCAGACGATGGTCTTGTCGTCGGGCGCTTCGATGGCGGCGACCCGGGCATCAATGATGATGCTGGCGGCATCCCGCTTGAGCCAGCGTTGCAGGGAGGCGACGCAGTCCCGCGCCAGCACCGGGGTGCCATCGTGCCATTTCAGACCGTCGCGCAGTTTCATGGTCCAGCGCAGGCCATCCTTGTCGATGACATGGCCCTCGACCATCAATGGTTGGGGGTTGAACTGCTGGTCGCGGCCATAGAGGGTCTCGTAGACCATCAGCGCGAAGTTGCGGGTGACGGTGGCGGTGGTCCAGACGGGGTCGAGGCTGGTCAGGTTGGTCTGGGGCACGAAGACCAGGGTCTTGGTCGGCGCGGCAACGGCCGGGCGCGCCAGAGCAGCCACGGCCGAGCTGGCCAGGAACGTACGTCTTTTCATTGTTTTCCTCCCTGTTAGGCCGCCGCTTTATTCCGCGGCTTGAGCGACTCCTGATACGCGGGTGCGGGTCCGCATGGTGACGAATTCCTCCGCCGCCGTCGGGTGGATGCCGATGGTGCGGTCGAAATCGGCCTTGGTCGCGCCCATGACGACGGCGATGGCGATGCCCTGGATCAGCTCCGGCGCGTCTTCGCCGAGCATATGCGCGCCGAGCACCCTCTGCGTGGCCTGATCCACCACCAGCTTCATCATCGTCTTGCGCGCCCGGCCCGACAGCGTGTGGCGCATCGGGGTGAACTTCGCGACATAGACATCGACCGGCCCCCGCGCCGCGGCCTGTTCCTCCGTCAGACCCACGGTGCCGATCGGCGGGGTCGAGAACACCGCCGCCGGCACGTTGTCGAGGGACGCCGAACGCGGGTTCTTGCCATAGAGCGTATCGGCCAGTGCATGACCCTCCGCGATCGCGAAGGGGGTCAGATTGATACGGTCGGTCACATCGCCGATGGCATAGATGTTGGGCGTGGCCGTACGGAGGTTTTGATCGACGATCACCGCGCCGGATGGGCTGACGGTGACCCCGGCGTTTTCCAGGCCCATGCGCTCGGTCATCGGGCGCCGACCAGTGGCGAAGAACACGGTATCCACGGCCAGAGTCTGCCCGCCGCCGAAGGTCAGGATCCGGCCATCCCCATTCGCCGCCACCGATTCGGGGCTGCAGGACGGGTGCAGGATCACGCCCTGCGCGGTCAGGGCCTCGGCCAGGCCTTCGCGCAGATCCTGATCGAAGCCACGCAGCGGCAACGGCTGGCGGTAAATCAGATGCACCTCCGCCCCGAGGGCCTGGAAGATCCCGGCGAATTCCACCGCGATGAATCCCGATCCCACGATCGCGATCGTCTTCGGCATGACCGGGAGATAAAACGTGTCGTCGGAGATGATGCCAAGCGCGGCCCCCGGGATCGCCGGGCGTTCCGGATGGCCGCCGGTGGCGATGACGATGGTCTCGGCGGTGATCCGCTTGCCCCCGACATCGAGCGTATGGGCATCGATCAGCGTCGCGCGGGCGTCGAAAATCTCCACCCCGGCATTGGCCAGCAGGCGCCGATAGATGCCGTTCAGGCGGTCGATCTCTTTGTCCTTGGCCGCGATCAGCTTGCCCCAGTCATGCGGGCCCTTTTTGATGGTCCAGCCGAATCCGGCGGCGTCATCCGCCCAGGCGCCGTATTCGCCGGCCTGCACCAGCAGCTTCTTGGGCACGCAACCGACATTGACGCAGGTGCCGCCCCAGAACCGCTCCTCCGCCACGCCCACGCGCGCACCGTGGCCCGAGGCGATCCGGGCACAGCGCACGCCGCCAGAGCCGCCGCCAATGACGAAAAGATCGAAGTCCATCAGGGTTTTGTCCTCTCTTGGTGGGCGTAATGTGTGGCCCCCGGCGGGTTTGGGCAAGGGCGGTCGTGATCCGGATCTTGCAGCCACCGGCTCAGACCGCTATAAGCGTCACATGTCCTTCGGCGCGCCCTCCGCTTCCAAGCCTGCCCACGCATCCGCGTGCGGCCGCGCGCGCCTGAACGGCCTCCTCCTCCTTCTTCTTCGACTTACACGCCCCTGAGCGCCGCGCCGGGTTGTTGAACGCCGGCATCGCCCAGGGGAACACTCGGGGGGACCCCTGAGGCCATTGTCGTGCAATCAATCCCAAAACACGGACGACCCAGATCATGAGCATCAATCACCCCAGCTTCGGCATGCTGGACGACCGCCGCATCATCATCTTCGACACCACCCTGCGTGACGGTGAGCAATCGCCGGGCTTCTCGATGAACCTGTCCGAGAAGATCCGCATGGCCGAGGCCCTGACGGAACTCGGCGTCGATGTGCTGGAAGCCGGCTTCGCCATCGCCTCCCCCGGCGATTTCGAAAGCGTCAAGGCCATCGCCGAAAGTGTCGGCCAGCGCGCCGATACCCCGGTGATCGCCAGCCTCGCCCGCGCCGGACAGATGGACGTGCTGCGCGCCGCCGAGGCCCTGAAATCCGCCAAGCGCCGCCGCATCCATATCGTCATCGCGACCTCCGACCTGCATATGAAGGTCAAGCTGCGCCTGACGCCGGATGAAGTGATCCAGCAGACCATCGACTCCATCACCCTCGCCCGCCAGCACGCCGATGACGTCGAATGGTCCGCCGAAGACGCGACGCGGTCGGATCCCGACTTCCTGTGCCGCGTGGTCGAAGCCGCGATCCGCGCCGGGGCGACGACGATCAACCTGCCCGACACCGTCGGCTATGCGCTGCCCGCGGATATGGAGCGGATGTATTCCAACATCGTCAACCGCGTGCCGGGCGTGGAAAAGATCATCCTGTCCACCCATAACCACAACGACCTCGGCATGGGCGTGGCCAATACCCTGGCCGCCATCCAGGCCGGCGCGCGGCAGGTGGAAACCACCATCAACGGTATCGGCGAACGCGCCGGCAATGCGTCGCTGGAAGAGATCGTCATGGCGATCCGCACCCGCCAGGACGCCATTCCCCGGTCCAACAACATCAAGACCACGCATCTGCTGCGCCTGTCGAAACTGCTGGCCACCATCACCGGCTTCGACGTGCAGCCGAACAAGGCCATCGTCGGGCGCAACGCCTTCGCGCATGAGGCCGGCATCCACCAGGACGGCGTGCTGAAGGACGCCGCGACCTATGAAATCATGACCCCGGAAAGCGTGGGCTGGAAGACCAACAGCCTGGTGCTGGGCAAGCACTCCGGCCGCGCCGCCTTCCGCGACAAGCTCAACACGCTGGGCTATTCCATCGGCGACAACCAGCTGAACGACGCCTTCCGCCGCTTCAAGGAACTGGCCGATCGCAAGAAGGTGGTGTTCGACGACGATATCGTGGCGCTGGTCGATGATGAGGTGATGCGCGACCACGAACGCGTGCGTTTCGTCTCCCTCGACATCCACGCCGGCTCGAAAACCCCGCCGCGCGCGGAGCTGGAGCTGGAGGTTGATGGCGTGGTGAAATCAGGCTCGTCCTCCGGCGATGGCCCGGTGGACGCGACCTTCAAAGCGATCCAGGCGATCTTCCCCCATACCGCGCAACTGACCCTGTTCTCCGTCGGCGCGATCACCGAGGGCACCGACGCCCAGGCCAAAACCACCGTCCGGCTGGAAGAAAACGGCAAGATGGTCGATGGCCAGGGTGCGGACACCGACACCATCGTGGCCTCGGCGCGGGCCTATATCCACGCGCTGAATAAGCTGCTGGTGAAGCGGGAACGGACGGAACCGGCGGCGCTGGCGTCCTGATTGTCCTGAGGGGGGGCATCGCGGCTCCCCCATTCGTCATCCCCGGGCGTGTCCCGGGGACCAAGATTTCCGCTACTGCCGCGATTGGTCCCCGGGACAAGCCCGGGGATGACG
>CAIXEA010000117.1 GCA_903918315.1 uncultured Acetobacteraceae bacterium | reverse complement strand
CGAGGTTGTTCAGCGACACCGCCAGATTGGGGCGGAACGCGTCGGGACGCTGCGCCGCCAGCGTGCGATACAGCCCCACCGCTTCCTCCGCCGCCGCCAGCGCATCCTCTCGCCGGCCGAGAGCGCTCAGCATGGCCGCGAGGTTGTTCAGCGACGCCGCCAGATTGGGGCGGAACGCGTCGGGACGCTGCGCCGCCAGCGTGCGATACAGCCCCACCGCTTCCTCCGCCGCAGCCAGCGCATCCTCCCGCCGGCCGAGAGTGCTTAGCCTGACACCGAGGTTACCAAGCGCACGAGACCGGGCAGCCGAAAGTTCCGGCCGGTCCGCGGTCAAATCATTCAAGGCGTCGGCAATCGCCGCTTGGAGCGCCCATGCCCGGTCGCGCAACACCAGCGTTTGCTGGGGCATCGCGTCGGAAATCCGCATCAACGACCCCAGGTCATCGCCCCCCGCCATCAACCCATCCAACCACCCCAAACTCGCATGATCCTCCCCATCCACCGCGAAGTCCTGCGCACACCGGATCACACTCCCCACCGTCCCGGCCTCATCCCGCCGCCACGCCCGGACCACGATCGCCGCCTGCTCCCCCACCGACCGCGCGAGTTCCCGCAACACAAATGCCTCCCCCACGATATCCGGCCGGACAGCATCGGCCCCGCCGCCCTCCCGATACAGCGCCTCGGCCATCCGCGCCGCCACCGTCTCCGCGTTCGGCGTCCCCGGGAATTCCATCGCCATCCGTTCCGCGCGGATCAGCGCCAGTGCCCCCGCACGATCCACCCCGCCTTGCAGGGTCACGCAGGCTGCCAGATGCAGCAGAATCGGCGCCGAATGATCGGTATCGATCCCCCATGCCACCGACAGCCGCTCCAACCGCGCGGCCTCGCTACCGGCAAGCAATTCGGCCAGATCGGTACGGCCAAGAGACAAAGCGTGCGGCAACCCGGTCGAGACCCCCACCACGCCAGCCATCATCAGAAACAGCGGTTCGGTATCCCGCGCGGCAGCGGCCAAATGCGCGTCGAAGGCCGGATCTTCCCCCGCCGCCGGCACCGCCGGTTCCGGCTTGCGCATGATCGCGGCCGCCCGCGCCACGGTCTGGCACAACAGCGCCCGCCGCGCCGCCACCGCGTCCAGCGGCGTCAGCGAAACCGGTTCGGCCGGCGCCGCCAAATCGCGCGGCCCGCGCCCGGACATGCCACCGAAGCGGATCAAATCCGCCCACCACCCGAGCTGCGTGTGGGCGTGGCGTTCCAACAACAGCAGACGCAACGGCCCCTCGCCGGGCACGACCGGGCGACGCGCCAGTTCCTCCAGACACGGCCGCAGCACACGAGCCGAGGCCGCGGCGTAGTCGATCACGATCAGCGTCGGCTTGCCCCAACGCCAGGCCACCGGGCTTTTGGCCTCATGGAAGCGCTGCACTTCCGGCTGCGAGGCGAAACCGGCCACCCAGCCGGCAGCCTCCGCCCGTTCGCACAACTCGATCCCGACCCGGGTCTTGCCGGCCCCGCCCGGCCCGATCAGGCAGCGCACGGCAACCGGCACTGGGTCGTGCAACCACGCCTCCAACGCCGCGAGGTCCCCGTCCCGCCCCACCAGATCGGTGGCCCGCAGTTCCGTCCACAGCAATTGGATTTCGTCTTTCGGCTCCACCTTCGACCAATGCCGCCGAACCAACGCCAGCGACGGCGTGCCGATCAAGATCGTCACGCCGTCGCCCGTGTTCTGCACAACGACACTATGGTCGCCCACGCTCGCCCGCTGCTCGGTCATAGGTTCACCGTAACTTTCGTGGATAGAATAACCGGCTTCCGCGTCCGCTGGAACCGGGCGGCACGTTACGATCAGTCCGGCCAGAATTCCATATCGGCCGCCACCGCGAACGGAAAAGGACACGCCGCCGGAAACGTCTCGTGCGGCAGTCCGGTCTCATGCGCCGCGCGCCGGCGTGCCCAGCGGTACGCATCGTCCATCGCCGTATCCAAATACGACTTCAAGCTGGGATTGTCCCGCAAATGCCCGGCGATGCTGTCGCGCTGTTCCTCGATGGTCAGCCGCCAACTCGATCCGCGGAAATCGGGCTGATATCGCCATTTCAGCAGATGCAGCAGCAGTTGGGACAACCGGTCGACCAGTGCGCGCTTCTCGCTGCGCCCCATGGCCTCGATCTCCTCGGCGATGTTGTCGATATCGGCACGATCGAACCGCCCGGCCCGCAGCAGTTCCGCTTGCCGGTTCGTCCAGGCGTAGAAATCCTGCTCATAGAGCGTGTTCGACATCGGCCCGCCCTTCGGGAGGT
>CAIXEA010000116.1 GCA_903918315.1 uncultured Acetobacteraceae bacterium | reverse complement strand
GCAGCCGCTTTGTGCCGGGCCATGGCCCGGCACAAAGCACGAACGAAGCGGACAGATCATGAGCTACATAAACCGGACAGATTGATTAGCTAGCGACAACGCAGACTTTTCCGTCAGATCATGGCATGATGGCGCCATCATGGATTCACACGAACATCATCACGATCACGCGTCCGGACACGATCCCCGGGATGGCCACGCCCAAGCCCACGGCCATGGGCATGACCATGGGCATGCGCACCACCACGGGCATCATCATGGGCACCATCATGGGCCGATCAGCATGGACCGCGCCTTCGCCATCGGCGCGGCCGTCAACCTGGCTTTCGTGGTGGTGGAGGTCGGGATCGGGTTCACCGCGAACTCCATCGCTCTGCTGGCTGATGCCGCGCACAACCTTGGTGATGTACTGGGGCTTGGCCTCGCCTGGGCCGCCGCCGTGCTCAGCCGCCGCCCGCCGACGGAGCGGCGCACCTATGGCTGGGGCCGCAGTTCCATTCTGGCGGCTTTGTCCAACGCGGCGGTGCTGTTGATCAGCGTCGGCGCGATCACGATTGAGGCACTGCACCGCCTGGTCACCCCCGAGCCGGTGAACACCGGCCTGGTGATGGCGGTCGCGGCCGCCGGCATCGTCGTGAATGGTGGCAGCGCGCTGCTGTTTCTGCGCGATCGTGCCCAGGATCTGAATATCCGCGCGCAATTCGCCCATCTTGCCGGGGATGCGCTGATTTCGCTGGGGGTCGTCCTCACCGCCCTTGCTGTCCGTTTCAGCGGCCTGCTCTGGCTTGACCCTTTGGCGAGCCTGCTTGTGGCCGGTCTGATCGCCGCGGGAACCTGGGGTTTGCTGCGTGAATCCCTCGGCCTCGCGCTTGACGCTGTGCCGGCGCGGGTGCGGCAGTCTGATGTCACGGCCTATCTGGGCAGTCTGCCCGGCGTGCTGGAGGTTCACGATCTGCATATCTGGGGTCTGAGCACCACCGAAACCGCGCTGACCGCCCATCTGGTGTTCGACACATTGCCGGATGAACACCAACCCCACGTGATCGCCGCTGCACTGCGCCAACGCTTCGGTATCGGGCACGCGACCATGCAGGTGGAAACCAGTGCCGCGGCGGCATTATGCTGCCTCAGATCCAACGAGGTGGTGTAAGGTCCTCGTATGCGGATACGCGCCTCCTATCTGATCGGTGTCGTTCTGGCGGGTTCCGTCCTTGGGCTGGCCCTGATACTGGTTGTGCTGTTTGGCGCGGACCCGACGCCGATGATTGATGCGCTGCCGTTGACGCGGCCGCAGCGCGATGCGCTGGTCGCCCTTGTCCCGTCGGAGCCGTACGCCTGGCCATGGCACCGCGGCGGTCTTTTGGCTGCTGTGACGGTCTTGCCAAGCGGCGCGGATCGCGAACAACCGGAACTGCTGCCCCGAATCACCCGCATCGGAGTCGGCTCCAAGGCCTCGGTCCAGACAGAGGGGGCTGGCTTCTTCATCTCGGTGGACGGCACGATCCTCACAGCCGCGCATCTGCTGAAAAGCTGCCCGACGATCCGGGTGACATCGCGCTACCTGCCTTCGGTGGTGGCGCAGCGCGTCGGGGTCGATACGGATGTCGATCTGGCGATGATCCGGGTCACCACGATTCCCCCCGGCATTCTGGGCCTTGCGGCGCCGCCGGTCGGTTATGCGCGGTTATCGGTCCTCGGCTACCCCGCGGATGGTGAACAGACGCCGGTCAGCGAAATGCGCGGAACGCCTTGGTATGACGTGGATTCCAGCCAGCCCGAAAACCCGCTGCAGGTGCTCCGCATCGACGCGGAGCGTGTGGGCCCCGGCTTCAGCGGGGGGCCCATCCTGTCGCCGGAAGGGGATGTCATTGGCCTGGTTCGCGGCGCGATCGTCGTCCGCAGCGCGGCCCACCCGGATACGCCCACACCCACGGGCATCGTCGTCGGCGTCGGATCGGGGGCGATCGCGACCTTTGTCGGCCGGCTCGCCCCCACTTTGCGCATGGTCGATGTCAAGGCTCGTCACAGTCGTGGCGAAGACGCGCAGGAAACGGCGCGGCGATCCGTCGTGCGGGTGATGTGCGGGCGTTGACGCCTGCGACGACAAAATCTACCGCCCATCGGCTTTTCCTACCCGTGGGGATGATGACAGCGGGCGCGACTTACCGCATGCTCGCCCCGTTCTGAGTCATAACGGAGGAAATGCCATGGGCATGCTGGATGGAAAGGTTGCCGTTGTTACCGGCGCCGGCGGCGGTATCGGCCGCGCGACCGCGCTTGAACTCGCCGCGAACGGCGCGCAGGTGATCGTGAACGATATCGGTGGCACCGTCACCGGTGAAGGCCGCGACGCCGGCCCGGCCGAACGCGTGGTCGCCGAGATTACCCAGAAGCACGGCGCCGGTCGCGCGGTGGCGAACGCGGGCAGCGTCGCCAGCTGGGATGACGCCCAGCGCATAGTGCAGGATGCGATCGACAATTTCGGCCGCATCGACATCGTCGTGAACAACGCCGGCATTCTGCGCGATCGCATGTTCCACTACATGTCGATCGAAGAGTGGGATGCCGTCATGAAGGTGCATCTCTACGGTGCCTTCTACGTCTCCCGCGCCGCGGTGCCGCATTTCCGCAAGCAGGAGAGCGGGGCTTACATCCACATCACCTCGACCTCCGGCCTGATTGGCTCGGTCGGCCAGACCAACTACGGCGCCGCGAAGCTGGGCATCGCCGGTCTGTCGCGCAACATCGCCATGGACATGCAGCGCTACAACATCCGCTCCAACTGCATCGGGCCGCATGCGTTCAGCCGCATGATCGAAACCGTCCCGGGCCAGACGGAAGAGCAGATGAAGGCCCGCGCCGAGAAGACCCGGCCGGACCATATCGCGAAGCTGATCTCCTTCCTCGGCACCGACGCGGCGTCCAAGGTTTCGGGCCAGATTTTCGGTGTCCGTGGCAACGAAATCTACCTCTACAACCAGCCCCGCCCGATCCGCATCATGGCGCGGACCGATGGCTGGACGTCGGAGAACCTGGCCGAACATTGGCTCCCGGCCGTGCAGAAGGCGTTCACCCCGCTGGAACGCACCCGCGACGTCTATGCCTGGGACCCGGTCTGAGTTCGAAATCGGAAGGATGATCGCCAGTAAGGCGCATCTTCCCGGGAGTTGATCCGACGATCGCAAGTGACACGAGATCTCGGTTTCGTGCCGCTTGCGATGGTAGGGCCACGCAAGACCATCATGCGGCGCTGAGGCCACCACCCGCTCAGGAGGACGACCATGCCCAAAGGATACATCATCGCAGAGGTGCATCTGACCAATCCGGGACGAGAGTTCAGCGAGTACCGCGAAAAGGTCCAGGCGACGCTCGACCCGTTCGGCGGCCGGTTTCTCGCCCGCGGTGGTGAAAACGCGCTGCTCGAAGGCGATGCGCCAGCGGGGCGGCCGGTTATCATCGAATTCGAAAGCCCCGAGCGGGCGGCGCAATGGTACAATTCTCCCGCGTACCAGGCGATATTGCCGCTGAGGTTGCGCAACGCGACAACGCGGGTGACCTGCGCCGCGGGCGTGTAGCACCGCAATCGAGGAATAGCGTACCATGACCAAGACTCTCCGAGGCGCCGACATCGTTGTGCGCACCCTCGAACGCGCCGGACATACGACCATCTTCACGCTGTCGGGCAACCACATCATGTCGCTGTTCGATGCCGCGATCGAGACGAAGCTCGACCTGCTGCATGTCCGGCATGAGGCCGCGACGGTGCATATGGCGGATTCCTATGGCCGCCTGACCGGCAAGCCCGGCATCGCCTGGGTCACCGGCGGACCCGGCCATGCCAATGCCGTCGGCGCCCTGTTCACCGCGCTCGGCCAGGAAACGCCGATGGTGCTGATGTCCGGCCATACCGAGACCGACCAGCTCGGCAAGGGCGGCTTCCAGGAGCTGAAGCAGGTCGAAATGGCCGCCCCGGTCAGCAAGGCCGCCTGGATGGCGACCGATACCGCGACCGTCGGCATGGATGTCGCCAAGGCCATCCGCCTTGCCACCACCGGCCGCCCCGGCCCGGTGCATCTGAGCCTTCCGTCCGACATCCTCGACGCTTCGGTGCCGGAGGATCAGGTGGTCTGGCCGACCGCGGCCGATTTCACCGCTGCACCGGCCGGTTTGAACGATGCCACGGCTGATACCATCCTGGCCCTGATCCGCACCGCCAAACGCCCGTTGATCGTCGGCGCCCCGGTCCTCGCCAACCGCCCCGGCCGCGCTTTGCTGGCGGAACTGGAGGAAGCGCTCGGCGTCCCCACCGTCATCAGCGAGGGCCCGCGCAGCTTCAACGACGCCACGCTCGGCCGCTACGCCGATGTCGCCAAAAAGACCGACATGGTCATCCTGCTGGGCAAGGCGCTTGATTTCACGCTGAAATTCGGCGCCGCGCCGTTCTTCCCGGCCGATTGCCGCTTCATCTCCATCGATCCGGAAGGCGCCATTCTCGGCCGCACCTCCGGCTTCACCGGCGATCGCCTGGCCTTCGGCTGCGTCGCCGATACCTATCCCGCCGGGGAGGCGCTGATCCGCCGCGCCGGCGCCAAGGGCGATGCCGCCTGGCTCGCCGAAGCCCGCATTGCCTTCGCCGATCGGCCGGGGGATATCGGGACGGTGGTGTCCTCGACGCAGGACAAGCTGCACCCGGCGGAGGTCTTCCGCACGCTGAACACCTTCCTCGATCGCGAACCCGACTCCGTCCTGATCTGCGACGGCGGTGAGTTCGCGCAATGGGGCCAGGCCATCCTCAAGAACGACCGCCGCATGATCAACGGCGTCGCCGGCTCTATCGGCGGGTCCCTGCCCATGGCCGGTGGCGCCCGCATCGCCGAACCCACCGCCCCGGTCTTCGCGGTGATGGGCGACGGCACCTTCGGCTTCCATATGTCGGAGCTGGAAACCGCCGTCCGCCTCAACCTGCCCTACGTCGCCATCGTCGGCACCGATTGCCGCTGGAACGCCGAATACAACCTGCAGGTCCGCGACTACGGCCCCAACCGCACCCATGGCTGCGAGCTGAACCCGACCCATTACGAGCTGGTCGCCACCGCCCTCGGCGGCCACGGCGAGTTGGTCGAACGGGCCGAAGACCTCGCCCCGGCCATCGAACGGGCGCTGGCCTCCGGCAAGCCCTCGGTCGTGAACGTCATGATCGAGAGCATCCCCTCCCCGGTCGTGCGGCGCTAGCATGGAGCCGGCCGTCTCCTGGCTGCCGGAACTCGAAGAACTCCGGGAGCGTCAGCGCATCGTCCGCCAGATGGACGGGGCGGAGCGCATCGACCGTCAGCACGCCGCCGGCAAGCTGACGGTTCGCGAGCGGATCGACCATATGCTCGATCCCGGCAGCTTCCTGGAAGTCGGCTCGATCGCCGGCAAGGCGACCTACGACGCCAGCCAGACGGTCATGACCGACTTCCTGCCGGCCAACGGCGTCTTCGGCCGCGGCACCGTCGATGGCCGCCCGGTCGTCATCTTCGGCGACGATTTTACGGTGCGCGGCGGTTCGGCCGATGCGTCGATCAAGCACAAGTACCAAATGCCGGAGATGATGGCCGACGAATTCCGCATCCCGCTGATCCGTATGATCGAGGGCTCCGGCGGCGGCGGCTCCGTCAAAACCATCGAAACCACCGGCCACGCCAACCTCCCCGGCGGGGTCGGCCAGAGCTCCGGCTTATGGCTCTGCGCGCAGAACATGGGCCGCGTGCCGGTGGTCGCACTCGGCCTGGGCTCGGTCGCCGGCCTGGGCGCGGCGCGGCTGGCGGCGAGCCATTACTCACTGATGGTCAAGGACACCTCCGCCGTCTTCACCGCCGGCCCGCCGGTCGTGGAACGCCTGGGTGAGAAGCGCACCAAGATGGAGCTGGGCGGGCATGCGGTGCAGGTCCGCGCCGGCACCATCGATGACGCCGTCGATACCGAGGAGGAGGCCTTCGACCGCGTCCGCCGCTTCCTGTCCTATCTGCCGAGCTCGGTCTGGGACCTGCCGCCGCGCGCCACGCCCACCGACGATCCGAACCGGCGCGAGGATTGGCTGATCTCGGCGGTGCCCAAAAGCGCCCGCAAAGCCTATTCGATGCGCAAGATCATCGACGCCGTGGTGGATCAGGGCAGCTTCATGGAATTGTCCAAGGGCTTCGGCCGTGCCGTCATCACCGGCTTCGCCCGGCTGGACGGCTGGCCGGTGGCGATCCTGGCCGGCGACCCGCTCTATGGCGGCGGCGCCTGGGGCGCGGCGGCATCACGCAAAATCACCCGCTTCGTCGATCTCGCCCAGACCTTCCATCTGCCAGTGGTGCATCTGGTCGATTGTTTCGGCTTCGCGGTCGGCTTGGAAGCGGAGTCCTCCGCCACCATGCGCCACGCCGTCACCGCCGTCAGCGCCATCCACCAATCGACCGTGCCCTGGTGCCCCGTCATCATCCGCAACGTCTTCGGTGTCGGCGGCGGCGCGCATCTGCCGCATATCCATCCCTGCATCCGCTACGCCTGGCCGTCCGGCAGTTGGGGCTCATTGCCGCTGGAGGGCGGCGTCGAAGCGGCCTACCGCGCGGAAATCGCCGCCGCGGACGATCCGCCCGCCAAGCTGAAAGAGATCGAGGATCGGCTGCAACAGCTCCGCTCCCCCTTCCGATCAGCGGAGGCGTTCCTGATCGAGGAGATCGTCGATCCCCGCGACACCCGCCCGCTGCTCTGCGAATGGGCCAATCTGGCGGCACCGCTGCGCACGCCGGGGCAGTCGTTCTTCACGATGCGGCCATAAGTCGGCCCCCTACCGCGCCTTCACCGGCCGGTTCCCATGGCTGGCCTGCGGTACGCCGCGATTGAGCGACAGATGCGAGTGCACGCCCAGCCAGATGCCATCCTGCTTGTGGAACACCATGGTAGCCCGGCCGGGGCGATCGAAGCGGGTGCCATCGGGGTGGAACCCCGTGCTGGTCCAAGGGGCGACCACAACGGCCATGCGCCCATCGTCTGACGCCAGGACATGGGTCGAAGACAAATCGAACCGGAAATCATCGGTTTTGGGCCAGACATTGTCCCATTGGCTGTTCACCCAGGCCTCCAGCCCTGGGAGCACGTCACGATGTGTGCCGAAGGCCAGAATGTCTTTGTGAAACAGTGGTTTGGCCGATGCGTAATCGACATCGCGCACGAAGCCGGAAAAGGTTTCGAGCCAACGGTGGAAGAAGTCCCGGATCTCGGGTCCGGCGTCGGGCAATCCGTGCATGGGGTCCACTCTCCTTATTCGCCAGCCGCCACGCCGGCCATCATGGCCCGCCGGCGCGTGCGCCATTCACTGGTCAGCGCCATCACCGAGGTCATCACCATGAACAGGACCGAGGAATAGAACACCCAGCGCGGCATGTTGTGGTCCATGATCCAGCCGCCAATCAGCGGCCCGACCGTACCGCCGATATTGAAGCCAGTGGTGACGATGCCGAACACCCGCCCAAAGGCGCCGGGGGGCGAGGCCGCGCGCACCAGCATGTCGCGCGACGGCGAAATCATCCCCGACAAAAACCCCGCACCGCTCATCGCCAGCGTCAGCAGGATCGGCCCCAGATCGACCGTGCCCACCAGCAGGATCAGCACGGCCGAACCGCCAAAGCCGGCCGCCGCCACATCGCCATGGCGTTTGGTCGCGTCCGCGATGAAGCCCCCCGCCAGCACGCCGGCGGCGCTGGCGAACAGGAAGCCCGACAGCGCCACATTCGCCGCCGACAGCGTGATCCCATACATCGTGGTCAGCGCCACGGCGGAGTAATTGGTCAACGCGCCGCTGCTGAGGCTGAGCAGGGTGAAGAAGCCGACGAGGCCCCAGACCGCCGGTGTCAGCAGGCCCCGCAGCGGGATGTTGGCCGCCCCGGCCGGGGTGCGGGCGGCGGCGGAGCGGTCCATCCAGCCCGCCGCCATCAGTGGCATCGCCACGACAAGGCCCAGGATCCCCGCGGCGACGATCGCCAGCTCCGGCCCCCAGATGCGGGCCAGCATCAGCATCAGCAAGGGCGCCACCGCGCCACCGATGAAACCGGCGAAGGTGTGGAAGGAAAATGCCCGGCCGAGCCGCGACGGCTCGATCACCGAACCCAGGATCGCATAGTCGGCCGGATGATAAACGGCGTTGGCGATCCCCAGCAGCACCGAAGCGCATAGCAACCAGCCATAGGACGGGAACAGCCCGATCGAGACATAGGCAAGTCCGCCCAAGGTCAGCCCGGCCACCAGCACGCGCCGCGCCCCGAACCGATCGACCGCGTAGCCCATCGGAGTCTGAACCAGACCGCTGACGATGTTGAACAACGTCAGCGCGAAGCCGAGTTCGACATAGCCGATGCCCAGCCGATCCTTGATCATCGGGAACAAAGGCACCAGCACCAGGTAGTAGAAATGGCTGACCAGATGCGCGGCCGAGATCAGCCCCAGGGCCTGGTTTTCGGCCATCCGGCCGGTCGGGGCGCGGCGCATCAGGCGAAGGCCTTTCGGATGCGGCCCCAGTCTTCGATCGCCTGTTCCTGGCCGTGGGTGATGGGAATGACGAACTGGTTCCAGCCGGAATCACGCACCGCCTCGATCCGCTGGGTCAGTTCCTGCTCGGTCGCGGTGAATGTGGTGCGGCGAATGAGTTCGGCGTTCACGAAGGGGCGTTCCTCGGGTTTGACGAA
The DNA here is from genome assembly GCA_903918315.1 of uncultured Acetobacteraceae bacterium. Taxonomy (GTDB): domain Bacteria; phylum Pseudomonadota; class Alphaproteobacteria; order Acetobacterales; family Acetobacteraceae; genus Rhodopila. The sequence goes on along the minus strand of CAIXEA010000116.1, from coordinate 45,027 downwards.
CAGGAAATGGCCGCGGTGGTTCATGAGGTAACGGGCATCCGCCGGTTCAAACTGGCGGGCCACGTCCAGATAGCCATCGATGCTGGTCTGGGTGGAGGGCGGCACGTCGGTGGTATTCTTCCACCCCTCCATATCCAGATCCGCGGCCCGGTGCAGCAGCACCGCGGCGCGGGGGCCGGCCTGTGCCATGGCGCGGGGGCTGTCGGCGTGCTCCCCCGGTTCCAGCACACAGCCGCCGGCCCAGACGGTGGTATAGAGGTCCGATTGCGCGCGTCCGGCGGCGGCCCAGTCCTTGCGCATGCCCTCCAGCGCTGTGATCGCGCCGGGGACATCGCTGACGAAGGTCTTCCAGGCCGCGCCCAGCTTGGCCACCAGCGTCTGCGACTTCGGCCCATAGGCCGAGACATGCAGCTTCACCGGATCGGTGATGTTGATCAGTCCGGCATCGGGATTGAGGAAGCGGATCTTCTTGCGCTTGCCCTCGATCGTCGTCTCCAGCGTCTCCCCGTTCAGCAGGCCGTAGACGATGCGGATATACTCTTCCATGTCCGCCAGCTTGATGCCGCCCATGCCCATCGCGCGCCGGGCGGAAAACCCGGTGCCGACGCCGAAATCGAGCCGCCCGGGGGCCATGGCATTGAGGGTCGCGAACGCATTGGCGGTCACCGCGGCGATGCGGTTGGACGGCACCAGCACCCCGGTTCCGAGGCGGATTTTGGACGTCTTCATCGCCGCCGCGCCCATCGCGACGAAGCAATCGGCGGTGATCATCTGGGTGTCGTAGAACCAGGCATGGGTGAAGCCGAGTTCCTCCGCCCGCTGCGCGAGTTTCCAGGAATCGTGCGAGGTCGGGATGCCGAGACCGAAATCCATGCCGGGAGTCCTCCTGAAGTGCTCTTATGGCCGTCAGCCTAGCCCGGCGGGGGCGATCTGGGAACCACGGCCGATGGGCTGTGTTCGCAAGGGTGCTCTCTCGGTGCGTGCCCGGCATGATGAAAGGCAGTGCGATCCTGACCTCACGGTTGCCAAGCCGGTGCCGCGAGGCGAAGCTCCCGCGTATCGCCCATCAGGAGGAACCCCGCTTTGGACAAGCCAACCGGCCCGCTCGCCGGCATTCGCGTGATCGATGTCACCACCGTGGTGCTCGGCCCCTTCGCATCGCAGGTCCTGGGCGACATGGGCGCCGATGTCATCAAGGTCGAGACGACCGAGGGCGACTACACCCGCTATATCGGACCCAGCCGGACCGAGGGCATGGCCAGCTACTTCGCCACGCTCAATCGCAACAAGCGCAGCCTGGCGCTTGATCTGAAGAAGCCGGCGGCGATGCGGGCGCTGCTGCGGCTGATCGATACCGCCGATGTCTTCGTGCACAACATGCGTATCGGTGCGGCCAAACGCCTGGGCCTGGATTACGAAAGCCTGCGCCAGCGCAACCCCAAACTGATCCACGCCGCCGCCAGTGGCTTCCGGGAGGGGAGTTCGATGCAGGAGTTTCCCGCCTATGACGATCTGATCCAGGGCCTGTCCGGCATTGCCGCCTTGAATGCCGGCCCGGACGGGGCGCCGCGCTATTTCCCCACCGTCGTCGTCGACAAGCTCACCGGCAGCACCTTGGCCTCCATGATCGGCATGGCGCTGTTCCACCGGGAACGGACCGGTCAGGGCCAGGCGGTACATGTGCCGATGATGGAAACGATCCTGTCCTTCGCGCTGGTCGAGCACCTCTGGCATGGCGTGCAGGGTGAGCCGGAGAAAGGTGTCGGCTACCCCCGCATGCTGACCCCGCACCGACGGCCGTATCAGACCAAGGATGGCTTCATCAGCGTGATCGCTGTCAGCACCGCGCAATGGAAGACCGTGTTCGAGGCGATGGAGGTCGGGCACCTGATCGAAGACCCCCGCTTCGCCACCATCGCCGGGCGCTCGGACCATGTCGACGCGCTCTATGGCACCCTGACGGAGGGCATGCGCAAGCGCACCACCGCCGAATGGATCGCCATTCTACGCCCCAAGGACATCCCTTGCGGACCCGCCAACAGCCTGCTGGACCTGTTCGACGACCCCTATTTGAAGGAGACCAACTTCTTCGAGGCGGTGGACCATCCGCGCGAAGGCCCGTCGGTGATGACCGCCATACCGGCCCGGTTCTCCGAAACGCCGCCGAATGTGACCCGCCTCTGGCCCGGCCTGGGCGAACACAACCACGAAATCCTGGCGGAGGCCGGGTGCAGCGAAGCCGAAATCGACGAGATCCTGTCCAAATAAAGGGAGCCGCGCATGACCGATGTGAACGCCGAGAAGAACGAAATCCGCGAGCGGCTGGCCCGCTACTGCTTCCTGCTGGATGCCGGCGACATGGATGGCATGGCCGCCTTGTTCACCCCGGATGGGGTTTGGCAGACCGATTTTGGGATTGGCAACGGCCGCCAGGGGATCGCCGAACATGGGCGGAGCCTGCGCAAGAGCGATACCCAGAAGCCGCGGGCGGTGCATCTGTGCACCAATATCGTGATCGACCTGGATGGCGACACGGCCCGCGTGCTGTCCAACTGGACCACGGTGCAGAACAGCGAAACCGGGCCGAAGATCGGCTCCGCCGGCGGGTATATCGACCGGATGGTGAAGCGGGATGGGGTTTGGTATTTCGAACACCGTCGGATCGACCGGTTCATTGCCGAGGGGAAGTGGTAAAGGCGCCTCCCACACGCCGACGGCTCTGATGGAAACAGAGCGGGCCCGGCTGGTGGTTGCGCCGTTGGGGCTGACGGTCTTTGCCCTGCCATGCGCGGCCTTCTGGGTTTGGACGCTGCGGCATTTCTATATCCTGGGCGGGTTCTGGGGGGACTCGGGGGCCATCGCCGCGGTTCTGTGGCACAATGGCTGGGCGTTGCGCGCGCCGTTGGTGCATGGCGGGGGCAGCTTCCTGTCCACCCATACCGCCCTGACCTTGCTGCCGATAACGGGGCTGAGCTGGGTGGTGCCGCTGACGCGGGCCGGGTTCTTCGCGGCGTTCACGGGGGTCTGCCACGCGCTTCCGGCAATCGTGGTCTATAGCGTGCTGGTGCGGGAATACCGGCTGCGGCCGCTACTGGCGGCGGCGGGGGGGCTGGCGTTCGGGTTCAACGGCCTGGCCATTGCCATTGCCCGCAACCCGCATTTTGAGCTGCTGTTCAGCGCCACCGCCGTGCTGTTCCTGCTGGGGCTGCTGCGGGAGCAGCGGGTTTTGACCTGGCTGTCCTTCCTGGCCTGCGTGTTCACGCGGGAGGATTCAGGCCTGCACCTGTTTGGCCTGCTGGCGGTGCTGACGGCGGTCCAGCGCTGGCAGGGCATGGCATGGCGGGCGCAATCGCGGCTGCTGGTGTTCGCGGCCCTGGCGTTGGCCTGCGGTGTGGTGTCGCTGCTGGTACAGCGCGTGGCCTTCCCGGATGGCGGCCATAGCCTCGGCGGCGTCTATATCGGCGATCCCCCCTTCGCGGAGATCACGCCCGGCGTGGTGACGGAGCGGTTGGCGTTCTGGATCCTCTACCGGCCTTATCTGATCCTTCCCGCGGTGGCCGCCTGTGCCTGGGCGGTGCGGATCCGCGACCCGATGCCGGTTGTCGGCTATGCCGCTTTCGTGCCCTGGGCCTTGCTGCACCTGTTCGCCCGTAGCGAGCTGGCCGGCACTTTGTCCAATTACTACCCGTTCCCGTTCATCGTCGCCGCGGCCTGGCCGCTGCTCGGCGCGGTCCTGCGCCAGCGCCGGTTGGGGCTGGCGGCGCCAGGCTGGCATTCCGCGGCGGCTTTCGGACTGATGACGGTGCTGTCATTCGCCGGGCTCGATCGCCAGCACAACCCGGGGCAGCTCGATGTGCCGGAGAGTTTCCTGCGGGCGCCGTCTTGGGCACAGCAGCAGGCGACCGACCGGGCGCTGGCCGCCCTGGCCGCCTCGACCGCGCTGGGCGTCGTCGCGGTGGATGCGGGCGTGGCGTCGCTGCAACCCGACGCGTACCGGGCCGGCGACACGATCACCCATTGGGCCTCCGGCGCGCCGGATACGATCCTGTATTTCGTCCGCGGGTTTGAAGCACCTCAGGCGCGCGATCGGGCGGATCAGGCGGGATTGACTTGGCATTTCGCGGTGCCCGGTACCGCCATCCGGGTCGCGAGTAACCGGGCGCTGGACGGTCTGGCCGGACTCGTGCCCGATGCCGATTGGCGGTAAACCGGGCGCACCCTGACCCGAGGATACCGACCATGACCGCTCGTTCCGTCCGCTTCGCCGGTTTTGTGGCCATGCTGCTGGCCTGGTGGCCGGCGATGGCGCAACTGCCGCAGACCTCGCGCATCGACATCAACAATCCATGGGTCCGCTCGGGCATCGTGGGTGGCATGAGCGCGGCTTATTGCACGCTCACGGTGCGCGACGCCGACGACCGCCTGCTGAGCGTGTCGTCACCCGTGGCCGAGCAGGCGAGCCTGCATGAGACCTCCGACGATCATGGTGTTTCGCGCATGCGCTCGGTGGAGCCCATGTCCTTCGCGGCCGGTTCGACGGTGGTGATGAAGCCCGGCGGGACGCATGTGATGCTGATGCGCCTCAAGCGCGCTTTGGGCGAAAATGAGAAGGTGCCCGTGACCTTCACCTTTGAGAAGGCAGGCCCCGTCACCTTCTATTTCCCGGTGGCGAAGGTTGCGCCGCTTCCCCCTATGGCGCCGCCCATGGATCACATGGAACACAAGCACGGCGGGTAGGGCCGGTTCGGCCCTACCGTGTTCACACATCGTGGAAACGAAAATTCGTACGGCAAACAAAAGGCCTTCTAACACGTCATGGCCCGGCTTGTCCGGGCCACCGCCGCTCGCATAGTGCCGCGATAGGTAGCCCGGACAAGCCGGGCCATGACGGTGTAGAGCAGCGCTAGCAAAAATCCTTCCGGAGATGTGTGAATCCAGTAGGGTTCGGCCGGGTCAGGACGCCGGCTTCTTCCGCATCATGCCCTGCCGCCGGCAAATGGCCACGACCTCATCGCGTTGATTGAGGCAGGTGTGCTCGAACTCCACGATGCCCACGTCCGGGCGTGACTTACTCTCCCGCATGGCGAGAATTTTGGTGCGGGTGCGCAGCGTGTCGCCGGCGAAAACGGGCTTGGGGAAGCGCACGTCGGAAAATCCCAGATTACCGACGGTCGTCCCCAAAGTGGTGTCGTTCACCGTCACGCCAACCATCAGTCCGAGCGTGAAAATGGAGTTCACCAGCGGTCGGCCGAACTCCGTCCCGGCAGCGAATTCGGCGTCCAGATGCAGCGGCTGCACGTTCATGGTGATGGAGGTGAACAGGACATTGTCCATCTCGGTGACGGTGCGGGTCCAGGGATGGGCGAAATCCTGCCCGACGTGGAATTCTTCGTAATAGAGACCGGCCATGGCGTTATCCTCCCGATTGCGATTTTAGAGTGTGTCGACCGGCGGAGCGATGTCGAGAGCCGATGCGATGGGGCGGCCGTTACTTCAATGTCCGCCGGTAAAAGGCCACCACATCGCGCTGGAACCGCTTCAGGAATCGTGCCCGATCGAAGCCGTGCGGGTCGATGCAGATTTCCGGCGCGTTGGCGCGCAGAATGTCGTTACAGGGCGACAGAACCACGAAGTGACCGCCATTGGGGATCAGCCGGTAATCGGGTTTGCGCACCATCAGGCCGCGCAGCTTCGCCGCGTCCACGACCACATCGTCCCGCGCGCCGACCCAGAGCTGGGTGGGGATCTTCAGCGCCACCAGGCCGGCGGGTTCGAAGATATGGGCCAATGCCGGGGCGGCGATCACCAGCGCCTTGATGCGCGGATCCGCGCCGGCGACCCGGGTGGGCGCGCCGGGCTCCGCGGTGCGGCCCAGGTCCCGGGCATGGCGGCAGCCCCAGTCATCCCCGTGCGTCGCGCAGAATGCGACGGCGCGTTGCCAATCCCCGACACCCCCGGCGACGATGAGCCCGGTGGTCCCGCCGGCCGAGTGACCGAAGAATCCAACACGGGCGGGGTCGATGCTGGCGTGGCTGCCCCAGTCATGCAGCATGAAATCCAGCACGCGGCTGATCTGCCTGGCCCGGCCGGTGAAATTCTGCTGCGAAAACGCGACGGAATGGTCGAGGTAGTTGTCCCCCGCATGGGTCACGGCGGCGACCACATAGCCGGCTTGTGCCAGCGCGATCGCGGTGTCGTACGAATTCAGCGCCATCCCGCCGGTGCCGTGCGACATCAGGATCAGGCCATGCTGTGTGCCGCTGATGGGGGCGTCGAACGCCACGGCCATCTCGAACGGCCCGATCTGTTTGATCAGCGGCGCCGTTTTGCTGGGATACCAGACGGCGACTTTCAGCGGCCCGTCACCGTCGGGATTGGGGGCGCTGACCCATTGGAAGCCAACCGCCCATGCCCGCGGCACGATCCCGAGGAACAAAACAGCCAGCAGAACGATAAAGCGTCGGCCCATACCATGCTCCCGTCCGGCGTGACGGGCGCGTGGCTGCTCAGGCAACCACTTTCTCCGCCCGCACATCCTTAATGTCGCGGAATGTCAGCGTCGGCGCCAGTTCCTCGGCGCGGCGCATCATGAAGCCGGAGCTTGCCAGATAGACCGGGTCGCCGTCGACATCATCGGCCATCGCGGTGCGGTTATTGCCGATAAAATGTGCCAGCGCAGTGCGATCCGATGACGTTACCCAGCGCGCCAGTTGGAATGGGGAGGCTTCGAAGCCGATGCCGACCCCGTATTCTCCGGCCAAACGCGATTGCAGCACGTCGAGCTGAAGGGTCCCGACGACGCCTACCAGCGGCGCCGAACCGTCCTGCGGGCGGAACAGCTGCACGACGCCTTCCTCGGCCAGTTCGACCAGGGCCTGGCGCAGCTTCTTGGCCTTCATCGCGTCATCCAGCCGCACGCGGCGCAGGATTTCGGGGGCGAAATAGGGGACGCCGACGAAGTTGATGTCCTCGCCCTCGGTCAGCGTGTCGCCAATCCGCAGCGTGCCGTGGTTGGGGATGCCGACGACGTCGCCTGCGAAGGCTTCGTCGGCGATCTCACGCTCCCGCGCGAAGAAGAACTGCGGTGCGTGCAGGGCGATGGATTTGCCGGTGCGCACCTGTTTCAGCCGCATGCCGCGCACCAGCCGACCGGAGCAGACGCGGGCGAAGGCGATACGGTCACGGTGGTTGGGGTCCATGTTCGCCTGGATTTTGAACACCAGGGCCGTCAGGCCGGGATCGGAGGCATGCACGGTGCGTTTGTCGGCCGGCTGGTCGCGCGGCGCGGGGCCGTATTCGGCCAGCCCGTCCAACAGGTCGCTGACGCCGATACCCTTGATGGCGCTGCCGAAATAGACCGGGGTCAGGTGGCCGGCGTTGAAGGATTCGACGTCGAAGGCGGGCAGCGCCTCCCGGATCAGGTCGACCTCATCGGCGACATCCTGCAGGCGGCGATCCGATTGCTCCAGCGGCGCGATCAGGCGCATGTCGCGCTTGCGCAGGTCATAGGTGCCGGCGAAGTCGGAAGCGCGGCCGATGGGCCAGGTGACGGGGGAGGTGTCCAGCGCCAGGGCGTTCGACACCTCATCCAGCAACTCGATCGGGTCGCGGGCTTCGCGGTCCATTTTGTTGATGAAGGTGATGATGGGGATGTCGCGCAGGCGGCAGATTTCGAACAGCTTGCGGGTCCGCGCCTCGATCCCCTTGGCGGCGTCGATCACCATGACGGCGGAATCGACAGCGGTCAGGGTGCGGTAGGTGTCCTCGGAGAAGTCTTCATGGCCCGGCGTGTCGAGCAGGTTGAAGACGCAGCCCTGATGCTCAAACGTCATCACCGAGGTGACGACGGAAATGCCGCGATCCCGCTCGATCCCCATCCAGTCCGACCGCGTGCGCCGGCGTTCACCCTTGGCGCGCACATTGCCGGCAAGCTGGATCGCCCCGCCGGCGCGCAGCAGATGCTCGGTCAGCGTGGTCTTGCCGGCATCGGGGTGGGAAATGATCGCGAAGGTGCGGCGGCGGGCGATCTCGCCCATGGGATTGGTATTTGGCTCGGTCATGCCGTGCCTATAGAGGATGCCGCCGCCCTAGTCATGCCCGGCGATCAGCCTGGGCGCATAGGTTCCGAACCAGCCGTCCTTGGCGATGTATTGTTCGGCCGAACCCCAGGGGGAGACGGCGTAGAGCGCCGCCATGCCGTGGGAGGCGACGACACTGACGACGACTGCGGCGGCGATGGCGGTTTTGGCGCGGCGGCTGAAGGGGGGCGCGCCGGTTCGGCACAGGGCCTGCACCCCGACCAGCGCCGCGAGGACGAGGAAAGGGTAAAACTCCATCCGATAGCGCCAGGCCATGCTGATCGCGCACAGCATCAACAGCGGTGGCACCGAGAGGCCGAGGAGCAGGGCCAGGCCCCTGGATGCCCGCTGCCGGTCCCTCACGCTCGCCCATACCCCCACCACCGCCAACCCGGCCAGCAACGGATCCGTCACCGGAAAACAACCCGCCGGCAGCTCCATCGCATCGATCATCGCGATCTGCGCCTCCGCGAACAGCAGTGACCCATCCGCCCGGACCCAGGTCCAGATCGGCAGCACATAGTAGCTGAGTCCGATCCCGAGGCGGCGGAGATTGAAGGTGCCATAGGCCGACAGGCGGCCGAGGCGCTCGGGGTAGACATCCTGATCCAGCGCATATGTGGTGAAATCGGCGAAGGTCAGCGGGTTGCCCCAGCGGCCGGCATTCACCACCCCGGTCGCAACCATGAATCCTGTCAGCAGCAGCACCGCCGGGACCGCCCGTCGCGGGTGCCGCCATTGGGTCAACAGCAGCAGGCCCAGCGCCGCGTAAAGGCCGATCCCGAAGGAGACCCGGTCGAGCAGCGCGAGGCCGGCGCAGACGGCCATGCCGGCCAGGGTGCGGGCATCGAAGCCACGATCACGCAGCAGCCCGCGCAGTGCCAGGAAGACGAATCCCATGGACAAGGCATCGGCCCAATCCACGATCTCCTGATAGATCGAGTGGCGGAGGAACTGGATCTGCTGCCCGCCCAGCAGGATGCAGACCGCCAGCGCCGCCGTGAGCCAGTCCCGCCGGGGACCCGGCGGGGCGTGGTCGTGAACCAGCAGCAAGGCGCGCAGCTGGAACCAGCCGCCGAGCACCACCGCGATCAGGCAGGACAGGCGGGTGATGTCCAGCGCGTGCAGCGCCGGGACCGCCAGCAGCGGCAGGCGCAGCAGGGCGCAGAAGATCCCGAAATAGGACAGGGTGCGGTCGCCGACGATGAATGCCTCGAAATCGATCGCCTCGGGATCGATGTCGAAGCGGCCGGCGATCAGATGTTCGGCCATGGAGCGAAAGGCCTGGCCCAGCAAAGCCGGCTCGAACAACCCATAGGCCCGGTGTTGGAGCACGCGCTCCAGCACGCCATACCAAACCGTCATGCCGATGACGGCGGCGGCCAGACCGCGCCGCCGTTCGCCAGGGCGCATCAAAGGGCCCGGTTGCAGGCCCGCAGGAAGTCGATGAAGTGCGCGGCCAGGGAGCCGGTTTTGGCGGCCCAGCCGTCGAAATCGACATCGGCTTCCACCACGTTGGTCAGCACCTCCCGATAGATGCTGAACGGCAGCAGGCGATGCGCGGCCTGCGCGCCGGCGGCGGGGTGGACGCGATCGTTGCCGGGGATGACGATGGCGGGCATCGACATCTGCCGCATCTCGGTCGGGCTGAGGCCGGCGACGGGGTAGTCGGCGTCACGGCGGAAGGAGGCGAGCCAGCGCTGCATGCCTTCAGTGAACCGGGCCGCGCCCATCTCGTGCAGTGTCTCACGGTTGGCCGGATTGGCTTCGATCATGGCGGCGAAATGCTCGGTCCGGCACACGGCCTCGATACCGCCGCTTTCGACGGCTTCGAGATATTGCTCATAGTAGTTGTAAGCGAGGCGCCGCGCCGCATAAGGCCCGCCGGTGACCCGCCAGAGCAGCAGCGCCTTCACGGCTTCCGGGTGCTGGCGCGCCAGCAGCAGCGACATGCGCGCCCCCGATGAGCAGCCGGCCACGAAGACCGGGCCGGTGCGCAGACCGCGCAGCAGGCCGAGCAGGTCCTCGGCCTGTTCCATGCCTTCAGACTCGCCCGTCAGCGCGATGCCGGAGGCACCGACATTGCGCCGATCATGCAGCAGAACCCGGAAGCCGGCTTCGGCGATGAGGGCGCCCAGGGCGCGTTCCCCGGCGATGCCACGCCGCCCGCCGGGGGTGACGGTGACCCAGGGGCCATGGTCGCCCAATACCTCATAGACGATATCAACACCGCGAACCCGCATGATCGGCATGGCTGAGACTCCTTCGCTTTGCTGGTAGGGCAATCGGGTGAAGGGAGGCAAGGCCAAGGGCTCCGCCCCTGGACCCCGCCAAAGGCACGCCTTTGGAATCCCTTTATTTGTTTGGGGGTGGGAAGGGGCGTGAGCCCCTCGCCTTCCTTCCCCGTCACACGACGGCGGCCGCGATCTCCAGATTGCGGCCGCGGGTTTCGCGCGCCAGCCACAATGACAGGCCGGAGGCCAGGAACTGTGCCCCCGCCATCAGGCACCAGACGTAATAGATGGTCTCCGGGCTGATGATCAGGCCGATGACGATGGGCGCGGTCATGCCGCCGAAGCGGCCAACCCCCATCGCTGCCGAGGCCGCGAGGCCGCGAATGCGCACCGGAAACACCTCCGGCGTGTAGACCGTCATCGCCAGCGAGCCCACATCGGCGAAGAAGGCGTAGCACATCGCCACCAGCAGCAACGACGTCTCGGTCGAGGCCTGGGTGAACATCAACGCCGAACAGGCGGCCACGCAATACCCCGTCACGATCAGCGGCTTGCGCCCGAGTATGTCTATCAATGAGAACGCGCAGATGCGCCCGACCACCGAGGTGCCGGCGATGATGAAGGTGTATTGCAGCGTGCGGGTGATTTCGATGTGGTAATACCGCGCGTAAATCGTCGGCAGCCAGACGCTGAAGGCGGTGGAGGCGAAGTTGGAGAAATACCACATCGTCCAGGTCTGTACCATCCGCCGCGCGTACGGCCGGGTCAGCAGATCGCGCACTTTCGGCGCCGGCGCCTCGATCGCGACGGGGAGGGCGGCGATTTCCGCCCGTGCCCGTTCCAGTGCCGCATCGGTGACGCCGACATAGTGCAGCGACTGGCGCGCTTCCTCATGCCTGCCCTGGTCGGACAGCCAGCGCGGCGATTCCGGGATGCCCTTGCGGATGATGAAGGACAGGATCGCGGGGGCGACTCCGATGACGAACAGCCAGCGCCAGCCGATGGTGGGAACCACGGCCAGGCTGACCCCGGCGGCGGCGAAGATGCCCATCGGCCAGCACAGCGGCAATGAGGCCAGCACCCGCCCCCGGATCCGCGCCGGCGCGAATTCCGCCACCAGCGCCGCGTCGATCGGCACCATGCCGCCCAGGCCGAGGCCGGTCAGAAAGCGCGCCCCGATGATGAAGCCGACGGAGAAGGCGAGGCCGGTGACGCCGGTGAACACCGAGAACATCAGCACCGTGCCCGCAAATACCAGCCGCCGCCCCCACCGATCGGCGATCCAGCCCCAGATCCAGGAGCCAACGCCCATGCCGGCCAGGCCGGCGGAGCCGATAAAGCCGATCTGCTGCGGGGTGAGATGGAATTCCTTGCCGATACTGGGGAGGGCGTAGGACAGGATGACGATGTCGAAGGAATCGAAGAAGTAACCAGCCGCGGCGACCGCGACGATGAAGCGCATCGGATTCGTGAGCTTCGCCTGATCGATGGCCCGCCCGATGATCCCGGGCGTGAGCGGTAGCGCGCCTGCCATGTTTGCCTCCCCTGTTTATGCCGTGTTGAGGCGGAGCGTGGCGCAATGGGGGAGAGGATGCAACGCGCGAGACCGCGTGTGCTGGGGTTCCAGGCAAAGAAAAGGGCCGCCCGGGATAACCCCAGGCGGCCCTGATCGAACGTCGCGGTGGAACCGGTTAGCGCGAGTAGAACTCGACCACCAGGTTCGGTTCCATCTGCACCGGATACGGCACATCGGACAGCTTCGGCGCGCGGGCGAAGCGGCCCTTCATGGCGCGGTGATCGACTTCCAGATATTCGGGAACGTCACGCTCGGTGCTCTGGGTCGCGTCGAGGACGACCGCCAGCTGCTTGGAGCGTTCCTTGACCTCGATCACGTCGTTATCGCGCACCTGGTAGGACGGGATGTTCACGCGCTTGCCGTTCACGGTCAGATGGCCGTGGTTGACGAACTGGCGCGAAGCGAACGGCGTGACCGCGAACTTCATGCGGTAGCACACGGCGTCGAGCCGGCGTTCCAGCAATTCGATCAGGTTTTCGGAGGTGTCGCCCTTCCGGCGGACCGCTTCCTCGTAATACTTGTAGAACTGCTTTTCGCCGATATTGCCGTAGTAGCCCTTGAGCTTCTGCTTCGCCATCAGCTGGGTGCCGAAGTCGGTGGGCTTCTTGCGGCGCTGGCCGTGCTGGCCGGGGCCGTATTCCCGCTTGTTGACGGGGGACTTGGGGCGGCCCCAGAGATTGGCGCCCAGGCGGCGGTTGATCTTGTACTTGCTTTCGGCGCGCTTGGTCATGGTTGCGCGATGCCCTCATTGTATGGCCGTATGGCCTTGTTGCACCGGTAGGCCTTACGCGAACGCGTAATGCGGGCGCAGGCCCCGAAGGCCTGTCCACGTTCCCGGCAGTGGCGGGCGTATAGGGGCCGCCCCCCATCTTGTCAAACACCGCGTCTTGTCAAAAAGACGTCAGCCCCGTACGAGGACGCCCATGGTAAACAGAAGCGATATTCTCTGGCTCGGCGTTTCCGCCGGGGTCACGGGCTGCCTGATTGGCGGCATGATGTTGGGCCTTGGGCTCGATCTGATCGTCAACGGCGCCAATGTGGGGTGGCTGCTGCTGCTGCCGGCGGGGCCGGTGGGCGGCATCCCCGGCTGGCTGTTGGCGAAGAAGCTCGCGCGCCAGCTTTAGCCGGCTGGCAGCCCGTCCAGGAAGCGGACGACCGGTGGCAGCGTCAGGTCTGCTCGCGCCAGTCTCAGCCGTGGCGCTCCAGGAGTGCCTGCTTCACTTCGAGTGACCCGGGGCGGGGGCCGAGGAAGGCGGCCAGCATCGCGTCCGCCAGCACCGGCTGGTCGATGCGCCCGATCGTCTGGCCGTTGGCGGTGATCGCGGCGGTGTGGGCGGAGAATCGCAGCTCGAACGAATCGCCTTCACGCATGCCCGGTACCTCCGCCAGGAAGCGTTCGACATCCGCCGAATCCAGCCGGCACGGGTCGGTGCAATTGTTCATCAGCGCCTTGCGCCAGGCGTCGCGGGCCCGTTCGGCGGTGACCTCATGGCGGAAGCTGAAGATCAGCAGCTTGGTTTCCGGCGAGTTCATGATCGCGGCCGGGTCGGAGTTGGTGTGTTCCAGGTAGAGACCCGCGACATAGATATGGATGCCCAGGACGGACCAGGTGCGTAGCCCATAGCCGTTCAGCCGCAGGATCTTGCCTTCCACTTCCCGCACCGGCGGGATGTCGACGCCGTCGATTTCGGCCGCGCGCGCGCCAGGCGAGGCCACGGCCAGGCACAGCGGCACGAGCAGTGCGGCCAAAAAAGCGGCGAAGCGGGGCGTAAACCGGAGAATTGGACGTTCCCTTCGTTCATGAACAGTGCATCCAATATGAACACCAAGTGCGTAAATTTCAAGTCACGCGGATAAACAATTGAATATACATCATTTATGGGCAGTTGATACTATCAACGTCATCACATGATTAAAATAAGGGCATTTGCGGTTTGTGGTCCATAAGAAAACCGAACGAACCACCGCGCCTGCTTGGCCGCGGCCGCACCAAGGCATAGGCTTCCCGCGCACCAGCCCGGAGGCCGCGCATCGCATGCAATTTGGTATCACTTTGTCCAATCGTGGCATCCTGCTCGGCCTGACCACGGTTCCCAAGCTGCTGGCCCTGGCCGACGCGGTGGAGGCGAACCCGCTCTTTGACAATCTCTGGGCCGGGGACGCGCTGTTCGCCAATCAGCGACTGGATGCGCTGACGCTGCTCGCCGCCCTGGCCGGGCGCACCAGCCGCGTCACTTTGGGCACCGCCTGTATGGGCTCCTTCGCCCTGCGTGAGCCGCGGGCTTTTGCCTATGAATGGGCATCGCTCGACGTCATCTCTGGCGGGCGCACCCGGCTGTCGGTCTGCGCCGGCGGGGGTGGCGGCGGGGCCTGGGACAAGGAAAGTCGGGCGATGGGCTTCCCCTCGACCGAGCGCCGTGCCCGGATGATCGAGAACATGGCGGTGCTGCGCCACCTCTGGACCACGGATGAAACCCCGTTCGAGGGCCGGTTCACCCGGTTCGAAGGCATCAATTTGCTGCCCAAACCCATCCAGTCCCCGTGCCCGATCTGGCTGACTACCAATGCCGGGCGCCTGGGCAATGGTCAGCCCGATGCCGGCGGGTCGTCGTTCGCCCTGAAGCGGGTCGGGCGGCTGGCGGATGGCTGGATGACCCATTCGGTCAGTCCGGAGGGATTCGCCCAGTCGCTGGACATCGTCCTCCAGGCCGGGCGCGACGCGGGCCGCGATATGACGGATTTCGACAACGTCCTCTGCCACCACATCAACATCAACGATGACGCCGATGCCGCCCTGGCCGATGCCAAGGGCTACCTGGATGGCTATTATGGCGCCAATTACACGCCGGAACGGTTGCGGGCCTGGGGCGTCTATGGCCCCCCCGCCCGGTGCATCGCCAATCTGCGCGGCTTTCTCGGCACCGGCTGCCGGCGTATCACAGTCCGGCTGGCCACCCAGGGGGATGCGATGACACAGTTGCGCCGGCTGACGGACGAAGTGCTACCCTTCGTCGTGACCCCACCCGCCACCGCCTGACGGAGACCATATTCAATGCTGCGAGGGGATCGGGGACTGCGCCAGACCAGCCTGCTGTTCGCTGGCCTGATCACCGCCAATCTGCTGGCCTGGCTCTGGGCCTGGGCGGCCTTCGCCGATCGGCCGGTGCTATTGGGGACGGCTCTGCTGGCCTGGGTGTTCGGGCTGCGCCATGCGGTGGACGCGGACCACATCGCGGCCATCGACAACGTGGTGCGCAAGCTGATGCGCGAGGGGCGGCCAGCGCGCGATGTGGGGCTGTATTTCTCCCTCGGCCACTGCACCGTCGTGATCCTCGCCTGCATCGCGATCGCCGCCACCGCCGCAGAGCTGGGGGAGGCGAAGGCCATCGGCAGTGTCGTCGGCACGGCGGTGTCATCGGCGTTCCTGCTGCTGATCGCGGGGATCAACCTCGTCATCCTGCGCGGGGTCTGGTGCGGCTTCCGCAGGGTGCGGATGGGTGGAAGGCTGGTGGAAGAAGACCTGGATATGCTGCTGTCCGGGCGCGGCCTGCTGGCACGGCTCTTCCGCCCGCTGTTCCGGGTCATTCGGCGCAGCTGGCACATGTATCCGCTCGGCTTTCTGTTTGGCCTCGGCTTCGACACCGCCACCGAAGTCGGCCTGCTGGGCATCGCCGCCAGCGAATCGGCGCAGGGCATGCCGCATTGGCAAATGCTGATCTTCCCGGCGCTCTTCACCGCCGGCATGACCCTGGCCGATACCGCCGACAGTGCCCTGATGGTCGGCGCCTATGGCTGGGCCTCGGTCCGGCCGATGCGCAAGCTCTGGTACAACCTCACCATCACCGCGGCCTCCGTCGCGGTGGCCCTGCTCATCGGCGGGGTCGAGGCGCTGGGCCTTATCGGCGACCGATTGCATCTGGAGGGACCCGTCTGGGGCGCGGTGGCGGCGCTGAACGACGGCATGGCCAATCTGGGCTTCGCCGTTGTCGGCATCTTCGCGCTCAGCTGGGTGGTGTCGGCGGCGATCTACCGGTGGAAGGGCTATGACACGATCCCGGCGGTGGTGCGGGAGTAGCGGTGCCCGTCAAGGATGGTTCGGGCATAAAACCGCACCAGACCGAACCCCGATCTGCGATTTTTGTCACCTCGTCAATCTTTCCGGCAAGGGGCTATAGTGCGCCAATGGATGCCACGGTCATCACCCAATGCCTGGAACTGGTGGGCGAACGCTGCCCGGATCCGGCTCCGCTCGTGTTCCAGCGCTTGTTCGCTGACAATCCAGCCGTCGAAGCGCTGTTCGTGCGCGATACCGCCGGCCTGGTGCGCGGCGAGATGATGGCCGTGACCATGGAGGCGCTGCTCGATTGTGCGTCCGGCGACGATTACGCGGTCAATCTGGTCGCGATCGAGCGCACCAACCACGAAGGCATGGGTGTCTCGCCGGCGGTCTTCGACACATTCTTCCGCGTCGTGATGGCGGTGTTCAAGGACATACTGGGCCCGGACTGGACCCAGGACATGGATGGCGCCTGGCGCCGGGTGCTGGCGAAGTTTCCCCACGCTCTCGCCTGACCGGCATCGCGGCGCTAAGCTCCGGGGCACTCAAGAGGGAGCTCGGGAACCAATGGACTTTCAGATCAGTGCCCAGCAGCGGGAGATGATCCAATCGGTGCGCGACCTCGCGCAGTCCGAATTCAAAGCCAACGCGATCCGCTGGATGGACGGCACGTTCCCGTGGGAGAATATGAAGAAGCTCGCCACGCTGGGCGTGCTGGGCATGTCGGTGCCGGAGGAATATGGCGGGCTCGGCCTGCCGATTCTCGATACCGCGCTGATCCTGGAAGAGATTGCCAAGGTCGATTACGTGACCGCCATGGCGGTGCTGGGCGAGGCCGGGGTGCAGACCCGCGTGATCGCCCGCTACGCTCCGGCCTCGATCCGCGAACGCATCCTGCCGGCGGTGGTCAGCGGCGATTGCATCCTGGCTGTCTGTATGACCGAGCCGCATGCGGGCACAGATGTGGCCAATTACCGCACCAATGCCCGCATCGTCGGGGATCGGGTGATTCTGAAAGGAACCAAGACCCTGATCAGCCGCGCCAAGGAAGCCGGCATGTTCGTGGTCTTCACCCGCATCGACGGCAAGCCCGGCCGCGAAGGCATCGGCTGCGTGCTGGTGGAGCCGGACACCAAGGGGTTTTCCGTCACCGGCACCTACCACACCATGGGCGGGGAAAACCTGCACGAGATCCAGTTCGACGATTGCGAACTGCCGTTGGAGAACCTGGTTATCCGTGACGACGGGTTCCGCAAATTGCTGACCGCCTTCAACACTCAGCGCTGCCTCAATCCCGCGATTTCCCTGGGGCTGGCTGAAGGCGCGTTCGATGAGGCGGTGAATTACGTTCGTGAACGCACCATCTTCGGCAAGCCCATTTCCGATTTTCAGGGCATGCGCTGGAAACTCGCCGATATGTTCAAGGATATCGAAGCCGGGCGCGGGCTTTTGTACCGCGCCTGCCTGTCGGCCAATCCCTTCCCCGACCCCTTCCTGGCCGCCGCGGCCAAAGTGTTCAACAACGAAATGTCGCTGCGGGTGACGACCGAGGCGGTGCAGGTGCATGGCGGCTTTGGTTTCACCGATGAATACCCGGTGTCCCGCTTCTATCGCGGCGCGCGCTACGGTTCCATCGGCGGGGGCGCGTCGGAGACGTTGCGTGATCTGATTGGCAAGAAGATCGTGGGCGATTTTGATCCCGTGGATGGGATCATGGGGTTTGGAATTTACTGACATCAGGATCTCATAAGGACATCAGCCATGATCCCCGCATCCGTCCTGATCACCGAAGAAGGCCCGCGCGAGGGCTTTCAGATCGAGAAAGCCACCATCCCAACCGATCGCAAGGTCGCGCTGATCGATGCGCTGTCGGCGACCGGGGTGCGGCGCATCCAGGTCGCTTCGTTCGTCAGCCGCAAGCAGGTGCCGGGCATGGCGGATGCCGATGATATCGTCGCGCAGATGCAAACGACGCCGGGGGTGGATTATACCGCGCTCTGGTTCAACGATGCCGGGCTGGAACGGGCGCGTGCCTCGGGCAAGCTGACGCTGGAGGGCAAGGTGCGGGTCTATCCCTCCGACGTGTTCATGAAGCGCAATATCAATCGTACGCCGGAACAGCATCTGGCGCACACGCATGCGGAGATCGAGCGGTATAAGGAACTCGGCATTCCCGTGCGCGATGCCTCGGTTTCGAACGCTTTTGGCTGCAATTTCCAGGGCGATATCGCGGTGGAAAAGGTGGTCGAATGTGTCGGCACGCTGATGGCGCTGGCGCGCGAGCATGAGATCGAATACGAGAAGATTTCGCTCGCCGACACCATGGCGTGGGGCACCCCCGTGACCATCAAGCGCGTCATCGGCGCGGTGCGCGACCGCTATCCGGAGGCAAAGCTCAGCCTGCATCTGCACGATACCCGCGGCATGGGGATCGCCAACGCCTATGCCGGCCTTGAAATGGGGATCACAAAATTCGATGCCGCGGTCGGTGGTCTTGGCGGTTGCCCCTTCGCGGCGCATAAGGGCGCGGCGGGCAATGTGTGCACTGAAGACCTTGTGTTCCTCTGCCAGGAAATGGGCATCGAGACCGGGATCGATCTGAACGCGCTGATCGAATGCGCCATCCTGGCCGAGGACGTCGTCGGCCATCCGCTGCCCGGCTCGATCAAGCAGGGCGGCAATCTGGCGCGGCTGCGAGAGGCGGTCCGCGCGGGAGCCGCCGCATGAGCCTGCCGCTGTCCGGGATCCGGGTGCTGGATCTGTCGAACGTCATCGCCGGTCCGCTGGCGTCGTACCAACTGGCGCTGATGGGCGCCGAGGTCATCAAGGTCGAGGTCCCCGGTATCGGCGACCTCTCCCGCAAGATGGGCGCCAATCCGGCCGACGGGCGCCGGCAGATGGGCACGTCGTTCCTGGCCTTCAACGCCAACAAGAAATCCATCGCGCTGAACCTGAAAAGCGAGCGCGGCAAGGACGTGTTCCGCCGCCTGGTCAAGGACGCCGACGTGGTGCTGGAGAATTTCCGGCCGGGCGCGATGGACCGTCTCGGCCTGTCGGCGGATGCCTTACGGGCGTTGAACCCGCGCCTGATCTACTGCGCCGTCTCCGGTTTCGGGCAGACCGGGCCGCTGGCGCAGCGGGCGAGCTACGATCAGATCATTCAGGGCTACTGCGGCCTCATGAGCCTGACAGGCGATGCCGAGACCGCGCCGATGAAAGCCGGGCTGGTGGTCTGCGACACCACCGCCGCCATCACCGCCGCCTTTGCCATCGCCGCGTCTTTGGTGCGCCGCGCCACGACCGGGGAGGGGGAGACGATCGATGTGTCCATGCTGGACAGCTCGCTCGGCAGCATCACCGCCTGGACGGTGTCGAACTACCTCAACGCCGGCAACGTGCCGCAGCCGATTGGCAATTATAGCCAGACCTCGGCGCCCTCGGGCACGTTCCGCACCGGCGACGGACCGCTGAACATCGTCAACAACGAACAGAAGCAATTCGCCGCCACCTGCGACGCGCTGGGCCTGCCGGACCTGAAAACCGACCCCCGCTTCGCCGAACGCGATGACCGGATGAAGAACCAGAAGGTCCTGCAAGCGCTGCTGGAGGCGCATCTGGCCACCGATACGGCGGCTGCCTGGGAGGCCAGGCTAATCGCGGCCGGCGTTCCGGCGGGCCCGGTCTACACCGTGCCGCAGATCGCCGAACACGCGCAGATGCGGGAGCGGGGGCAGTTGCAGACCGTGCACGTCCCGGCGCTGGAGCGGGATGTGCAGGTTGTGGGCGCGGGTTACAAGCTGGGCGGGCAGGCGGTTCCGATCACCGCGCCGCCGCCGGGGTTGGGGGAGCATACGCGGGCAGTTTTGGCCGCAGCCGGATATTCGGACGCGGACATAGCATCGTTGCGGGCGGACGGCGTGGTTTCAACGGTGGATTGAGCAGGGTTTACTGATGCCGGCGGCCCATGGTGGGCCGGTCTTAGAGCGTGATCGTTTGAAGTGGAATCACCCGGAAACGTGAATCACGCGACAAAACAAAAAGCTAGAGCATGATCGAACACGTACGTTGATCCAACCTCAAACGATCATGGTCTAGCCGACCCCGTTGAAGCTCAATAACGGCGGCAATGAGCCGTAATGCGGCGACGTTTTGACCGCGGATGTGACGACCGCGGCGAGATGGGGCGGGACCAAGTAGGAACCGCCGAGGATGGCCGTCGCGACAGTGTCGGCGGCAGCCCGAATCGGGTCCGGCAAATGGGTTTTTGGATCCTTGATAGGCGAGTAGCCCTTGGCCTGGACGTAGACCGCTTCAGCGACATAAGCGACGGCTTCCGCTTCGGCCCGGCTAACCGAACCCAGTCTTTGATAATCCTGAAGCGCGTGGGTCGATTCATGGACCAGTATGATCTGGTAGAAAACCTTCGTGAGATCGAATGATCTGCTCAAGGAATACTTGTTGTCCCCTGGGATATACGATCCGCCGGTGTCGTCATAGCCGAGGTCACTGAATCGCCGGGTGATTCCGATGTGGCCGGCGTTAATGCAGTTGGCGATATCCCCGGAATATCCGGTTGGATAGACTGTATAGCTCAGAAATTTGAAATTGATCTTAGCAATATCTGGGTCGGTGGTAAGAAATTTAACGAAATCCGCTTTATCTGGCATTGGCTTACCTTTCATGGTCCGATTATAGCGTCATTCCTGAACTCGCTGCGGAATACAGACAAATCATAACACCGGAAAGCTGCCGGACAATCCATATATGAAGTAAAATACAGCGTCCGAACGGTGATTATTGAATCGATTGTGTATTTTACTTTCATCAATTTTAACTGCCGCGGCATCAGGCGCGCGCGGTGCCTTTCCCCCGCGGCAGAGTTAGCGCCACCAGCACGCCGATCAAATTACCGCAGCCGGCGATGATCACCGTCGTCCCATAGCCATGCGTCAGGTCGAACAGCCGCCCGGCCAGCACCGGCAGCGTCACCGCCGCGATGCACCATGCGATATATAACCGGCTGGCGATCCGGCCGTAGGCCTCCGGCGACCAGTAGATCGCGATGCCGCCGGCCACAGCGCCGGAGATGAAGCCATAGCCCATGCCGACCATGCCCAGCGCGACGGCCGCCATGAGGGGGGAGGGGAACAGCGTCAGGGCCACCGCCCCCGTCAGCGCGAAACCCTGTGCCCCCGCGGCGACGAAGGGGACGGGGAAGCGATCGGTGAGCCACCCGCCACTCAGACGGGCGAAGGCGATACCACCGGTGATGGACGTGGTGGCCGTCAGCGCCATCGCCGTGGTGCCGCCATAGGCCGCGACGATGCCGGCGGCCTGGCTGAGGACCGTCAGCCCGGCGGCGGCGGCGACGAAGAAGACGGTGAACATGCGCGCGAAGATCATCGCCCGGCCCTCCGCGCTGGCGGTGGAGGCGGTGCGGCGTGGCAGCACGGCGCCTGCGTGGTGTAGCAGGGCAATGGCCATCAAGGCGGTGACCAGCAGCACGCAGGCCAGGGCCGCCAGCGTCGTACGGTAGCCGAAGGCGCCATTGGCCCAGCCGAACAAGGGGGCCGCGATCATCGCACCAGCGGGATAGAGCCCCACGATGTAGCCGTTGACCAGGCCTTTGCGGGTCGTGACCAGCATGTTCACGCTCTGCTGCGCCACGATATAGGCCGCGCCGCCGCCCAGGCCGAACAGCACGCCATAGCCGAACAAAAGCTGGATCAACCCGTTGGCCGTCGCGGACAAAAGAATGCCGGCGACAGTTGCGGCGCCACTGACCGCGATCAGCCGCTCCGCCGACAGCCGCCCGAACAGCAGCGGCGCGGCCAGCATCCCGGCCGAGAACCCCACCGTCGCCAGGCCGAACGTCAACGACAGCGATGACCTGCTGAGGCCCAGCGCGGCCTCGATGGGCTTGAGGAAGATGCTGAATGCGTAAAGCGAGCCCAGCGGCAAATTCAAAATCGTCACGGCGGCGATGGCCGCCCAGGGGCGCTTGGGTCGCATACGGGTTTCCTCTCGATTGGTTCGAGGTTACCCGCCTGTGGGGCGTGACGCCAATCGTGGGATCGGGCAGAGTGGGGTCACCAAGAGATCACAGGAGACGGCCATGCTGAAATTCGGCGTATCGATGTTCTTTACCGACTATTCCATGGGGCCGGGGGAACTCGGCAAGGCCTTGGAAAGCCGCGGCTTTGAGTCGCTGTGGGCGCCTGAACACTCCCATATTCCGCTGACGCGCAAGTCGCCGTTCCCCGGCGGTGGTGATCTGCCGAAGAAATATTATGACTGCATGGATCCCTTCGTCACGCTGACCGCCGCGGCGATGGCGACCACCACCCTGAAAGTCGGTACCGGCATCTGCCTGATCCAGCAGCGCGATCCCATCCAGACGGCGAAGCTGGTCGCGTCCATCGATCAGGTCACCGGCGGGCGGTTCCTGTTTGGTGTCGGCAACGGCTGGAACCAGGATGAGATGGAAAACCACGGCACCGAATTCAAATCCCGCCACAAGCGCGCGCGGGAGAATATCGAGGCCATGAAGGAAATCTGGACCCGGACCAAAGCCGAATACCACGGTGAGTTCGTCAATTTCGACCCGATGATGACCTGGCCCAAGCCGGTGCAGAAGCCGCATCCTCCGGTGATCGTGGGGGGCGCTTTCCCCTATTCGGCCCGCCGTGCCATCCGTTACGGCGACGGCTGGATCCCGCAAGCCGCGCGCGGCAGCTACAAGGAAATCGCGGACATGATCCCGGAGTTTCGCAAGATGGCGATCGAGGCCGGGCGCGATCCGGCGTCGATCGCCATCACGGTGTGGTTCCCGCGAAATGATGCCGATCTGATGAAGCGTTATGTTGATCTGGGCGTGGAACGGGTGGTGTTCAACGTGGAATCGGTGGCGGCTGATCAGGGCCTGCCGGTGATCGACGGGATCGCTGATCTGATGCGTAAAGTGAACGGGTGAAAGCGTCCCCCGTCCGCGGCCGGGTTTTTCGGGGCCTGGCCGCGGCCGGGTTGTTGTTGCTTTGCCTGCGCCCGGCCCTGGCGGCGGAGCTGAAGATCGCGACCTGGAATCTGAACTGGCTGAGCGCCCGCCCACCGGGCGCGGCCGGGTTGCCGCCGGACGTCAAACCCCGCGCCCCCGCCGATTTCGCGGCCTTGCGCGGCTATGCCGGTGAACTCGACGCCGATATCGTCGCCCTTGAAGAGGTCGATGGGCGGGAGGCCGCGTCCCTCGTATTCCCGCCCGACCGCTACTCGATTCACATGACCCGCGACCGCGTGACACAGCGGGTCGGCTTCGCCGTGCGCCGGGGACTGCAGTATGACATCAACCCCGATGTCACCGCCCTGGCGGGCGAGCCCGGATCGCATCTGCGCAGCGGCGCGGATATCACGCTGCGGCTGCCATCGGGGTCGTTGCGGCTTTTGGCGGTGCACCTGAAGCAGGGCTGCCAGTTCGATCGTTTCGATAGATCGAAGCGCCGTGCCTGCCTGATTTTGCATGACCAACTGGCCCCGTTGCGGGACTGGATCGTGGCGCGCCGGGCTGAGGCGGTCCCCTTCCTGATCCTCGGTGATTTCAACCGAAGTATGGATCGGCGCGACCAGTTCCTGGCCGAATTGCGCACGCTGATGCCGCTGGACCGGGCGACCGAGGGGCGCAGCAGCCCGTGCTGGGGGGCGGAGGCGTTTATCGACCACATCCTGGCCGGCGGCGCCGCCCGGAGCTGGATGCACAACGACACCCTGCGTGTGCTGCGCTATCGCGAAACCGATCCGGCATGGAAAGAAAAGCTATCAGACCATTGCCCGGTTTCGGTGCGCTTGACCATGCCGGACAACGGTGGCTGAGGAACGCGTTCAGGCCTGCTGATGACGCTCGATCACGGGATTGCCGAGCGCGGTCATCAGCGCATCGTCGATCAGCCCGTCCCCCAGTTGATGATCACCGCGGAAGCGTCGGATGGCCGCGATCGTATGGGGCCCCATCAGGCCGTCAGCGGCCCCGACCTCGGTGTAATCGGCGGCGAGCAAAGCGCGTTGCACCGCCGCGACGCGGTCGGGCGACGGCTGGGACGGCGGCGGTCGCACTTGGGCGTCGGGCAGCGTTGCGCAGACGCGCCGCACCTTCGCAAGCCAGGCCTGACGATCCGCCAGACCAATGGTGCCGCCGTTGACGGCGACGGTCACGGCGGTGAAATCACCCGAATCACAAACCGGATTGGCGTTTTTCCACTGCCAGAAGGCGCAGGCGACGGCCAGCGCGTGGTCCGGATCGCTCGCGAGGTCCGGTTGATTGATGAGGTCGAGGCCGGCGATGGCGCCGACATGCGCGTAGGCGTCGCGGCCTGTGAGCATGATGGCGCCGCGGCCGCGAAACTGGTAACCGTCGCCCGAGGCGGGGGCCCCGTTGCCCATGCGGTTGGCATAAACCGTATTGGCCAGGGCTTCGGGGTTCGCGGCGCAGGCGGCCGCGGCGTCCACCGTCGGGAACCGGTTCGGCCAGACCGCGCATAGCCGATCGGCTCGGTAATTGAGGTTTTCTTCCAGCACCGACAGACCGCTCGATTCCAGACCGATCTGGGCGAGGAAGAAGTCCAGGCGATTGCCATCGGTGATTTCGTATTGGCCGAAGACCGCGGCGTTCTGGTCCGCGAAGGCCTGAGTCAGTTCGTCGCTGGCACGCGGGAACAGGGCTTTGATGGTCGCGAGGTCCAGGGGCATGGTGCCGGGCTTTCCAATGTTCGCGCGGTCGATCTTATTCCGGTTAAATAGCGTCGGTCAAATATTTTACTTCCAAAGTCATTTATGCCGCCTCTGGACCCGGCGGTGGCAGCCGCCGGGTCGCAGGCCGGATCAGTCGAACATCAGCACCGTCCGCGCGACCTCACCGGCCTTCATGGCGCGGAAGGCCTCATTGATATCGCCTAACCGGCCCCGCCGGCTGATCATCGCATCCAGATCGAGGCGGCCCTGGCGGTAGAATTCCAGATAATTCGGAATATCGACCCGGAACTGGTTCGACCCCATGCGCGATGTCTGCACCTTGCATTCCGGGCGGATCGCCATCCAGGGGAACTCGATCGTCGCATCCGCCGGCAGCACGCCAACGATGGTCGCCGTGCCGCGCACCGCGAGGCTTTCGATCGCCTGGCGGCACAGAATGCTCAGTCCCACGGCTTCGAACGCGTGATCCACGCCGAGCTTGCGGGTCAGCCCCCGCACCGCGGCGACGGGGTCTTCGTTCCGGCTGTTGACGGTGTGGGTGGCGCCGGCGCGCTTCGCCATTTCCAGCTTGGAGTCGAACTGATCGACGGCGATGATCTGCCGCGCCCCGCCGATACGCGCGCCCTGGATGATCGACAGCCCGACCCCGCCACAGCCGAACACCGCGACGGTCTGGCCGGCCTGCATCCCCGATGTGCGCAAGGCCGCGCCGACGCCCGTGAGCACGCCACATCCCACCAGTGCCGCGCGGTCGAGCGGCAGGTCGTCGTCGATCTTCACCAGGGAATTTTCGTGCAACAGCATCTGCTCGGCATAGCTGCCGATGCTGGCGAACTGGCGCACCAGGCCGCCGTTCTGCGACAGGCGCGGGGTCGCGGCCTCGGAACGGGTGACGACGCCGCCGGTGCAGACATTGGGGTGCCCGCTGAGGCATTGCGGGCAGGTGCCGCAAAAGCCCGACAGACAGGCGACGACGTGATCGCCGGGACGCAGCGTCGTCACATCCGCGCCCACCGCTTCGACGATGCCGGCGCCTTCGTGGCCGAGCACGAAGGGCTTGTCCGTCGGGTAGCGGCCAAGCCCATCGACGATATGCAGATCGCTGTGGCAGACGCCGGTGGCGGCGGTGCGGACCAAGACTTCCCGGCCCCAGGGTTTGTCGATGTCCACGTTCTCAATCGTGAGTGGCTTGTGAACCTCCCGGAACACGGCGGCGCTCATGGTCATGGTGTTTCCCTTCTGATTGTTGTGATGACGCTAGCGCGGGTTGGGCCGGTCCGCCAATCGGCTGGATTTCGCCCCTGCTTCGTGGTTATTGTGTGCGACCTTAAAAGGGAGAACAGCCTTGGGACATCGTTACGATAACATTCTCGGCACGATCGGCCACACGCCCGTCGTGCGGATCAACCGCCTGGCGCCCGCGCACGTCAATCTGTTCGTCAAGATCGAGGCGTTCAATCCGCTGGGCTCGGTCAAGGATCGGCTCGCGCTGGGAATCATCGAGGCGGCAGAGAAGTCGGGCGAGTTGAAGCCGGGCATGACCGTGGTCGAAGCCACCAGCGGCAATACCGGCATCGGCCTGGCGATGGTCTGCGCCCAGAAGGGCTACCCGCTGGTGATCGTCATGGCGGAAACCTTCAGCATCGAGCGCCGCCGGCTGATGCGCTTCCTCGGCGCCAAGGTCGTGCTGACACCGGCCGCGGAACGCGCGATGGGCATGGTGCGCAAGGCCCGCGAACTCGCGGCCACGCATGGCTGGTTTCTGGCCCGCCAGTTCGAGAATGACGCCAATCCCGACATCCACGCCCGCACCACGGCGCGGGAGATCATCGACGATTTCGCCGATACCCATCTCGATTACTGGGTCACCGGCTACGGCACTGGCGGCACGCTGCGCGGGGTATCACGCGTTCTCGCCACAGAATTGCCGAATACCAAAATCATCGCCTGTGAGCCGGCGGATGCGCCGATCGTGAGCAGCGGCGTGGCGCAGCAGCGGAACCCGGATGGGACCGCGGCGCAAGCCCATCCGGCGTTCAAGCCGCATCCGATGCAGGGCTGGACCCCCGATTTCATCCCCAAAATCACCGGCGACGCGATGGATTCCGGGGCAGTGAGCGAAATGCTGCTCATTCCTGGGCCGGACGCAATCCGTTGCAGTATGGATTTGGCACAGAAAGAGGGGATTTTTGTCGGCATCACCTCCGGCGCCACCTTCGCCGCGGCGTTGCAGGTCGCGGCCAAGGCTCCGGCCGGTTCCAACATTCTGTGCATGCTGCCTGATACCGGGGAGCGCTACCTCAGCACCCCGCTGTTTGCGTCCATCGGCGCGGATATGAACGAGGCGGAGCTGGACGTGTCGCTGTCCACGCCGAGCGGACAATTCAAGTCGGCTTGATTGGATCGGATGCAGCCGATCATGCGTCAGGAACACCCGCCCGGCCGCCGGTACAGGCACAAGGGCGGGCGTTCCCCGCGTTCCGCATCGTTGAAACAGGCCATTGGGGCAAAGCCGGCGATAGGGTGATCGCTCTGCGCCACCAGGTAATTGTAACGTGCGCTGGCCCCCGCCAGCGCCGCGCCCGGATACTGCGGCACTGGCGCGCCATGGCGCATGATGAACAGCCGCATCGTCACCGGCGTTCCCGCCAGGACCCGGGCCGGATCGAAATCCGCATAATACATCGGCACGTCCCGATGCAGGTAGGTGTAGCCGCCGCTGTCGAAGAACAGATCGCGCACCGCCAGGGCACATAAATCGGGCTGCTTCCGCGCAAGGGCGAAGGCGTCCAGGCCCGCACGCTCAAACGACCAGCGGTTGCCGAGCGGCAAATGCGTGCCCAGGTGCCACGACAGCAGGCTCAGCAGACCCAGCGTTGCGGGTATTCCAACCTTTAGTACGGTGGACCCCAGACGCTCCGCCAGAAGCGCCAACACCGCGTGGCATCCCGTCGCCACCAGGATCGGGGCGATCGCGATCGTCAGATAGATGAAGCGCACTTCCTTATGCGGGACGGCCAGGTGTTCGATCAGCGCCACCGTGGCCACCAGACCCAGGGTCGGCAGCCGGATCCCCCCGATGATGGCGAGCATCAGCAGGATCGGGAAAGGCGACAGTGCGACCCAGAGATAGGCGATGTAATAAAGCGGTGACTCGGTGCCGATGGCCGTGCTCATGCCCTGCACCGAGTTGATGACATAGTTCATCCAGATCGACTGGAAGGGCGCGCCCCAGGTGATCCAATCGAGCAGCCCGCCCAAGGGCAGCGCAACGCCGAGACCGCCGAGGATCAGGCCTCGCCAGCGCGGCCAGTCCCGCCGCGTCTGCCACATCACCCCGATCGCCAGAGCGGGGGCGTATTGGTAGCGCAGGCAGAATGCCAGCCCGAACAGGAGCCCGGCCAGGATGGGGCGCGGGCCGCGACCATCGCGGCGTGGTTCATTCAGCCAGAGCGCGAGCAGCGCCGCATGGGTGGCGAGGACCTCGGTCATCACGGCGGGGGCGAACCAGATCAGGTCGAACCAGATCGCGCATAGCCCGGCCGTGAGGATGGCGGCGCGTTGGCCGTCCCGCTGTTCGGCCATGCGGTAGCCGACATAGACCACCGACAGAGACGCCCCCGCGCAGAACAGCCGGGTCATGCGGATATAGGCCATGGGCTCATCGGTCAGCAGCGCCGTCAGCCGCATGATCGCGGCGATCAGCCCAGGTAGAAACCACGAGCGGATGCCGTCCAGGAATTCCCACGGCAAGGCGCCGGTGCCGAATACGATACGGTGCGCCTGCTCAAAATACTGGAAGGTTTCGTCCAGGAACACGACATAAACCTGGGTCCACAGCGCGACGGCCCGGATGACGAAGGCGATCAGCAGCGTGATGGCAAGCGCCGACGGCCGGAGCACCCGCTATTTCCTGGCCGTACTGTCGATGCGCACGCAGTTGGTGCGCCCGGAGGCGAAGCAGTCCTGCAAGGCGGCGGACCGCCGCAATTCCCGCATCACGAACCACACGCCGCCCAGGAGGACGATCACCAGGGCCAGTGCGACAACCGAACGCCAAGGGGAATGGGCCGGTTGGTCGTTCATCGTCCCTCCTCTACCGCGTGACAGGCGATCTGGACGCCATCGACCACAGTATAGCGCGGCTTTTCCTGGCGGCAGCGATCATTGGCAAGGGGGCAGCGGGGATGGAATGAGCAGCCGGGCGGCGGCGCGATGGGGCTCGGAACCTCCCCACCGACAGGCGTGCGGGCGCGGCCGATATGGTCCAGGTCCGGAATCGCGTCGAGCAGCAGGCGGGTATAGGGATGGCGGGGCGTGCGGAGGATGGTCTCAGCGGCGCCCAACTCCACGATGCGGCCGAGATACATGACCCCCAGGCGGTCGGACATATGCCGCACGACAGCCAGATTGTGACTGATAAACAGATAGGTCAGGCCCAGGCGGCGCTGCAGGTCCTTCATCAGATTCAGGATTTGGGCCTGCACCGACACATCCAGGGCGCTGGTGGGTTCGTCGCAGACCAGAAAGTCGGGCTCGGAGGCCAAGGCGCGGGCGATCGAAATGCGCTGGCGCTGCCCGCCGGAGAATTCATGCGGGTATTTGTCCCCGTCGGCCGCGGTGAGGCCCACCTGGGTGAGCAACGCGCCGACGCGGGCCCGGATGGCGGCCTTGCCCTGGGCGAGCCGAAATTGCCGGATCGGTTCGGCGACGATGTCGGTCACCAGCCAACGGGGGTTCAGGGATGCATAGGGGTCCTGAAAGATCATGTTCATCCGCCGCCGCAGCGCCGGCTGCGCGCGGGCGGCGGACAGGTCCTGCCCGGCGAAGCGGATCGACCCCTCCGACGGCGTGTAAAGGCCCACCGCGAGGCGTGCCATGGTCGATTTGCCGCAGCCGGACTCCCCCACCAGCGACAGGGTCGTGCCCGGCGCGATAGAAAATGAGACATCGTCGATCGCGCGCAGCACGCGGATCGGATCGCCGGCGATGAGCCGTTGCAGCCAGGGTTTGGATACGTCGAAGCGCTGGGTGATGCCGGCCACGTCCAGCAGGGCAGGGGATGTCATCGTGTCACCCATGCAGCCAGCATGCCGCTTGCCCGTTGCCGGCGGGGAGCAGCACGGGGCGGTCGGAGCGGCAGCGGTCAAACACGCTGGGGCAGCGCGGGTTGAACGCGCATCCGGCGGGGATCGCGTTCAGCCTTGGCATGGCACCGTCAATCTGGCGCAGGCGCTCGGCCCGGTGTGCCATGGAGGGGATGCTATCCATCAGGCCGCGGCTATAGGGATGGGCCGGGTTGCGGATGACATCCGACACGGGCCCGATTTCCGCGATCCGCCCGGCATACATGACCGCGACCCGGTCCGCGGTCTCAGCAATCACGCCCATGTCGTGGGTAATCAGCATGACGGCGGTGCCGTGATCGCGCGTCAGCCGCTTGAGCAAAGTGATGATCTGCGCCTGCACCGAGACATCGAGCGCGGTCGTCGGCTCATCGGCGACGACGAGCCGCGGTTCGGCGCATAACGCGAGCGCGATCACCACGCGTTGGCGCATGCCGCCGGAAAATTCATGCGGATAGGCATCGATGCGATGCGCGGCGGCGGGGATGCCAACCTGATCGAGCCACCCGATGGCGCGGTCGCGGGCTTCGGATTCCGATATTGGCAGATGGGTACGCATGGTCTCGGTGAGCTGGCGGCCGATGGTGTAGAGCGGGTTCAGCGTGGTCAGCGGGTCCTGAAAGATGGTGCCGATGCGCCGGCCGCGGATACGGCGCAGGCGGTCGGGGGGAAGCGTGTCGATCCGTTCCCCCTCCAGCCGGATCGTCCCGCCGGCGATGCGCCCGGGCGGTTGCAGCAGACCGATGATGGCGGCGCCGGTCAGGGATTTTCCGGCCCCGGATTCGCCCACCACGCCGAGGACCTCACCGGCGCCGATGCTGAACGAAACCTGATCCAGCGCCCGCAGCGTACCGCGGCGGGTGGGGAATTCGACCGTGAGGTCCGTGACCTCCAGCAACGGGGTCATCGCAGCCTCGGGTTCAGCGCGTCGCGCAGCCAATCGCCGAGCAGGTTGATCGCCAGCACCAGCAGCACCAGGGTGAGGCCGGGAAAGACGGTAACCCACCATTGGCCGGAGAACAGGAAGTCATTGCCGAACCGGATGAGCGTGCCCAGCGACGGTTGCGTCGGCGGCAGTCCAACCCCCAGAAAGGACAAGGTAGCTTCAGCCAGAATGGCGAGGCCCAGCCCGAGCGTGCCGACCACCAGCGCGGGGCCAATGACGTTGGGCAGCACGTGGCTGAGCATGATTCGCGAGGACGGCACGCCGATGACCCGCGCGGCCATGACGTAGTCCTTGTTCCGCTCCACCAGGGTCGATCCGCGCACGGTACGCGCGAAACCCGGCCACAGGCTGATCCCAATGGCGACAACGATGATGTAGATTTGCAACGGCTCCCGCATCGAGGCCGGCAGGGCGGAGGAGATGATGCCATCGATCAGCAGCGCCGTCAGAATGGCCGGGAAAGTCAGCTGAATATCGGCCAGACGCATCAGCAGCGCGTCGACCACCCCGCCAGCATAGCCCGCGATCAACCCGACGGTGATCCCCACCGCGACCGCGAAGACCACCGCGCACACCCCCACCAGCAGGCTGATCCGCATGCCATACATAATGGCCGAGAGCACGTCGCGCCCCTGATTGTCGGTCCCGAGCGGGTTGGTCCATTCCGAATCGGGCCAGCCGAGCGGGGGTTTGAAACTGTCCATCAGCGACAGGCTGGCGGAATCCATCGGATTGTGCGGCGCCAGCAGCGGCGCGAACACCGCGCCGATGGTCAGGACCAGCAGGATGATGACTGATAGAATCGCGGTCGGCCTGGTGCGGAAGCTGTACGCCAGATCGCTGTCGAGCCATTGCCTCATGCGCTGAACCGCAGCCGCGGATCGACCGCGTAGTAAAGCAGGTCCACCACCAGATTGATGGTCACGAACAGCAGCGCGATCAGCGGCAGATAGGCCGAAATCACCGGGATGTCGGCGGATGCGACCGATTGCACCAGCAGCAGACCCATGCCCGGCCACTGAAAGACGGTTTCGGTCACCAGCGAGAAGGCGACGATGCCGCCAAACTGCAGGCCAACAATGGTGATGACCGGCACCAGCGTGTTCTTGAGCGCATGCCCGAAATTGATGGCGCTGTCGGTCAGCCCCCGCGCCCGGGCAAAGCGCACATAGTCGGAGCGCAGGACCTCCAGCATCTCCGATCGGACGAGGCGCATGATCATCGTCATCTGGAACAGGCCCAGGGTGACCGCCGGCAGGATCAGCGCCCGCACGCCGGCCCAGGAGGAGAAGCCGGTGGTCCACCAGCCACCGATGGCGCTCACGGGTCCCCGGCCGAAACTGGGCAGCCAGCCGAGACCCACCGCGAACACCAGAATCAACAGAATGCCCATCAGGAATGTCGGCAAGGAAACGCCGATGAGGCTGACGATCATCACGAGGCGGGCGACGAGCCCATTGGCCCGAATGCCGGTGTAGACCCCCATCGGCACCCCGGCGGCGAAGGCCAGCACCGTCGCGGTGACCGCGAGTTCCAGCGTCGCGGGCAGGCGGCTCGCGAGCAATGGCCCGACCGGCTTGGCCAAACGGTAGCTGATGCCGAAATCGCCTTGCACGGTCGCCATCAGGAACCGGCCGAACCGGATGAGGAAAGGTTGGTCCAGCCCAAGCTCGGCCACCAGGGCCAGCCGCTGCGCTTCGGTGTGATCCTGGCCGAGCATGATCGACACCGGATCGCCGATGTAGGCGAACAGGACAAATGACAACAGGCCAACGACCAGCAGGACGGGAATCGCCTGCAGCACCCGGGACAGAATGAAACCCAACATAAATAGCAGAATAGCCGTGGTTCGGGCCCCTTCGCCAGGGCCCGAAAGTTGTATTCAGTGGTCGACTTCGCGCGCGGGCTCCTCCGCCCGGGCCCATTCATTTGTCAGGGTGTAGCCGACGCCCAGCAAAACCGGCCCCAGGAAAATCCCCAGCAGACCGAAGGCCAGCGCCCCACCCAGCACGCCCAGCACCGTCAGCAGGAACGGCAGATCCGCGCCGCGGGCGATGAACCAGGGGCGGATGATGCTGTCGGCGCCAGAAATCACGAAGGTGCCGTAGAGCGCGAGGAAAATGCCCCATCCCAGATGGTGCGTGCCGACCAGCCAGAGCGTGGCGGGAATCCAGATCACCGGCGCCCCCACCGGCAGCACCGACAACAGACCGGCGATGCCGCCCAATAGCATCGCGCGCGGCACGCCGGACATGGCCAGGCCGATGGAGGTCAGGATGCCTTGCACGACCGCCGTGCCGAGCACGCCGTATACCACACCCCGAACCGTTGCGCCGGTGACCAGAATCAGGCGGTCTGCCTGCGTGCCGGCGATGCGGCGCAGCAGGGAGGTCAGGCGAACCGACATCGGCCCCGCATTCCGGTAAAAGAAGAAGGCAGCAAACAGCGCCAGCAGGAACATCAGCACGCCGCTGGCGATGCCCAGCAGCACATGCAGCCCGTTCTCCAGAACGATTCCGAAATACGGCTGCAGCGCGGTGAGCATCAGGCTGATGTCCTCCGCCCAGTGGTTCCACAATTCCCCGAGCGTGGGTCCCACCAGCGGCACGGTGAACAGCCAGTCCGGCGCCGTGGGCAGGCCGGAACGCAGGGCGTCGTCGATGGCATGGCGAAGCAGGGCGACATCATCGGCGCCGCTCGGCGCGGCCAGCGCGATCGGCAGCACCACCACGACGGCTGTCAGGGTCACCATCAGCCCGGCGGCCAGGCCCTGGCTCAGATGCAGGCGCTGGCGCAGCCACTCATGCACCGGCCAGGTGGTGAACACCAGGATCGCGGCCCAGAGCAGCGCCGATATGAACGGGTAGAGCACCAGCACGCCGCCGATGGCCACGCCGCCGAGCAAAAGCCCCATCAAAATGCGTTCGGCGATCATGCGCGCGGTGCTTCCCTGATTGGCATCGGGTGCTGGTCAAGCCGCCAGCCGGCTTGTAACTTCCGCCCACGATTGAGGGGAGGAACCAAGATGCCGCGTTTTGCCGCAAACCTGTCGATGATGTTCAACGAGGTTCCTTTCCTCGACCGCTTCGCCGCGGCCCGCAAGGCCGGGTTCGAAGGGGTGGAGTTTCTGTTTCCCTACGACTTTCCTGCGGCCGAGCTGCGCGCCCGTCTGAAGGGCGAGGGCTTGACCCAGGCACTGTTTAACATGCCGCCGGGCGATTGGGCGAATGGTGAACGCGGCCTCGCGAGCCTGCCGGGCCGTCAGGCCGAATTTCGGGAGGCCGTGAAGAAGGCCCTCGAATATGCCGCCGTGTTGGAGTGCCCGCATGTGCATTGCATGGCGGGCATCCCGTCCGCCGACGTCGCGCCGGGCACCGCCGCCGCGCTCTATGCCGCCAATCTGGCCTGGGCGACGGAACAGGCCGCACCGGTCGGCGTGAAGCTGTTGATCGAGCCGATCAACCAACGCGATATGCCGGGCTATTTCCTTAAAACGCAGGATCAGGGCGCGGCGGTGATCGCGGCGCTTGGCTTTGAGCGAATCGGCCTGCAATTCGACCTCTATCATGTTCAGACTCAGGAAGGCGACATCACCAAAAAGATGGAGCGCCTGATGCCCATCATTTCGCACATGCAGATCGCGGACGTTCCGGCCCGCAATGAGCCGGGAACGGGCGAAATCGGCTGGTCCTACATCTTCCGCCGGATGGACGAACTCGGCTATCAGGGCTGGGTCGGCTGCGAATACCGCCCGGCTGGCGACACCGTGGCCGGGCTCGGCTGGCGGGACCAGTTCAGCCGCTGACGTCACCAACATCCGCCCCCCGGGACAAGCCCGGCGCAGGCCCGGCGGACTCACTATCAGGGAGAGCACCACTATGAAAATCGGTTTCGTCGGCCTCGGCATCATGGGTCGCCCCATGGCGATCAATCTCAAGAACGGCGGTCATGATCTGATCGTGCCGGAGCGCACCAGCCTCACGGATGAAATCCGTGCTGCCGCCACGGTTGTGGCCGATGCGCGCGCAGTCGCCGCGGCGTCCGACGTGGTGATCCTGATGGTGCCGGATACCGCCGATGTGGACGCCGCGCTGTTCGGCGCCGGCGGCGTCGCCGCGGGCCTGAAGCCGGGGACCCTCGTGATCGACATGTCGTCCATCAGTCCGGTCGCGACCAAGGACTTCGCCGCCCGGATCAACGCGCTGGATTGCGATTATCTCGACGCGCCGGTGTCCGGCGGGGAGGTCGGGGCCAAGGCCGCCAGCCTGACGATCATGGTCGGCGGGCCGGAGCTGGCGTTTGAGCGCGCCAAGCCGCTGTTCGATCTGATGGGCAAGAACATCACCCATATCGGGGTGCAGAACGGCACCGGCCAGACCTGCAAGGTCGCCAATCAGATCATCGTGGCGCTGAATATTCAGGCGGTGGCGGAAGCGCTGGTGTTCGCTTCCCGCGCGGGCGCCGATCCGGCGAAGGTGCGGAGCGCGCTGATGGGCGGTTTTGCCTCGTCACGGGTGCTCGAAGTGCATGCGGAGCGGATGCTGAACGGCACCTTCAATCCGGGTTTCCGCATCCGGCTGCACCAGAAAGACCTGAATCTGGCCTTGTCGTCGGCGAAGGATCTGAATTTGTCGCTGCCGAATACCGCGATCGCGCAACAGATGATGTCATCGTGTTCGGCGCATGGCGGCGCGGATCTGGACCACTCGGCGCTGGTGTTGGCGATTGAACATCTGGCGGGTCATTCGATGCGGGACCCCAAGTGATTGGGATTGGAAACGTCGCATAAAATATCTGAGAGGTTGAAAATCAGATTGACTTCGATTAAGTCTCACGGTGCAACCCGGCTCTAAGACTCAGGGTGTCTTGAATCGGGAGTCGGGACGGCCACGCCTTTTGAGACGGGGTGATGGCCGCGCCGAAGGAGAAGACCCACGATGGCCATGCAATTCACCGAAATCGGGCAACAATTGCGCGCCTACCGGCTTGAGTCCGGCCTTCGGGCAGAAGAAATCGCTGCCCGCCTGGGTGTGTCACGTGCCGCGCTTTATCGGTACGAAAAAGGTGAAGTCATCAAGCTTGATACGATCAAGCGCCTTGCTGAGCTGCTGAAAATTTCTCCGCTCTCGCTGCTGGGCATCGGAGTCGAATATTACAACCGGCCGATCGGCTACGCGGAACAAATTCGCCAGGTTGAGGAAACCGCGGATCAGGTCCTGCAACTGACCGGCGCGGTGGCCTATCTGACGACGTCGGATGCCTATGATTCGACGCTGAGCGCGGTGTTCGACGAAATCGCCGAACAAGCCGGCGCGGAACGTCTGGCCATGCGCAGCCAGTCCGAGCAGTTGATGGGCATCCTGCTGGCCCGCAAACGCATGTACACATCCGGCCGCCCGGGAATCATCGCGATGGTGTCCGTTCCGGCGGTTCAGCGCCTGCTGGAAAGCGGGATCGCGGGCGGGGTACCGGTGTCGGAACGACTCCGCCGCATCTGCCGAGACGTGGCGGTGACCGAGGTCGAAAACATCGCGACCCTGATGGAAACCGAACCCATGGGCTTGCAGTTCGGCCTGATCGCCGGTGCCGAACCCAGCACGTCGTTCAAAATCCTGCGATCGCGCGTCAAGGTGTCCTTGGCGGTCAATCCGTTCCGTCCAGACACGCAGCCCAATGCCCAGACCGGCGTTGCCATGATCACCGGCGCCGATGAGGCGATCGCGGCCCATCAGCGGGTGGCCGAGGCCAACTGGCGGGACGCGCTGAAGGGCCCGACCGGTGCCGCGCGGCTGCGTCAATTGATCGCGACCTCCGCGGCAGCGGCCGGCTGAATCTCTGATGGTCCGTTGCCCTCGATCTCGGTCTGGGTAACGATAGACGCATTCCACGAGCGTGTTTGATCGCATGATCGGCCGCACCATGGGTCTCCATGGTCGGCGTACATGCTCAACCAAGGATTGCGCGCATGGCCTGGCGGATCGGGATCGATATCGGCGGCACCTTCACCGATGTCGCGATGGTGGAGGAAGACACCGGCCGGATCGGCATCGCCAAGGTTCTGACCACGCCACGTGATTTCGGCCAGGGGGTTATCGATGGGATCAGCCGGGGCCTCGGCGAGCAGGGGATCGCCGCCGCTGACGTCGCGCTGCTGTCGCATGCCACCACGGTCGTGACCAATGCCCTGCTGGAGAAGAAAGGCGCCCGCTGCGGCTTCGTCGCCACCCGCGGGTTCCGCGATCTGCTGGAGTTGCGCCGGTCCTCGCGGCCGGATTTGTATGATCTGTTTCAGGACGGGCCAGGCGTTCTGGTGCCCCGGCGGCACCGGTTCGAAATCACCGAACGGATCGACGCCCAGGGCGCGGTCGTCACGCCCTTGGCCGACGACGAAATTCCGGCTCTGATCGCCGCCATCCGCGCCGCCGACATGGAGACGGTCGCAGTGTCCTTTCTGTTCTCCTTCCTCAATGATGCCCATGAACGCCGGGTTGGCGCCGCCATCCGCGCCGCCTTGCCGAATGTGGGGGTGTTTCTGTCCTGCGAGGTACTGCCGGAAATCCGGGAGTTCGAACGCGCCAGCACTACCGCGGTCTGCGCTTATGTCGGTCCGCTGCTGGCCGGATACCTCGATCGCCTGTCTCAGGCCACGCGGGCGATGGGCTTGCCGGCGCTGCAGGTCATGGGCTCGTCCGGCGGCGTGTTCGATATCGCGGAGGGTCTGCGCATGCCGGCCATGGCGGTGGAATCCGGGCCGGCCGCTGGCGTCATCGCCGCCGCTTTGGCGGGGCGCCAACTCGATCGCCCGAACCTGATTTCCTTCGATATGGGCGGCACCACGGCCAAGGCGAGCGTGATCGTGAATGGCGAAATCGCCGTCACCGCCGAATACGAAGTCGGCGGTGCGGCGAATGCCAAGCGCTGGATGCACGGCACCGGCCATCCCATCCGCGTGCCGGTGATCGATCTGGCGGAGGTCAGCGCCGGTGGAGGCTCCATCGCCTGGGTTGACCCGGGCGGGGCGCTGAAAGTGGGGCCGCATAGCGCGGGCGCCGATCCCGGTCCGGCTGCCTATGGGCGCGGCGGGCTGCGGCCGACGGTGACGGATGCGAATGTGATCCTGGGACATCTGGATCGAGAGGCCCTTCTGGGAGGAGGCTTGCCGATCGACTATCCGGCGGCGGAGAAGGCAGTGCTGGCGGATGTCGGTAACCCCTATGGCCTGAGTGCCGCCGATGCGGCGGAACGCATCGTCCGGGTGGTTAACAGCAATATGGCGCAGGCCCTGCGCATCGTGTCGGTCGAGCGGGGTTACGACCCGCGCGAATTCAGCCTCATTGCCTTCGGCGGGGCAGGGCCGGTCCATGCCGTCGCGCTGGCCGATGAGCTCGGCATTCCCGAGGTGATCATTCCCCCGGCGCCGGGCGCGTTTTCCGCCCTGGGTCTGGTGGCAACCGACCTCAAGCGTGATTACGCCCGATCACTGTATGCGGATCTGGGGACGGTGCCGGTGGAACGCGTGGCCGGGACCTTCGACGCCATGAACGCGGCTGGGGCGGCGATGCTGGCCGCGTCGAATGTGCCGCAAGCCCGGCGCGATCTGGTTCGGATGGCCGATGTCCGGTACCGCCGTCAGGCTTATGAGCTGACCATTCCGGTGGCCCCGGGCCCGATCACGCGTGCGACGCTCGATGCCCTGGGGGAGGCGTTTCATGCCAGGCACGAGCAGACCTATGGCCATGCCAATCGGGCTGAGCCGGTGCAACTGGTGACGCTGCGGCTGACAGCCTTCGGTCGCCGGGCGGATTTGCGGCTGGCGCGGCCGGGTGATGCCGCGATGGCACGGGTTCGCCACGACCGGCTTTGTCGAGATCGATGTGCATTGGCGGGATGGGCTGGTCGCGGGGACGGTTTTATCCGGTCCGGCGGTCATCGAGGCGCTCGATTCAACCGTGGTGATCCCGCCCGATTGGGTGGCCGAGGTCGATGCCATGGGATATCTACGGATCGTACGCCGGACATGACGGTTCGCTGGCCGACGCTGGGTCTCTATGTCTTGGTCTTGGGTTTGCTGGCCATCCCGGTGTTCTCGGTGACGGTGCCGCCGCTGGTCGATTATCCCAACCACCTCGCGCGGATGCATATCCTGGCCAGCTATGACACCAGCCCGGCGTTGCGCGCCAGTTATGTGGTGAACTGGCGGATTTCCGCCTATCTGGGGATGGACCTGCTGGTGCCGGCGCTGGCGCGGGTGATGCCGATCTACGTTGCGGGGCAGGTGTTTCTGTACCTGTGCCTGGCGGCGTTCGTGCTTGGCACCGCCGCGATCAACGCTGCCCTGTTCCGCCGCTTGTCCTTCGCCCCGGCCGCGGCGGCCCTGTTCGCGTACAGCAATATGTTCACGCTTGGGTTCGCCAACTATCTGATGGGCGTCGGCGTGTGGCTGCTGGCCTTCGCGGGATGGATCGTGCTCTCGCGCGGGCCGGCGGCTCTGCGCGCGGTGGGTGGCCTGGTGCTCGGCCTGCTGGTGTTTTTCTGCCACTTGTTCGCGTTCTCCGGTTTCGTGCTCTGTGTGGGCGGCTATGAGCTTGGTGTCTGGCTCGCGGCGCGGCCGCGCACCGTGTCCGGTTTGGTGCGCCGCGTCGCGGTGGCGGCCGGCGCGGTTCTGCCCGTCCTTGTGCTGGTCGGCATCGTGATGGCGGGGCAGGAGGGCGGGACCACGCGCTTTACCGACTTCGGCGATAAACTTCTGGCCTTGCTGACGTTCCTGCCGATGCCCTTCCCGGGGATGTGGTTTTTGGGCGTCTGCCTGGCCATGGTTGGGCTTGCGATCTGGGGGTTCTGGTCGGGGCATCTGCGCCTCGCGCCGGCGATGGCGGGGGCCTTGCTCGCGATCGGGCTGCCGATGTTGCTGATGCCGCAATGGTTGTCCGGGGTCTGGGGGGTGGATCGGCGTTTGCCGGCGGTGTTCGTTTTCCTGCTGCTCGCATCCGTCCAGTGGCGCGGTCTGCCGATTGGCGTGACCCGCGGCCTGTCGGTGCTGCTGGTTGCCGTGTTCGCGCTGGAGGTCGGTGGAATCGTTCAGGCCTGGGCACCGATCGGGGCGCAGTTCGACGAATTCCGCGCTGCCATGCCAGCGATCGAGCCCGGCGCCCGCGTGATCGCGTTCATGGAGGATGAAGGCGCCGAACCCACGCCGCGCCGCGGTCCGCTGGGGCTCTATTATCATCTGGCCATGCTGTCGGTGATCGAGCGGGACGCGTTTTCCGCCTGCTTGTTCCATCATCCCCTGATTTCCGTCGGTTATCAGCCGGCGCTGCATGCGGTCGTGACGGCCTATCCGCTCCCCATTCCCATCGCGTGGATGGTCGCCGGGGCGGATCCGATGGACGGCCCCGCAATGCTGGGACGGCCGCACCCATTGACGCGGGTCAACTTCTGGGGCGACTGGCCGCACCATTATGACTATGCGATCGGATTGAACTTCGCGGGCGCGGTCCCCGTGCCCAGGCAGCTGGCCTTGGTCAAGGCGGGGTCGTTTTTCAATATCTACCGGGTGGAGCGGTGATGACCTTGGCGGAGCGGGGCCTGAACATGACGGATACGCGGGCCTTGGCGAGGCGGCTGCGGGGGCACGCGCTGCGCATGACGCATCTGTCCCGCGCGTCCCATATCGGGTCGTGCCTGTCGATGGCTGATATCATGGCCGTGCTCTATGGCGCGGTCCTGCGGCTCAACCCGGCGCGTCCCGCCTGGCCGGATCGTGATCGTGTGATCATCAGCAAAGGCCATGCCGCGGCGATCGTCTACGCCACCTTGGCCGAATGCGGCTTCCTGCCCATCGGCGAGCTGGATCAGTATTCGGCGGATGGTGGGCGTTTATCGGGGCATGTGACCATGACGGTGCCGGGGGTGGAGCTGTCGACGGGCTCCTTGGGGCACGGGTTGCCGGTGGCGTGCGGCATGGCCCTGGCGGCGCAACGCGCCAGCGCGGTCTGGCGCAGCTTCTGCGTGCTGAGCGATGGCGAACTGGACGAAGGCTCCAACTGGGAAGCGATCCAATTCGCCCAGCGCGCGCGCCTCGATACCCTGTTCGCCATTGTCGACTACAACAAAATCCAGAGCTTCGGCACGGTTGCCGCGGTCAGCGACCTGCATCCCCTGGCGGATAAGTTCCGCGCGTTCAACTGGGGCGTGACGGA
The DNA here is from genome assembly GCA_903918315.1 of uncultured Acetobacteraceae bacterium. Classification (GTDB taxonomy): domain Bacteria; phylum Pseudomonadota; class Alphaproteobacteria; order Acetobacterales; family Acetobacteraceae; genus Rhodopila. Next base: position 4,072 of record CAIXEA010000116.1, on the reverse strand, counting down.
GATCGACGGCCATGATCACCCGGCACTTCTGACGGCGCTGAGCAGCGGTCCGATCATCCCGGGCCGGCCGACGGCGATCGTGGCGCATACGGTGAAGGGCAAGGGCGTCTCGTTCATGGAGAACCAACTGCTCTGGCACTATCGCAACCCGGATGCGGCCCAACTTGCCACGGCCCTGGCGGAGCTGGAGGCCGGGGCATGAGAACCGAAACCATCGACGCCCTGACCGCCTATGCCCGCGGTGCCCCGGATGTGATGCTGCTGACAGCCGATCTAGGGTATTCGGTACTGGAACGGTTCGCGGAGGCGTTACCGAAACAATACGTCAATGTCGGCGTTTGTGAGCAGGCTATGGTGGGAATCGCCGCCGGCCTGGCCCTGACGGGGCACCGGGTGGTACTCTATTCGATCGTGAATTTCCCGACGCTGCGCTGCCTGGAGCAGTTGCGCAACGATGTCTGCTACCACGATCTGCCGGTGATGGTGATCGCGGTGGGCGGTGGCTTGGCCTATGGCCCGCAGGGCTATACGCATCATGGCGTCGAAGACCTGGGCATCATGGCGATGCTGCCGAACATGGCGGTGGCCTGCCCGGCGGATCCGTTGGAGGCGGAGGCCCTGCTGCCGCAGTTGCTGGATCGCCGGCGTCCCGCTTATCTGCGGCTGGCGCGGTCCGGTGAACCGGTTCTGCACCCCGCGGGGACCAAGGTGACCTTGGAGCGGGCGATAACCCTCCGCTCGGGGACAGATATCGCGCTGCTCGCGACTGGGCCGATCCTTGGGCGGGCTCTGGCGGCGGCGCAGACCCTGGCGGCGCGTGGGATCAGCGCCAGTGTGCTGAGTTTCCCGGGCTTCCGGCCGTTGGACCAACAGGCCGTGCTGGACGCCGCGCGGGGGCACCGCGCCATCCTGACGCTGGAGGAGCACATGGTGACCGGCGGCTTTGGCAGCCGGGTCGCCGAGGTCCTGTTGGCGGCCGGCCTGGCGCCCCGCTTCGGCAAGTACGGCGTCACCGACGCACTCCGCGGCCAGATCGGCAGCCAGGCCTGGCTGCTGGACCGCCTCGGCCCGGTCGAGGACCACGCGATGGCCCTGCTATGAAGCTGTTTATCACCGGCGCGTCCGGTTTCGTGGGGTCGCACACAATGCGCGTGGCGCTGGACGCGGGTCACACGGTGGTGGGGACCGTCAGCCCGGGCAATCCGGCCCTCCGTTTGAGCGCCTTTGCCGGGCGATTCAATCGGGAGACCCTGGATCCCCGCGACACCGCCGCGATGGCGGATGCGGTGGCGCGGCATCGGCCCGACGCCGTGATCCACATCGGGTGGTCCGGCGTCAGCAACCGTGCCCGCAATGATCGAATGCAGCTGACTGACAATATCGAGACCTCTTGCGCTCTGGTGGAGGCGGCGGCGGCGGCAGGCGTGAGCGCGTTCATCGGCGTTGGCAGCCAGGGCGAATATGGTGCCGGCTCGACCATGCGCGAAGACACCGTGCCCGCGCCAACGACCCTGTATGGCGCGGCGAAAGTGGCGGCGATGGTGTTGACGCGTCAACTCGCGGAGCAGGCGGGCATGCGCCACGCCTGGCTGCGCCTGTTTTCCACCTACGGGCCGGGAGACAATGACGGCTGGCTTATCCCCATGCTGATCACCGAGATGCTGGCCGGCCGCCGGCCGCGTACCACGCTGGGCACGCAGTGTTGGGACTGGCTGCATGTGGAGTATGTGGCACGGGGCCTGCTGGCCGCCGCGACTGCGGCCACGGCTTCGGGGGTGTTCAATCTGGGCTCGGGTCAGGCGGTGCCCGTGCGGACCGTGATCGAGCGGATCCGTGACCTGACGGCGCCTGGAATGGAATTGATTTTTGGGGAGGTCCCGTTTCGAGCGGATCAGGTGATGCACATGCAGGCGGATATCACGCGGCTGGTCGAGGCAACGGGTTGGCGGCCGCGGATTGGGATCGAGGTGGGTCTGGCCGAGACCGTGGCGTGGTACCGGGGGCGTGGAGTATGATGGTTGGTTGGTCGCGTTATGGGCTTGCTCGACACCGAAAAATCCGCAAATGATACATACTCTTGCCGGGAATAAATATTTGGACGAAGACGCGAAGCCGATTCCAATCCGTAGGTGGGCGGGATTGCGCGGGCACGCGCTGTTTGTCATTCGTTCCCTGGTGGATTTGCAACTCCTGACCTGTACGCGGTTTCTGGCGCCGCGGCTCGCAGGTCTGACGGGGCTGGTCCTGGATGTCGGATGCGGCGAAATGCCGTTTCGCTCGCTTTTGCCATCAGGCGTTCGCTATGTTGGCCTCGACGTGCCGGTGGCGGATGAATTCGGAATGCGGCGGCGGGCGGAGATCGTCGATTTCGATGGTGTGACGATCCCGTTCCCCACCGCGAGCGTTGACCACATCCTGTGTACAGAAGTGCTGGAACATGCCGAGGATCCGGTCGGTCTGTTGACGGAAATCCATCGCGTCCTGCGTCCGGGTGGCACGGTGATTCTGACCGTCCCCTTCGCTGCCCGCGTGCACCATATTCCCTACGATTTCCATCGCTTCACCCGCTACCGCCTGGAACGAATGTTCGCCGCGTTTGGCGATGTGTCGATTGAGGAACGGGGCGATGATCTGGCGGTGATCGCGAACAAGATGATCGTTGTTTGTATTCGTCTGGCCGCGTGGCGGCGCCCATGGCGGTGGCCGGTTCTGCTCATGGTTGGCCCTTTGGCGGCCATGGCGTTGGGGGTGGCTCATCTGTCATTATGGTTCGGCTGGGGCTCCAAAGCGGATCCCCTTGGCTATGCGGTCGCGGCACGGAAGGATTGAAGGACGGTGCAGCCAATAGCTTTACGTGATGAGCGCGGTTTTAATCAGGTTTTCGCGCCCATTGGTTCCGCGCGGTTCCGGATGGAGCGACGGCATGACTGGTTCATCGCGCAAATTGGCACACTGGGTGCCCGGCGGGTGTTGGAAATCGGCTGCGGAACCGGCGAAACGGCCGCCCATCTGGCGGCGCATAGTGAGGCCGAAATCGTCGCGGTGGATATCAGTCAGGCCTTCGTAACGGCCGCCCGGTCTCACTTCAGCGCTGATAATCTGCGTTATGAGCTGTTCGATCTGATGGGCGAAGAGCCGCTGGCGTTCGGCCGGTTCGATCTGATTTGTGGCAATGGTATTTTACATCATTTGGTGTTGGAACTGCCGCGGATGTTGCGCACCCTGCGCGCCATGACCAATCCGGGCGGCGGAATCGCCTTTATCGAACCCAATTTCCTCAATCCCTATTGTGCATTCATCTTTGGAACAAAAATCGGCCGCCGGTTCGCCCGGCTGGAACCGGATGAGATGGCGTTCACCCGAAACGAGTTGCAATCCGTTCTGGCCGAGACCGGTTGGGGCACGGTAACGGTAGAAACCCGCGATTTCCTGGTGCCGGGCCTGCCCGAATGCCTGGTCAAACCGGTTGTCGGCCTGGAACCGATGATGCAGGCGACGCGACTGACGCGTTGGCTGGCGCAATCCCATTTCGTGACCGCGAGAGTCTGATCCATGCCCCGCATTTCGATCATCTCCCCCTGTTTCAATGAGGAAGAGAACGTCGAAGCCTGCCACGCCGCGGTACTCGCACTGTTCGCGCCTGGCGCGCCCCTGTCCGGGTATGAGCGAGAACATATCTTCGCCGATAATTGTTCACAGGACGGTACCGTTGCGATTCTGCGGCGTATCGCATCGGTCGATCAGGCAACGAAAGTGATCCTGAATGCGCGGAATTTCGGACCGTTCCGGTCCAATTTCAATGCCTTGCGCTACGCGACCGGGGACGCGGTGCTGGTATTTCTACCGGTGGATCTACAGGACCCGCCGGAGATCATCCCCGAGATGGTTCGGCATTGGGAAGCCGGGATCGAGGTCGTGGCCGGGGCCCGCACTAGAGCGACCCCTGCGTGACTGGAATCGCAGGTTTGCACTGATCGGGGTTCCGGCGCGGGTGCGTTATGTGAGTCAAAGGCGTCCGGCATCTACCCGGAGGTTCCGATGGCATGGCGACATGGCGCAGCCTACTCGCAAG
>CAIXEA010000115.1 GCA_903918315.1 uncultured Acetobacteraceae bacterium | reverse complement strand
GTCCGTCATCCGTGTCAGCATGGTCGGCTCCCTGAAACCGACCTCCTATGAGTCAGACAACAGAGCGCGCCGGAATCCCCAAAAATGGCATATCAGGGATTCCGTCCACACGGCCTAAACAACGAGCCGGGCCATGACGGCTGGTATGACACTCCCGCCACCGGGTTCCCCACCGGTTGGTGCCGACGCTGATACCGACCGAGAGGACCCTTCATCCATCCCTTGTTCGTCATGGCCCGGCTTGTCCGGGCCACCAGTCGCGGCAGGGTGCGGGCGGCGGTGGCCCGGACGCGCCGGGCCATGACGGTTGGGGTGGGGTGCGATCGGTCACCGGTTGGTCTTACACCCCCGCACTGGGATCCCCACCGGTCCCGGCCGTCTGGCGGCGATCAGTCGGGTGGCGTCGTCGAGGCGGTTGGCGGCGAGGTAGGCGCGCAGCAGCGTGAACTCGAATACGTCCGTCTGTGCCAAACTGCCCGCGGCGCGATCCCGCTCGGCCAGAACCGGCTCGATCGCCGCGATGGCGGCGTTGTAATCGCCGGACCGGAAGGCCGCGAAGCCGCGCGCCATCGCCGGCACGACGGGGCCGGCGGGATAGCGGCCGGCCTCCGCCAGTGCCTCCATCCGCGCGACCCGATCGGCTGAGGCCTCCGGCGCGCCACCGGCTACCTCCGCCATGGCGATGTGCCAATCGGCGAAGGCCATGCCGGGATTGGGGAAATGCTGTTCGGCGAAGGCGCGCATGCGGTCCCATTCGCCATCCGGAACGGTGTGGCCGGCGAGTTCAGCGCGCCAGAGAAACGCTGATCCGTCCATGACCGTAAAGAAGGGGGGCATGATGCTGGCGCCGGGGGCGACGGTGTCGCGGTAGATGCCGAAGGCGGCCTCGGCGTCGCCCTGCTGCAAGGCGCAGAGCGCGCCGTGCCAGCTGATATGGCCATGCAACAAGCCCTCCCGCGGATAGGATGGCAGCCAGTTCGCGATGAAGGCGCGGGCCTCGGCCTGATGTCCGTCTTCGTAACAGATATGCGCCAGCGTATGCGCGCCCACGGCATTGGCGTCATGCTCGGCCATGGACCGTTCCACCTTTGCGCGGGCTGGTGCGTGCTGGCCGGTCTCGGCCAGAGCGAAGGCGTGGTTGGGCAGAAACCACCAATCGTCGCCGTAATGCGGGGCCAATGCCTCCGCCAGTGCCAGCTGGTCCTGCTTCAGCGTGACCCGTCCGGATGTGCCGATGAGGCCGAGGGGGCTGGAGGATGTGCTGTAAACCACGGCGTCGCGCGGCCAGGCCTTCAGATGGGTGTAGAGCGCATCCAGCGCGGCGGCGGATTGGCCGCTCAGCATGAGGGCGAAAAAGCCGATATGGCTGGTCTCGCGCTCGGTCGCGCCGGCGGTCAGGGATTGCGCGGTGGCGATGGCGGCGCGGGCGGCCGGTGTGTTGAACCGCGTCGCTTCGGCGCGGGCCTTGCCAGCATAGGCCAGGGCGAAGCCGGGGTCGGCGGCGATGGCGCGGTCGAAAGCCTCCGGCGCGCCGGGATAAAGGGTCAACAGACAGTCCGCGCCGTCGCGATAGGCCTGCGCGGCTTCGGCGGATTGCGTGGACAGCGCCAGCCCGTAGCGGTCGTTTTGCATAGGAAGCCCCCCCTGTTAGGCGGCACTGTACCGTCAGTTGCATGCCCCGGTAAATCGGTTGTTGCGAGGCGGCCATCTCCCCGCTTCCCCCGACTCCCCGGTATCCCTACTCTTCGCCCATGCCTCACGCCGATTTCATCCATCTTCGCGCCCATTCCGCCTATTCCCTGAGTGAGGGGGCGATCCGGGTGGACAAGCTCGCCGCTTTGGCCAAGGACGCCCGGATGCCGGCGGTCGCGATCACCGATAGCGGCAATCTGTTCGGGGCGTTGGAATTCTCCCAATACTGCGCCGGCAAGGGCATCCAGCCGATCATCGGGTGCCAGATCGGATTGACCCGCGCCGATATGCCGCGCCTGCTGCCCGACCCGCTGGTGCTGCTGGCGCAAAACGCGGAGGGCATGGCCAATCTGCAGCGCTTGTCCTCCCAGGGGTTTCTCGACACCGATCCCAGCCTCAAGCCGCAGCAGAGCTGGGATCGGATCGCCGCCCATGCCGGGGGGCTGATCCTGCTGACCGGCGGCACCACCGGCCCGCTGGGCCGCATGCTGGCGGAGGGGCAGAAGGCCGAGGCCGAACGCCTGCTGGCGATGATGATGGAGGCCTTTCCCGGCCGCACCATGATCGAACTGCACCGCCACGGCATCGACACCGATCGCGCGATCGAGCCGGGTATGATCGCGCTGGCCGATTCACGCGGCCTGCCGCTGGTGGCCACCAACGACTGCATGTTCGCGACGCCCGGCATGCATGAGGCCCATGACGCCCTGCTGTGCATCGCCGAGGGCCGGCTGCTGTCCGAACAGGACCGCCGCCGGGTTACGCCCGAACACTGGTTCAAGCCGGCCCCGGTGATGCGCGCCCTGTTCGCCGACTTGCCGGAGGCCTGCGACAATACCATCGCCATCGCCCGCAGCTGCGCGGTCATGGCGGAAACCCGCAAGCCGCTTCTGCCAACCTGCCCCAAGGTGCGGGAAGGCGCGACCGAGGAGGAAACCCTGCGCGCCATGGCCATCGAGGGCCTGGGGCGGCGGATGGACGATCAGCAAGCCGATGAAGCCAAACGCCAGCGCTATCGGGAGCGGCTGGATTACGAACTCGACGTCATCGCCAAGATGGGTTTCCCGGGCTACTTCCTGATCGTGGCCGACTTCATCCAGTGGTCGAAGGCCAACAACATCCCCGTCGGCCCCGGGCGCGGGTCGGGCGCTGGATCGGTCGCGGCCTGGGCGCTGACGATCACCGACCTCGACCCCCTCCAGTTCAACCTGCTGTTCGAGCGGTTCCTGAACCCCGAACGCGTGTCCATGCCCGACTTCGATATCGACTTCTGCCAGGAAGGGCGGGATCAGGTCATCGAATATGTGCGCCGCGAATATGGCGGCGACCGGGTGGCGCAGATCATCACCTTCGGCAAGCTGCAGGCCCGTGCCGCGGTGCGCGATGTCGGGCGCGTGCTGGGCCTGCCCTATGGCCAGGTCAACAAGGTCGCCGAACTCATTCCCAACAATCCCGCCAAGCCCGTGACGCTGGCGCAGGCGGTGGAGGGTGAGCCCCGCCTGCAGGCCCTGCGTGACGAAGACGAAGGCATCGGTCGGCTGATCGAAATCGCGCTGCAGGTTGAGGGGCTGTACCGACACGCCTCCACCCATGCCGCCGGCGTGGTCATCGGCGACCGCCCGCTGGTGGAGCTGGTGCCGCTGTATAAGGATCCCAAGTCCGATTTTCTGGTTACGCAATATTCCATGAAATATGTGGAACAGGCGGGGCTGGTGAAATTCGACTTCCTCGGTCTGACCACGCTGACCATCCTGGATCGTGCCAAGGGGTTCCTGACGAAGCTCGGGATCAGCGTCGATCTGGATCACCTGCCGCTGGACGACAAGAAGACCTACGACATGCTCGCCAAGGGCGATGCCGGCGGGGTGTTCCAGATGGAAGGGCAGGGGATGCGCGACACCCTCCGCCAGATGCGCCCCGATCGGCTGGAAGACCTGATCGCCGCCGTGGCTTTGTACCGGCCGGGCCCGATGGCCAATATCCCCGACTATTGCCGGCGCAAGCACGGCGAGACATGGGAACCGCCGCATCCCCAACTCGCGGATATCCTGGGTGAGACCTATGGCATCATGGTCTACCAGGAACAGGTCATGCAGATCGCCCAGACCATGGCGGGCTACAGCCTGGGCGGGGCCGACCTGCTGCGCCGCGCGATGGGCAAGAAGATCGCCGCCGAGATGGAGGCGCAGCGCGCCATCTTCACCAAGGGGGCGACCGAACGCGGCGTGACGCCGGAGAAGGCGACGGAGGTCTTCGACCTCATGGCCAAATTCGCCGATTATGGCTTCAACAAATCGCATGCTGCCGCTTATGCCCTGGTCGCCTATCAGACCGCCTGGCTGAAGGCCAACCACCCCGAAGTCTTCATCGCCGCCTGCATGAGCCTGGCGATCAACAACACCGATCGCCTCGCGGCCTTGAAGCAGGAAGCCGAACGCAGCCATATCCGCATCCTGCCGCCGGACATCAACGCCTCCGCCGCCGATTACTCGGTGGAGCGGACCGAAGATGGCAAACTGGCCATCCGCTATGCCCTGGCGGCGGTGAAGCGTGTCGGCGGCGCCGCGATGGCGGCCCTGGTGGCGGCCCGCGGCGACCGCCCCTTCGCGGACCTGGCCGATCTGGCGGCGCGGGTGGATCCGAAGCAGATCAACAAGGCGCAGTTTGAGAATCTGATCCGCGCCGGCGCCTTCGACAGCATGGAACCCAACCGCGCCCGGCTGTTTGCGGTGGCGGAGACCATCGTCCGCCGTGCCCAGGCCAACCAGGAAGAGAAAGCCAGCGGCCAGATTGGCCTGTTCGGCGCCCCGGCCTCCGGCGGTACCGCCGAACCCATCCGCCTGCCGGATAGTCCGGACTGGGCGCCGCTGGAGCGTCTGGCGTTTGAGGCCGATGCCGTCGGCTTCCACCTGACGGCGCATCCGCTCGATACTTATGCCCAGGCGCTGCGCCGGCTGGGCGTGGTGCGTTCGGCCGATGTCGAGACCCAGGCCAAATCCGGCATGCGCGGGGTGAAGCTCGCGGGCACGGTGGTGTCGAGCAAGGAGCGCATCACCGCCAAAGGCAGCCGCATGGCCTGGGTGCGGATCTCCGATGCCTCCGGCTCGATCGAGGTGACGTGTTTCAGCGAGGTCCTCGCCCGTTCCCGGGAGGTGCTAAGCCAGGGCTCGAACGTGCTGGTGACGGCGGAGCTGAAGGTGGAAGGGGAGGCGGTGCGCATCACCGCCAACAATGTGGAGGCGCTGGACAAAGCGGCCGCGGCGGCGGGGGCGTCGATGCGCATCTGGCTGCGCGAAACCGCGGCGGTGCCGCATATCCGGGAATTGCTGGGGCGCGAGAGCGGCGGCAAGGGCCGGGTGACGCTGGTGCCGCGCCTGGGCAGCGACCAAAGCGTGGAAATCGCGCTACCCGGCGGCTACAGCGTGACCCCGCGCCTGGCGCAGGCGCTGAAGGTGCTGCCGGGGGTGGAGTTGGTCGAAGAGGTTTAGGCGCCGCAACCCGTGGGGTCTGTCTTCCAACTTATCCACAACATTTTGTGTGCTCCGAGTCGTTAGCCGTTGACCCCAGGGACGCCAGGAAGTACCTGCCAAGGGGTGACAAACCCTGATGCACGTCCGTTTATTCGTCTGCGAGGCCGCTCGGTCATGGCCCTCGTCCTCGCGCCCGATCCGCCGCTGCCGACATGGCTGTCGGCGCTGGATGCGCAGATCGCGCGGGCGCCGACCTTCTTTGACGGACGTCCGGTCCTGGTGGATCTGGGGGCGTTGCCCAGCACGACGGCCGATGTCGCGGGCTTCCTGCGGTCGCTCGAAGAACGCGGGATTCGCATCATCGGCACCGAAGGCGGCCACCCGTCCTGGGCCGGGGTCGAGGCCTGGGGCCGCCCCTTCCCGAGTGCGGGCAAGCCGGGCCGCCCGGTGGAAATGCCGGATGAAATCGCTGCCCGCGCGGCGGCTTTGCCGGAAGCGCCCAAGCCCGCGCCGGGCGGCGATGCAACCTCGCTGGTGATCGATCAGCCGATCCGCTCGGGCCAGTCGGTGGTGTTTGAGCGGGGGGATGTGACGGTGCTGGGCTCGATCGCCTCGGGGGCGGAAGTCATGGCCGGCGGCTCCATCCATATCTATGGCGCGCTGCGGGGCCGGGCGGTGGCGGGTCTGGCGGGCAATGGCAAGGCGCGGATTTTCTGCCGCAAGCTGCAGGCGGAGCTGATTGCGATCGATGGTGTTTATCAGACGGCGGACGACATGCCGGCGGCCCTGATCGGGCGGTCGGTGCAGGCGTGGCTTGAGGGTGAGCAGATGCAGATGACAGCGCTAGACTGAACGACGGCTATTGACTCAAACACGGGAGACGCGAATGGCCAAGGTCCTGGTCGTGACATCCGGCAAAGGGGGGGTTGGCAAGACGACCTCCACCGCCGCATTGGGCGCGGCCCTGGCGCAGAATGGCGCCAATGTGGTCGTGGTCGACTTCGACGTGGGCCTGCGCAACCTCGATCTGGTGATGGGGGCGGAGCGGCGGGTGGTCTATGACCTGATCAATGTCGTGCAGGGCGACGCCAAGCTGGCGCAGGCGCTGATCCGCGACAAGCGCATCGACAACCTGTCGCTGCTGCCGGCCTCCCAGACCCGGGACAAGGACGCGCTGACGTCGGAAGGCGTCGAACGCGTGGTCAACGAACTGAAAGAGAAATTCGACTGGGTGATTTGCGACAGCCCCGCCGGGATCGAGAAGGGCGCCATGCTGGCCATGCGCCATGCCGATGTCGCGGTGGTCGTGACCAACCCGGAAGTATCGTCGGTGCGGGATTCCGATCGCATCATCGGGATGCTCGATTCCAAGACCGCGAAAGCGGAAAAGGGGGAGCGGATCGAGAAGCACCTGCTGCTGACCCGCTACGATCCGGGCCGCGCGGCGCGCGGTGAGATGCTGAATGTCGAAGACGTGCTTGAGATCCTGTCGATCCCGCTGCTGGGCATCATCCCGGAAAGCGAGGAAGTGTTGCGCGCGTCCAACCTGGGCTCCCCGGTGACCCTGGCGAGCCCCGCCGGGACGGCCGCCAAGGCCTATTTCGACGCGGCGCGCCGCCTGGGCGGGGAGAAGATCGACGTCGTGGTGCCGATGGAGCGGAAGGGCTTCCTGGGCCGTCTGTTCAGCCGGAGGGTGGCATGAACCTGTTCTCTCTGTTTAAGCGCAAATCCTCCGCACCCGTCGCGCGGGAGCGGCTGCAGATCCTGCTGGCGCATGAGCGGATCGCCACGGGCCATTCCGAACTGCTGGCCAAATTGCAGGAAGAGATCATCCAGGTGATCGCGCGGCACATTAAGATCGACCGCGATAAGGTGCATGTGAAGCTGGATCGCGGGAATGATATGTCCACGCTGGAGATCGATGTGGATCTGCCGTCGGTGATGCCGTTGCTGCCGGCGCGGGGCTAGGCGCGGGTTCTTCCTTGCGTTCTTCAACGCGATACCTTTGACCGGACGGGCTTGGGCTCCAAAAACCGTCATCCCCGGACTTGTTCCGGGGACCCATCGCGGCACAAGCGGAAATCTTGGTCCCCGGAACAAGCCCCATGCGCGCTGACATAAACGGCGACGGACTCCCTTCCTCGTCATCCCCGGGCTTGTCCCGGGGACCAATCGCGGCACTTGCGGAAACCTTGGTCCCCGGAACAAGTCCGGGGATGACGGTTTTTGCCGCCATCTCTCACTATGTTAGCGCCTATGGGGACAAGCCCGGGGATGACGGGGAAAGTTCGACTCTGGCGCACGTCGATCCAAATGCGATCACCCAGTTGGGAAGGCGTGATGCCCCAACCGGCATTGCCAGTCCCCCTGGGACATGGAATTCTTCCGCCACGGAGAATCAAGACCCATGGGGAAGAAACGCCAATGATCGAGCAGATCGTCGATATCGCGACCAAAGATGGCGCGATGGAGACCTTTATCGTCTATCCCGACCGCAACGGCCCGCATCCGCCGGTGCTGATGCTGATGGACGCCCCGGGCATCCGTGAAGAGCTGTATGACATGGCGCGCCGGCTCGCGACGTCGGGCTATTACGTGCTGCTGCCGAACCTCTATTACCGCGCCGGGCGGGACACCAAATATGGTCCCGACGTGGTGGTGAAGGGCAGCGCCGAACAGGCGCGCATGCGATCCGTCCGCACCAAGATGACCATCCCGCCGGTGATGGATGATGTCGCGGCCATGTTCGCCTTCATCGACACCCAGCCCGCCGCGAAGCCCGGCCCCGTCGGCACGCATGGCTATTGCATGAGCGGCCCCTATTCCCTCGCCGCCGCCGCCCGCTATCCCGACCGCATCGCCGCCGCGGCGTCGTATTACGGAACCTGGCTGGTCAGCGAGAACGAAGAAAGCCCGCATCTGACTTTGGCCAAGGCCAAGGGCGAGCTCTATATCGGCTGCGCCGAACATGACGAACTCGCGCCGCTGCCGATGGTGGCGGAACTCAAGGCGCTGTTCGATGCGTCGGGGAATGCGGGTGAGCTGGAAATCTACCCCGGCGTGCATCATGGCTTCGCCTTCCCGCAGCGGTCCATCTACGACAAGCAAGGCGCCGAACGGCATTGGGAGCGTCTGATCGCGCTCTATCGCCGCCGCCTCGGCTGAGGCCCCGACGATGCGGACAGGCCAGGCCGGGCTGACCCCTTACGTTGTCCTGGTCATCGCCCTGACATTCCTGTGCAATGTCTTCCTGGGGGAGGAAACCCGGGCACTCAGCCTCTCGACCCCGCATATCCTGAAGGAATTCGGGATCACCGGCGTCCAGTTGGGGTTTGCCCAGACGGTCGCGTCCTGGGTGGGGCTGATTGGCTGGTTCGGGGTGCTGATGATGGCCGATGGGATGGGCCGCAAACCCGCCTTCATCGCCGTGCTCGCGGGCTATACCCTGACCGCGCCCCTGATCGGCTTCGCCGGCAGCTTCGTGCAACTCAGCACGCTGCTCGCCTTGGCGGCGATCCCGCGCAATACCGGGACGATCAACTACATGGTGCTGGCCGAAACGGTGCCGCCGTCGTTTCGCGCCTGGGTGCTGTCCTTCCTCAACAGCTCCGTCCCCCTGGCCTATATGATGACCGCGCTGCTGGCCGGGTTCATGGTGCCGCGCTTCGGCTGGCGGTCGCTGTTCTTCTTCGATGGGCTCTGCGTGATCCTGCTGGCCGTCGCCTGGTGGAAGATGCGCGAAACGGACCCCTTCACCGCCGCCCGCACCCATCGGGAACGTCTCGGCAAGCGCCAGCGTCCCGATCTGCTGCTGCCCTGGAGGCTCTATCCGGGCCGCGCGTTCCTGGGGTTCTGCATCCAGACCGTCTATCTCGGCGCCTATCCCGCCTTCTCCGCCTGGCAGACGACCTGGCTGGTGAAGGAAGTCGGCATGCCCTTCGCCCAATCCACCGATTGGGTGGCGATCTGGCTGGGTTGCTCGACCTTCGCCTATTGGATCTGCGGCTGGATCGCCAATCGGTTTGGCAAGAAGATCGCGGTGCCTGTGTTCGCGGGCATTGGCGGCTGCTTCTTCCTCGCCGTCATCTTCGGGACCTGGAACCTGGGGGAGATTTTCTGGCTCGGCCTGGGACTGAATTTCTTCGTCACCGGCCATTACGGATCCGGCAGCTATGCCTATGTGAATGAGCTGTTTCCGGCGCAGATCCGCGGGTCCGTTCAGGCCAGTTTCGCCTTGGCCGTGGGCTTCGTGGTCAGTTGGGCGCCGACGATTCCGCCCTGGATCGCGGGCAATGCGATGGAGCATATTTCCCGGGGATTCATCTTCCCGATGGTGCTGACCTTCGCCGCCGCCGGGATTTTTCTGTTCATCGCCCCTGAAACCGCCGGCAAACCGCTGGACGATGTTGTCGAGGAAAAGGCCCCCGCATGACGTCCATCGAACTCTGGAACCATTGCGAGAACCCCTATCCCTTCGTGCCGGCGGAGGTGCTGGACGCCGCGGACTCCGTGCGCGCCAGCCTGCCCAGCCAATATTGCGATCCCGAGATCGCCGCGAAACTTTATGAGGAAGTGTTCGACGAATACCGGCTGTGCGACGAACTCGGCCTGCACATCGTCACCAATGAGCACCATTCCGGCATCAACAACCTGTGGGCCGCCAGCCCGGTGATCACCGGCATCGTCGCCAATTTTACCAAAAAGGTGCGCATCCTGTCGCTGGGCACGCTGGTCACGGTGCGTCCCGATCCGGTCCGGGTGGCGACGGAATACGCGACGATCGACGTCATCTCCCGCGGGCGGCTCGATATCGGCTTCGTCAAGTCGGGCGCGACGGAGATGGTGTCGGGCAATGCCAACCCCATGCTGATCCGCGAGCGGGAGTGGGAGGCGATCGACCTGATCGAGAAGTCCCTGACCACCCATACCGGCCCGTTCAGCTGGGAGGGCAAGTTCTTCACCCATCCGCATGTCAACGTCTGGCCGCGCCCCTACCAGTCGCCGCGCCCGGATTTCTGGGCCGCGACCTCCGACCTGCCCACCTGTGCCGAACTCGGCCGGCGGGGCTACGTCAACACGCTGCTGTTCGGCGGCTATGACCGCACCCGCAAGGCGTACGACGCGTACAAGCAGGCCCGCGCGGTCGCGGGGCTGCCGAAAGCCGGGGAGGACCGGTTCTCCTACATGGCGTTCTGCTATGTCGGCGACACCGACGAGGAAGCCATGCGGATTGGCCAGAAAATCCCCTGGTTCCTGACCGTCAGCATCAAGAGCGCGCCGCAATTCTCGAAATTCCAGCCGGGCGCGGTGGCGCCGGAGATGGCGCCGGGGGTCTGGCGCGGCGGGGCCTCCAAACGCCCCACCGACCTGAGCGTGGCCAGCCTGATCGCCCAGGGCCAGATGTTCTGCGGCAATCCCGATACCGTCGCCCGCCAGATCAAGGACTTCCGCCAGCGCGTCGGCGGCGTCGGGCGGATCATCATGATGACCCGCCAGGGGTTGGTGACCCACGCCCAGGCGCAGAAGAGTTTCAACCTCGCGGCGAAGGAGGTCCTGCCGCAACTGGCCGATCTGCCGGCGATTGAGGAAACAGTGAAGGTGGCGGCGGAATGATGCGGGTCGGAACCCTCGATCTCGAGACGCTCTGGCAGGGGGAGGGCGACCCGATCCTGCTGGTGCACGGGACCAATCCGATCAGCCCCAACGCGCCGTTTCTGCCGCTGCTGGGTCGGCACGGGGAGATGACCATTCCCTCCCACCCCGGGTTCGGCGCCAGCCCGATGCCGACCGATTTCGATACGATGTATGATCTGATCAACCTCTATCAGGACGTGCTCGACAGCGCCCCCCCCAACACCACCATGATCGGCTTTGGCTTCGGCGGCTGGATCGCGGCGGAGGTGGCGGTGACCCGGCCCGCGAACCTCGCCCGGCTGATCCTGGTCGATCCCGTGGGCATCAAGCTCGGCGGGCGGGAGGATCGCGATATCACGCATGTCTTCAACACCAGCCCCGAGGAACTGAACCGCCGCGCCTGGCACGATCCGTCGAAACGGCCGGCGGGCTGCTACGGGCTGGGCTGGCAGGCCACGATTTCAGACGCGATGAGCGATGCGGAGATGGTGGCGCTGGCGCGGAACTGGGATTCGCTGTGCCTGTATTCCTGGACCCCGCATCTGTATAACCCGCGGCTCAAGGCGTGGTTGCGCCGGATCGCGGTGCCAACATTGGTGCTGTGGGGGGAGAGCGACCGGATCGTGCTGCCGGAATACGGCAAGGCCTTTGCCGGGCTGATCCCCGGGGCACGGTTCCAGACGATCAAGGAAGCCGGGCATCACCCGGAGTTGGAACAGCCGGAGAAGTTTGTGGAGTTGGTCGCGGGGTTTTTGAAGGCGGGGTGAGGCGGTTGGCAAACCCCGTTGGGGCGATCACAAGCATCCGTCGGTATGGTCAACAAAACAACCGTCATAGATCGGAAGAGCGTCGTGTAGGGAAAGAGT
>CAIXEA010000114.1 GCA_903918315.1 uncultured Acetobacteraceae bacterium | reverse complement strand
GCCATCGCGACCCAGCCACGCCGCCCTGATCGGAACACCGTCACCGGCTTCACCAACCCGTCCGGCCGCGCCATGATGGCGTGAAGCACGCCCCGGAGGGAAACCATGCCGCAAGCCAGAGCCGCCGTCCTGCGGCAAACCAACGCGCCCATGACCATCGAGACCATCGATGTCGGCCCCGTCGCCGCTGGTGACGTGCTGGTGCGGATGCGGGCCGCCAGCCTCTGCCATACCGACCTGGAAGCGATGGAGGGCGCGATCGCGATCAACCTTCCCGCCGTGCTGGGCCATGAGGCCGCGGGTGAGGTGGTCGAAGTCGGAGCCGGGGTCACCGACCTGGGCCTGGGGGACCGGGTCGTGCTGTCCTGGAATCCGCATTGCGGAACCTGCTTCTACTGCGAACGGTCGCAGCCGATCCTGTGCCGGCAGTTTCTGACGAATGGGCCGAAGGGGTTCCATTTCGATGGCAAGCCCCGCCTGTCCTGCGACGCGGTGCCGATGCATCAGCTCATGTATCTGGGGGGCTTCTCGGAATACTGCGTGGTTCCGGCCCAGGCGGCGATCCGTGTGCCGGACACCATGCCCTTCGACCGGGCCGCGCTCATCGGCTGCGGGGTCATGACCGGGGTCGGGGCCGCGACCCGCATCGCCAGCCTGCGCTGGGGTGACGTGGCTCTGGTGATCGGCTGCGGCGCGGTGGGCCTATCGGCGATCCAGGGCTGCGTGCTGGCCGGTGCCGAGCGCATCATCGCCGTGGACCCCAACCCGGCCCGCCGCCAACTGGCCCGCGCGATTGGTGCCACCCATGCCTGCGACCCTCTGGAAGCCGTTGATCTCGCGAAATCTTTGACAGACAACCGCGGTGCGGACGTGATCATCGAGGCAGCCGGCCGGCCGGAGACGTTTCGCCTGTCGGCTGAGGCGGTGCGCCCCGGCGGGCAGATCGTCTGGCTCGGCAAAGTCGCGGTGAATGATGAGGTCGCGTTCCGCTGGGGCAGCCTGATGCAGGAGAAGCGGATCGTGCGCAGCTCCTATGGTGGGGCAAAGCCGGCACAGGATTTCCCGATGCTCGCGCGGGCCTATCTCGACGGGAAGCTGAAGCTGGACGAGATGATTTCCGCCCGTATCCGCCTTGATGACGTCAATGAGGGTTTCGCCGCCCTCAAGCGCGGGGAAACCGTGCGCAGCGTGGTGATGTTCCCATGAAGGTCTATGAGGGCGGGCGCAGCTTGGATGGCGCCGTGGTGACGGTGGACGGGGTTGCCCTGAACCCACGCTTCGACCTGAAGCGCTTTTCCCCCGCCGGGTTCGAATGGACCTATGAGGGCGATGGACCCCGGCAGTTGGCTTTGGCCTTGCTGGCCGATCACCTCGGTGATGACGCCAGGGCGTTGGACTTGACGGAGATGTTCATGCGCAGCGTCGTGGCCGAATTGGACAACGCCTGGCGCCTGACCAGTGACGAGATTGAGGGAGCCATCCCATGATTGACCATCAGACCATCCGCGTCGGTGACGCATCCTTGCATGTCGCGATAGCAGGGCAGGGCAAACCTCTGTTATTGCTGCATGGATGGCCCGAATTCTGGCTGACCTGGGAACCGGTGATGCAGCGCCTGGCGGATCGTTACCGGCTGATCGCCCCGGATTTGCGCGGCTTCGGTGACAGTGACAAGCCGCCCGGCCTGTTTGGCGCCGAGGCGCATGCCGCGGATATGCTGGGCGTGCTCGATGCCCTCGGGATCGGGCAGGCGGGCATTGTCGGCCACGATGTCGGCGGGGCGGTGATGCAGCCTTTGGCACGCATGGCACCGAAACGCATCAAGGGCCTGTTTTTCTTTGATTTCGTCTATCCCGGCATCGGCCCGCGCATGTCCGAGCCAGGGCGGTTGAACGAAATCTGGTACCAGTCGTTCCATCAGATGGACTTCGCCCCGGCGCTGGTCGGAGCCTCCCGCGACACCTGCCGGGCTTATTTCGCGCATTTCCTGCGGCATTGGTCTTATCGCCAGGATGCGTTTGAGGACGTGCTGGAAGCCTGGGTGGACAACTTCCTCAAGCCCGGCAACCTGGCGGGCGGGTTCAACTGGTACAAATCGGCGCATGCAAGCCGGATCGCGATGATGCGCGGCCAGGCGCCGGCCGCGCAGCCGATCGGCTTGCCAACCTGTGTGCGCTGGGGCGAGCATGACAGCGTGCTCCTGTCTGCCTGGGCCGATCGGCTGGGGGAGACGTTCACGGACCTGGATAGCGCGCTGTTCCCGGGGGTGGGGCATTTCCCGCATCGCGAGGACCCGGATCGCGCGGCGTCTGAGATCGCACAGTTCTTCGATCGGCTGTGGGGATAAAGCGGCGCCGTGCTATGATCGCCCAGCAACAGGAGCATTCGGATATGGTCACCGGTCAGGTCATCATCGTCACCGGCGCGGCCGGAAATGTTGGTTCGGCGCTGGCGGCGTTGCTCGCATCCCGAGGCGCCCGCGTGGCGGCCGTGGACACGGTCAAGCCGCGGCTTGAAGCGGTGGTCGCGGCGCTGCCGGGAAGCGGGCATCTGGCCTTGTCGGACTATGATCTGACCGATCCCGTGGCGACGGACTCCCTGGTTTCCCACGTCGTGGCGGTCTGCGGCCGGCTGGATGGGGTTGGCACCACGGTGGGCGGCTTCACCATGGGCAAGCTGGCCGATACCGGGCTGGATCAGTGGGAGCTGATGTTCAGCCTGAATATCAAGACCACCTGGAATATCTACCGCGCCGCCGCGGCGTCCCTGCGCCAGTCCGGCGGCGGGGCGCTGGTTGGTATCGGCAGCGTCGCGGGGTTGAAGGCCGGGGCTGAGGTGGCCGCCTATGCCGCCAGCAAAGCCGGGGTGATGCGGCTGACGGAAAGCCTGGCCGAGGAACTGCGCGGCGCGCGGATCCGGGTCAACGCGGTGTTGCCGACGACGATCGATACCCCGCAGAACCGCGCGGCGATGCCGGATGCCGACAGGTCGCGCTGGGTCACGCCAACAGAAGTGGCGGAGGCGATGGCCTTCCTGCTGTCGGATGCGGCCAGCGGCGTGACGGGCCAGTTGCTCCAGGTGGGGTGACGGGGTTGGGTGCCGCTGGACGGGCTTATGGGGCGCGTCAGCCCTTGCCGGTCAGTTTGGCGAAGACCTGGCGATCCTTGTTGTCACGCATAAGCATGCGAAAGCCTGGGATGGTTTCAAATCCCAGGCCCAGCGGCAGGCCTTCGTCATCGGGTTCGACCGCGGCATAGGGCTTGCCTGCGACCTTTTCCCATTTGCCGGCGGGTTTCTTGACCTCCAGGTTCACGACCGTGGCTTTCAGCGCCAGCCGGACGATCGCTTCCTTGGGGGCGGAGGGTTTGGTCAGGCTGGGCATGCCGGCGATCATTTGCCAGCCGGCGCCCAGGGCCCAGGCCGTCAGAGCCTCTTTGTCCATCAGTCGAAGGCCATGAGCAGGAATTCGGCGACCAGGGCCGGGCGGGTGGCGCCCTCTAGCTCCATCGAGCAATCCAGCGTCAGGCGCACGCCGCCCTCGACATCCTCCACCGATTTGACCGCCGCGTGCAGCCGGATGCGGGAGCCTGATGGCACCATCGCCGTGAACCGCACCTTGTTGGAGCCGTAATTGATCCCGCGCGAGGACTTCTTGATCGCATAAATACTGTCGAGAAGGCGCGGCAGCAGCGACAGCGTCAGGAAGCCGTGCGCGATGGTCTTGCCATTGGGCATCTCCTTCGCCGCGCGTTCGACGTCGATATGGATCCACTGGTGATCCCCTGTGGCATCGGCGAATCGGTTGATGGTGTCCTGATCCACGGTCACCCATTCGCTGGCACCGAGGGATTGGCCGATATGGTCCTTGAAGCTGGCGGGGGTGGCGAGTTCGAGCATCCTGGGGTCTCCTGCTTGTTCCATTCATTATGCGATGGATCGTAGGCCTTGTCGCGGGGCCGTGTGCGGTCCTATCGTTGATCCCGTAGGGAGCCATCCGATGACCCAGGCCATGATGTCGCGCCGTCAGGCGGCGTTTCGCGCGGATTTCCGCAATCGCATCGCGCCCGCCTATGCCGGCTGGGTGCATGTGGCGATGATCTACACGCTGGGCGGCACCGCCATCTGGTATTGCGCCCGCCAGATCGCCACCCCCGCGTGGTTTGAGTTCCTGGTGATCCCCTTCGCCTTCTGCGTGTCCAACGTTTTCGAGTGGTGGATCCACCGCTTTATCATGCACCGCCCGGTGAAGGGCTTCATGGGCATCTACAAGCGCCACACTTTGGCGCATCACCAGTTCTTCACCGACATCGAACCCACGATCGACAATACGCGGGACTTCCGCATCGTGTTCTTCCCGCCTTACGCGCTGGTGGCATTCATGGCGATGTCGCTGGTCCCGGCTTATATCCTGGGCCTCGCCGGACTGGCGAATGCGGGTTGGCTGCTGCTGATCACCAATGTCGGGCTCTACCTGAATTACGAGCTGTTCCACTTCTGCTGCCATGTCAAAGACGACAGCATCGTGCGGCACATCCCGCTGGTGAACTCGATCCGCCGCCACCACATCGCGCACCACAATCCCGCGATCATGATGGAACGTAACTTCAACCTGACCTATCCCGTGGCGGACTGGTTCTTTGGCACCTCCGACCTGCGTTGCGGCCTGCTGAAGCACATCTTCAATGGTTATGACACGGCGACGGTGCGGCGGGACCTGAAGCGGGTGCGCCATTCAACCGATGACCTGCGCGCCGGGCAGGTTCGGATGGCCGCGGAATGAACGCCCCACGCGCCCGCATCAAGCCTGGCAAAGCCTCCTTGATCGGGGGGATCGCGGTCGGGATCGCGAGCATGGTCATCTGGATAGCGGTGACCCGCGAACTGGGGTTGCTTGGCACCCCGGCCTTGGCCGCTGGGCTGCTGATCTCTACCGCCGTGGCGGCCTGGATCCGGATCGCCGACCTGTGAGGCGCGGGCGGCTGGCGGTTTCTCGAATTTCATAGAATTTGAACCGGACGGTGATGCCCGTCCCTGGAGTGGATCATGCAACGGACCGTAGTGACTGCCCTCGCCGCCCTGGCCCTGCTGCTTCCCGCGGCCGCCCGCGCGGATGAGGTGACCGACGCGATGCAGGAAGCGATGCGCACCTACCAGGCCGGTGACCCCGGCGCCGCCCGCATGGCGATGCAGGAGGCGCTGCAATTGCTGTCCCAGCGCGCCGCCGCCGCCCTCGCCGCGGCTTTGCCCAAGCCCCTCGCCGGGTGGACCGCCGATGAGGCGGAGGCCAAGACCTCGGAGCTGACCTTCATGGGCGGCGGCGCCCAGGCGTCGCGGCGCTATCGCAATGCCGGCGGGGAGGATGTTGAGATCCAGGTCGTCGCGGATTCCCCCGTGCTGGCGCAGCTGGGTATGATCATGAACAACCCGGCGATGGCCGGCGCGATGGGCAAGTTGATCCGCATCGGCAGCCAGCGCGCGATTCAGACCAGCAGTAACGAAATCCAGATGATGGTGAATAACCGCATCATGGTCACCGTCAACGGCAGCGCGCCGATGGAGGCGAAGCTGGCTTACGCGACGGCGATCGACATCACGAAGCTCAGCGCGGGGAAGTGAATGCAGTTGGATGCGATAACTGGCTGACAACGATCCTGGGGCGGATTATGAAAGCCCATGTTCGACAGCCTCCGGCGCGCAGGGTTCCAGGTTGAGTGCCATTCCCACGCGGAAGCCATTCTGCGCGTCGATTTTCCTGCGGTCATCGAACAACTCACGACGATTTTGCTGGGTGCGACAATCCCGGTGGAGGAAATCGTCGGCTCTGGCGGTGGGGAGACGAAAGGCACGCAGCGGTTGCGCAGAGCCCTTCACGAGCATGGCTGGCGCAAACATAAATTCGAAGTGCAGCGCACGATCGATGGCGTCGCGCGGGAGTCGATCTCTCACGAGCTCGATCATATTGCCCGTTTCAAAGCCGGCGTTCTGGCGTTGGAGATCGAATGGAACAACAAAGATCCGTTCTTCGATCGTGATCTGGAAAACTATAAGCGCCTGCACGCCGATGGCGCGATTTCCCTGGGTATTCTCATCACGCGTGGCACCACACTTCAGGACGAAATGCGCGCGATGGTGCTTCGCTTTGCGGTGGAGGGCGGCATCAGCGGACCGGACGATCTGACGCAGATCGGGTTGTCCCCGACGCGGCGGCAGCTGACTGAATATACAAGGCGTGTCCGCGGTGAGACGACCTTCGCGGAGGCTTGGGCCGCGGCCTTCGTGCAGGACAAATTCGGCACCGCGACCACGCATTGGCGCAAGCTGGAGGACCGCGTTCATCGCGGCGTGGGCAACCCGTGCCCATTGCTTCTGATCGGACTCCCCGCGCGGCTGGTAACTTTTGGCGAGCCGCAAGCCGTCGTGGAAACCCTGATCGATGAAGGCACGGCGTCAGTCGAATAGAGTGGCGGTGTCCCGGGCTGCCTGCGAGTGATTGGCATAGGTCTTCCAGGTTGGCTCGTAGCTGTCATCCGCCTGATTGCCCCAGGTCGACCAGCCTTTGCGCGTGCCGCGCCCGAACAATTCCACATACGGACCCGGCGAGCAGGCCTCGATGATGTCGTACTGCTCATCGGGCTTGCGTGAATGCTCGCGTTTGCGCGTCTGCAGCATATTCACCTGGCTGCGGCCCGGGGCAAGGGTGCGCGCGTTCTTGCCGCGCACGCCGAACAGGATGAGCTCGGTGACGTTTCGGAAATAGAACCCGACCCCGCGCCCGTCGGACCCGCCGTCTTTGCGGATCTTGTGCCAGACGATGTTGGATTTGTAGGTGAACCCCCAGGCCCGCATCACCGCCAGACCATCGGGTAACAAGGCGTTCGGCACCCAGAGATAGAGATGGGCGGTCTCTTCCGCGATGCCGGTGACGGGCAAGGCCTGAATGTCGGCCAAGGTCATTGTCCCGTAGCGGTTCAGGCGTTTGTGTTCGGGTGCGACCTTGCCGGTCGCATTCTGAAACCGCCAAGGCGGATCCGCCATAATCGTCCTGAACCTGCGGCCCTCCGCGAAGCCGAGGAGATCGGTGTCGGGGCGTGCACCTGCTTCGATCGTTTGTTCGGCCGTCGCCGGTACCGGCGGTGGTAAGATCGGCGCCCGGGCGCTGGCGCCGCGCTTCCGGGCCACCGGAACGGCGGGAGTCCCGGGTTCCAGGTCGTCGAACAGCGGCTTGCCGTAGTCCAGGCTTGTCATCGGAATTCTGCCTCATTGGTCTCTGGCCAGGACGCGGGGAGACCCGGAGTCGGAGTATAGCGGCTGTAGTATCGCCCAAGATAGCGTCCCTACGCCTTCTCCACATTCCAAAACACCACCGCAGGCCCGCGCAGCAGCCCGCTGATGTTGCTGCGCCAGGCGGAGGGCAGGACGTAGCGTCCCAGTGGCACATGCAGGACCATGTCAAAGGCCCGCTGCTGCCACGCCTGCTGTAACCGGGTCTGGGCCGCCTCATCGGCCGTGTCCAGCCATTCGGCGAACAACGCCTCGATCCCGGGATCCGTGGGCCAGCCGTAGAACGCTTCCGTCCCGCTGGCACGCAGGAAGGTCGCCAGCAGCGGATCCAGGTATTCCGCGGCCGGCGCGGCGGTGGCGAACGCAGACCAGCCGCCTTTATCGGGGGACTCCTTGCTGACGCGGCGCTGCATGACCGTGCCCCAGTCCATGGACTGATCGACCACGTTCAGCCCGATGGCGCGGAAGGCGTCGCCGACGACGGTGCCGGCCGGGTTGTAAAGGTTATGATCGGTCGCATGCAGCAGCACGACGGGCTCGTTGTTGTAGCCGGCCTCCTTCAGCATTGCGCGGGCTTGTGCGTTGGAGGGGCGGTTGCGCACCGCCTCCATCCCCACCCCATCCACCGCTGCGTTTCCCGAATTGAAGAAGCCGATCGGCGCGAACCAAAGGCTGGTATCGGCACCGAAGATCGCTGTCATGACCTCCTGCTGGTCAATCGCGGCCAGCATGGCGCGGCGTACACCGAGCGTGTTGGTCGGCGCATGCAGGTGGTTCAGCCGCACGGAGGCCATGCTGCCGTAGGGATCGAGCAGTCCGGTTTGCACACCGGCGGCGCGCCGGAGCATCGGCAACAGATCGGGCAGGGGGATTTCCACCCAATCGACCTCCCCGGTGACCAGCGCATTGGCCGCGGTGCTGGCGTCGGGGATCATCTTCCATTCCACCCGATCCACCAGCACCCGGCGTCCACCGGCCATGTAGCTGGGCCTTTCATCGCGGGGGACATAGGCGTCGTTGCGGGCGAAAGCAGCATGGCTGCCGATGACCTGCTCATTGGCAAGCCAGCGAAACGGGCCGGAGCCGATGGCTTCCGGGACCTGCTTGAACGGGTCGGTTTGCGCCAGCCGCTCCGGCATGATTACCGCCGGGGTGTTGAAGCGTGAGAGAAGCTTGCGCAGATGCGGGAAAGGCTTGTTCAGCCGGAACACGATCGTACGGTCGTCCGGCGTCTCCAGCGCGTCCATCCGGGTAAATAGGCTGGTGCCACCAGGGTCGCGGCGGGCCCAGCGGCGCAGGCTGGCGGTGCAGTCGCGTGCCAGCACCTTTTCGCCATCGTGAAAGCGCAGCCCCTCGCGCAGGCGGAGGGTCCAGCGGCGGCCGCCATCCTCCATCTGGTCGCTCTCGACCATCTGCGGGCGGGCCTGCATGAATTCATCGCGGCCGTACAGCGTCTCGTAGACCATCGCCGACATGTTGCGGGTCACCATCGCGGCGTTCCACACGGGGTCGATGCTGTTGAGGTTGGCCTGCGGCACGAAGGTCAGGGTTTTGGCCGCAACCGCCCGAGCCGGCCCCCCCAGAGCAGACCGGGCCAGGCTGGCGGCTGCGGCCGCACTCAGCAGGGCGCGCCGCCTCATTGTGCCGCCACCCGCTTATCCCCAAACGCGCTCACATCGATCGGCTGGCCCGGAACCATGAAGATGTAGACCAGCGCGCAGCTCAGCCCGAGGGCGGCGCTGAACAGGAGGGCGGGCACGAAACTGCCGGTGTTATGGACGATCAGTCCGGTGATGGTCGGGGCCAAGGCGCCGCCGATATACCCGCCGCAGTTCTGGATCGATCCCAGGGAGGCGGTGCAGTGGCGCGGCGCGGCGACGCTCGCCAAGGCCCAGCACATGGCGCCGGCCATGCCGTTGAAGGCCAGGGCAACCGAAATCGCGGCGACCGCGACGAAGGTGCTGGGGGTCAAGGCGGCGACGATGGTGAAACCCGCCATGCCGCTCAGCCCGATGACGACGGGTATCTTACAACTGTTGATGGGGGAAACCCCCCGGGCGGAGAGGCGGTCTGCCAGCCAGCCGGCCCAGACACTGCCAAAGACCCCGCAGGCGAAGGGAATGCCCGCGACCCAGCCGGTCTTGGGGATGCTCATATGGCGTTCGATTTCGAGGTAGCCGGGCAACCAGGCCTGATAGACCCAGCCCATGTAGACCTCGCCGAAAAAGCCCAGGACCATGCCCCAGGTGGCGCGGTAGGCGAACAACTGCTTCCAGTCGGCCCAGGTCACCCGCTCGGCGACCGGCGGTGCTTCCCCGTCCGTCAAATAGGCCTTTTCGTCCTCGGTCAGATCGACCTCATGCGGCTCGCGATAGACCGCATACCAGAGGATGGCGACCCCAATCCCGAACACGCCCATGATCACGAACATCCAGCGCCAGCCAAAGGCCAGCATCAGCACCGTGAGCAGCGGCGGCGCCAGGGCCGGCCCGAGCTTGGAGCCGCACAGCCCAATGCCGGTGGGCAGACCGCGTTCGCGCACATTGTACCAGTCACGCACCACCCGCACGAGGCCGGAGAATTGGGGCGATTCGCCCATCCCCAGGAACACCCGCGCGCCGACGAATTGCCAGAACCCGCCGACAAGCCCGCCCAGCGCCTGCGCCAGCGACCAGATGAAAATACCCGCACCCAACAACCGGCGCGGCCCCAAACGATCGACCAAGGCACCGGAGGGCAACTGGAAGGCCGCATAGGCCCAGAGGAAGGCTGACAGCAACAACCCCATATCCACGATCGAAAGCCCCAGATCGTGCCGGATCAGCGGATTGGCCACGGCGAGGGTGGAACGGTCGACATAGTTCAGAGCGCAGCCGAGCACCAAAAGCGCGACCGATCGGCGTTGGATCCGCTTGAGGCGCGGCGAGGCGGTAAGCGCAGTCATGGCCCAGCTCCTTCGTGGGAGTGTTATTGGCGGGACGTTTCCTGGCGCGACGCTAGCACCCGTCGGCTTGCGCACCAGCGCGCGGGGTGCGGGGGTGGTATGGTGGCGTTGCATCCATCATGGGGGACGCGCCAACGATGGCACCGGACCCGCGACATGGTCCGGCCTGCCCGGCCTGCCGCCGCATAGCAGTAACGGACCGCTTATCGCCGCAGCGCGGCCATCACGGCCGCGGCCGTTGGAATCGGGCCCACGGCACCGTAACCCGTGCATTTCAGCGCGGCGGCCGTCACCGCATAACGAGCTGCCTCGTTGCTATCATCCCCGGCGAGGATGCGGGCCAGGAACGACCCGCAGAAGGTGTCGCCGGCCCCGGTCGCATCGACGGCCTCGACCGGAAAAGCGGGGATCCGGTGCCGTTGCGCCGCGGTTGCCAGATAGGCTCCGGCCGCGCCCATTTTCAGGACCACCACCTTGCAACCGAGGTTCAGATAGAAATCCAGCATCGCATCCGGATCGGTCAGGCCGGTGAGGAGCTGCACATCCTCGACCCCGGGCATCGCGAAGTCCGCGCGCGCCATGGCCGCATGCATCACCGCGGCCGCACGCGCGGGGGGCCAGAGTTTCGGGCGGTAATTGGTGTCGAATGCGACGGCCACCCCATGACACCTGGCACTGTCGATGGCGGCGAAGACGGCATCGCAGGCCGTGGCCGACAGGCCCATGCTGATGCCCGATGTGAAGAGCATCCGCGCTTGCGCGATCGCGTCCCGCGGCACATCGGCCGGGCCATAGTGCGACGCGGCGGATCCGGTGCGGTAGTGCAGAAAATGATGTCCGTCTGCGTCATGAGTGACGAAGTAGACCCCGGTCGGACCCCGGTCGGTACGGATGACGGAGGATGTGTCGACGCCTTCCCGTGCCCATAGGGCCATGAAGCTATCGCCTGGCATATCCCGGCCGATGGCGGTCATCATGCCCACGCGCGCACCCTGGCGGGCGGCCGCGATGGCGGCGTTGGACGTGTCGCCACCGTGGCCTTCCAAATAGAACCGCCCGCCGTCGGGTGATTGCGGGCGCTGGTTGAATTCCAGCATCGGCTCGCCGAGGCAGAGCAGATCGACGCTCATGCCAGCACCTGCCGGGCCACTTCCTGGATGGCCGCGCGGTCGCCGACGGCGATGCGGCGCTCATCGACCAAGGCGCCGCCCATGCCGACGAAGGCCGCCCCGGCGGCGAGATAGGCCGCGACGTGACCGGGCTCCACGCCGCCGGTCGGGCAGAATGCGACGCCCGGCAGCACACTCGCCAGCGCCTTCACATGGCCCGGGCCGCCAACCGACGCCGCCGGAAACACCTTGACCACATCGGCCCCGGCTGCCAGCGCCGCGCGCACTTCGGTGGGGGTCAGGGCGCCGAGCATCAGCGCGGCGTCCGCCGCGCGGCACGGGGCGGCGAGCGTTGCATCGACCCAGGGCGCGACGATGAACCGGGCGCCGGCGTTCAGGCACCGCTCCGCCGCCGCCGCATCCGTCACGGTGCCGGCGCCGATGAGCAGATCAGGGTCGGTTGCGAGATCGCGCAGGAGCGGGAGTGCGTCGGGGATGGTCAGCGTGATCTCAAAGATGCGGATCCCCGCATCGCGGAGCCAGGTCACTGCTGTCTCGGCGAGACGGGCTGAGCTTGTGCGAACCACGGGGACGACCCGTGCGGCGCGAAGGGTGGTGATCAGCCTGTGGTCCGGCATCGTAGGGCTCCTGTCGGCGAGGCCGTACCAAACCGAGATCAGTGCCGGGGCGCAACCCCGCATGCCAACGTGGCGTCGGCCCAGTCGATGGTCGCCGTGGCATCATCATGCAGGGTGGCAACGGTCTGCCCCAGTTTGGTCAGGCTGTGCTGGAGGTCGGACAGATCATGCCCGATCGCCTGACTGGTGACGGCCAGATCCCCCAGGGCCGCGCGCCAGGAGGCGACGGCCTCCCGTTGTTCGGTCATGGCGGCGGAGAGTTTGGCCAAGGCGGCGGCGAGCCGATCGGCCGGCGGGCGCGCGGGAAAATCGATGATAGTTGCCGTTGCATGCGTGCGCATGGTGTATTCCCCTTGTTTTGCAGAGGTTAACAAACCATGAATGAAAAACAGAAAACAAGATAATTCTCACCACATGATAGTATGCGGCTGCAACACATCCTCATGCCGTTCCGACCGCCGAAGTGCTATCCTGTCCCGGCGATAGAATAAGGACCGCGTTACAGCGACATCATGGGTATCACGTTCGAAATCCTCATCATCCTGCTCTTGATCGTGCTGAACGGTCTGTTCTCCATGAGCGAGTTGGCACTCGTCTCGGTTCGCCGCGCGCGGCTCGCCGTTCTGGAAAGCAAGGGCGTCGTCGGCGCCAAAGCCGCCCGTGCCCTGGCAGAGGATCCGCAGCTTTTCCTCCCCACCGTCCAGATCGGGATTACGCTGATCAGTGTTCTGACCGGCGTGTTCGGCGGCGCCCGAATCGCGTCCCACCTGCAGGACTGGCTGGAAACCTTTCCCTCCCTCGCGCCGGCGGCGGAGACGTTGTCGTTGACCGTGGTCGTGATTGTGACCACCTATTTGACATTGGTCATCGGGGAGCTCGTGCCCAAGCATCTCGCGCTGCGGAATCCCGAAATGACCGCGAGCCGGGTCGCGCGGCCGATCGCGCGGATGGCGGTTCTGGCGGCCCCGGCGGTGTGGTTGCTGGGGGCCTCGTCCGGGCTGATCCTGCGTCTGATGGGCTTGCATCGGGCGCCGGCGCAGTCGGTGACCGAGGAGGAACTGAAAATGCTCCTGGCCGAGGGAACCCAGTCCGGCGTGCTGGAGCATGAAGAGCGGGACATGATCGAGCGGGTCCTCCGCCTTGCCGACAAGCCCGTGCGGGCCATCATGACCCCGCGCACCGAGCTGCATTGGATCGATCGCACCGATCCCCCCAAGGATATCGCCGCCACGCTCAAGGCCGCGCCGCATTCGCGGTTCGTGGTCTGTGACGGGTCCATCGACAACGTCGTGGGTGTGGTGCAGGCCAAGGACCTGCTCGACCGCATTCTCAGCGGGGGCGAATTGTCCGTCGGTGCGGCGTTGCGCCAGCCGATTATCGTGCCGGACACCGTCACGGCACTGGACGCGCTGGAACGCTTGAAATCCGACGTGCTCGGCCTCGCGCTCGTGATGGATGAGTATGGCAGTTTTGAAGGCGTGGTGACCGCGGCCGATGTGCTGGAGGCCATCGTCGGCGATCCCACGGACTCGGAAACCCAGGTCAGCTCGACCGGTCCAGATGGTGAGACCACTCTTTTGATGGACGGCATGATGCCGGTCGATGAACTGAAGGCCCGCCTGGGCCTGCCCGATCTGCCGGCCGAGGGCAGCTATCATACCCTGGCCGGTCTGCTGTTGGCGCTGTTGCGGCGGGTGCCGCATGCGGGGGATCGGATCGTGTTTGCCGGCTGGTTGTTTGAGGTTCTGGAAATGGATGGGCGCCGGGTGGACAAGGTCCGGGCCAGCCGGGATGTGGTCGCGGACGCGGCGTGATGCAAGCGACGATCCGCCAGTGCGTGGTCCGGCTCGGGGCAGAGCCGGCGTCGCTGGTTCCGTTCCTGCGGGAAATGCAGCGCTTCGGTGTGGCCGAATTCGTCGTGCTGACCGATGCGCCCCTGGCAACGGCACCGATCGCCGCATCCCTGCCGCGCCCCGCGCGTCTGGACGTCGTCGCCACCCTGGCGGAGGCCGTGTTGCAGGACCGTTTCCTGGCCTGTGCCTCCACGGAGCCCTTCGCCGGGAATGTGGGCGATGTGCTGGCCGCGGCGGCGGCGGGCGCTGTCTTTGCTCTGCCCGGTGTCAGCGTTGCCCGGCCGGGCGACGCTCTGCCGCCGCCGGGACTCGATCATGTGACCTGGCCGGAACGCCCGGCGCTGTTCCTGGACCGCGACGGGGTGATCAACGTCGATCATGGCTATGTCGGCAGCCGTGATCGCTTCGAATGGATGGACGGCGCCCTGGACGCGATCCGGCTGGCCACGCGCGCCGGTTGGCATGTGTTCATCGTCACGAACCAGTCCGGCGTGGCGCGGGGGAAATATACCGAGGACGATGTCCGTCACTTGCTGGACTGGATCGCCGACGCGGCGCGTGCCGTGGGCGGCACCATCGACGATGTCCGCTACTGCCCTTATCACGAGGACGCCTTGGTTCCCGCCTATCGCCGTGTCAGCGACTGGCGCAAGCCGGCGCCGGGGATGCTGCTGGATCTGATCCGGGCCTGGGACCTCAACCCCGATCGTTGCATCATGATCGGCGACCAGGCCACCGACCTGCAGGCGGCGGAGCGGGCAGGGGTCGCGGGGCATTTGTTCCCGGGCGGGAATCTGTGCACTTTCGTGCGCGCCATTTTGAATCGACCCAACAGCCGGGCTTGATCCGCGCTGGCCCGGGCCCAGCTTTGTCATGCGACCGAATGTCACGCATCCATGGGAGGCATCATGCCCAGCTACGATTTCGTCACCGTCGACGTCTTCACCGACCAGCGCTTCGGCGGCAATCCCTTGGCTGTGTTTCCCAACGCGGCGGGCCTGACGGACGCCCAGATGCAATCCATCGCGGCGGAGTTCAATTTATCGGAAACGACCTTCGTCCTCCCGCCTGACAACCCCAGGAACCACGCCAAGGTCCGCATCTTCACGCCGCGCGGGGAACTGCCATTCGCGGGCCATCCGAATGTGGGCACCGGTTTCGTGCTGGCGGGGCAGGACCCCAATCCGCCCGAGCATTACACGTTTGAGGAACTGGCCGGCCTCGTGCGGGTGCATATTCTTCGGGGAACGGACAAAGCGATCAGCGGCGCCCGCATCTCGGCCCCCCGCTCTTTGACCATTTCCGATGGTGTGCCGACGGAGGTGATCGCCGCCTGCGCCGGCCTGTCCGTCAACGATATCCTCACGAACGCGCACACACCGCTGATTGCCTCGGTCGGCACAGCATTCGTGATCGCGGAGATCGCGAGTCTGGAAGCCCTGGCGCGGGCGCAGCCCAATATCGCGGCGTTTCAGCAGGCCTCCGCGCAATTCCCCGGGCTGGAACTGCGCTTTGCGCTGCATCTGTATGTGCGCCGCGACGGTGATGCGACGACGCTACGCACCCGCATGTTCGCGCCCCTGGCCGGTGTGATGGAGGATCCGGCCACCGGTGCGGCCAATGCGGCCTTGTCGGCGTTGCTGACGTCCTTGGCACCGGGTGAGGACGTCGCCTTGCATTTCGAAATCGAGCAAGGGATCGAAATGGGCCGCCCGAGCCTGATCATCGGCGGTGCCCGCAAAACGGCGGAGGGCGCGGTCCTGGCGACCGTCGCCGGGTCCTGCGTGCCGGTGATGCGCGGCACGCTGACGGTCTGAAGCGGCGTCAGGACGTCTCGCTCGTTGGTTCGGCTGGCGCCCGCGGGCTATTCGACCGTAACGGACTTCGCCAGATTGCGTGGCTGATCCACGTCGGTGCCCTTCAGCACCGCCACATAATACGCCAGCATCTGCACCGGAATGGCATACAGGATCGGCGCCACGAAGGGGTCGACCGCCGGCAGGATCACCGTTTCCACCGCAATGCCCTTCAGCTTCGCCGCGCCGGCGGCGTCGGAGAATACGATCACCTGCCCGCCACGTGCCGCGGCTTCCTGCACGTTGGACGCGGTCTTTTCGAACAACGGACCCGAGGGCACGATCGCGATCACCGGGACCTGGGCATCGATCAGGGCGATCGGTCCATGCTTCATCTCCCCGGCGGCATAGCCTTCGGCGTGGATATAGCTGATTTCCTTGAGTTTCAGCGCGCCCTCCAGGGCGATCGGATAGCAATTGCCGCGGCCGAGATACAGCACGTCCCGGGCTTTCGCCACGCGTTCCGCGATGGCTTTGATGGCGGCGTCGTTCTCCAGCACTTCTGCCGCGCGGCTGGGCACTTCTAACAGAGCCTGGGTCATGGCGGCTTCCTCGGCCGCGGTGATGGCCCCGCGCGCCCGGCCGGCCGCCAGGGCCAGGCAGGCCAGCACGGATAACTGCGCCGTGAAGGCCTTGGTGCTGGCGACCCCGATTTCCGGACCGGCGACGGTTTCGAGCACGGCGTCGCTTTCGCGGGCCATGCTGCTTTCCGGCACGTTCAGGATCGACAGGACCTTCTGACCGTTCTCACGCATGTAACGCAGCGCGGCGAGGGTATCGGCGGTTTCGCCGGACTGGGACACCAGCAGACCGAGGCCGCCGGGCGGCATCGGGGGCGTACGGTAGCGGAATTCGCTGGCCACATCGCCATCCATCGGGATGCGGGCCATCGCCTCAAACCACCAGCGCCCGACCAGCCCGGCGTAGAAGGCGCTCCCGCAGGCACTCATGGTGATGCGGGGCAAGGTGGCGAAATCGATGCCGAGGGTGGGGAGTGTCACCGCGCGCGTCCCCGGATCGATCATCCGGTGCAGGGTGTCGCCGATAACCGCGGGATGCTCATGGAGCTCCTTCTCCATGAAGTGGCGAAAATTGCCCTTGCCAATGGCCGCACCGGTCAGGCGGGTGAGCTTGGCGTCGCGTTGCACGGCCTCCCCGGCCATGTTGAAAAACTGTGCCCCCTGGCGATCCACCACGGCCCAGTCACCATCTTCCAGATAGGCGATACGGCGGGTCAGGGGGGCCAGCGCCAGCCCGTCGGAGCCGACGAACATCTCATCATCGCCGAACCCCACCGCCAAGGGCGCGCCGTGTTGGGCGACGACCATCAGCTCGGGATGGCCGGCGAAAATCATGGCCAGAGCATACGCCCCTTCCAACCGGCGCAACGCCGCGCCGGCGGCCTCGATCGGTTGCATGCCGCGCCGCAGATTGAGATCCACGAGTTGGGCCACGGTCTCGGTATCGGTTTCGGAGGCGAAGATCTGGCCGGCGGATTCGAGTTCGGCCCGCAATTCGGCATGGTTCTCGATGATACCGTTATGCACCAGCGACACACGGGCGGTCCCGTGCGGGTGGGCGTTGTTCTTTGTCGGCGCTCCATGCGTCGCCCAGCGGGTATGGCCGATACCCGTTACCCCGGCCAAAGGTTCCAGCTTCAACGTGGCGGCGAGGTTCGACAGCTTGCCTTCCGCCCGGCGGCGATCAATGGCGCCATTGACCAATGTGGCAATGCCGGCGCTGTCGTAGCCGCGGTATTCGAGGCGTCCCAGGGATTCAAGGATCAGGGGCGCGGCAGCCTGCGACCCGATTACACCAACGATCCCACACATCAACGACCATCCTTTTGTTTGCCCGATTGTTTAATCGATTGCAGGGCCGCACGCATCGCCGTGGCGCGTCCGGGCTTTTGCACCTGCCTGCCACGGGCCAGAGCGAGGGCACCGGGCAACACGTCTTCGGTGATCACACTGCCCGCCGCGGTGGTCGCCCCATCGCCGACATGCACCGGGGCGACCAGCGCGGTGTCGGAGCCGATGAACGCGTTGGCGCCGATCGTGGTGCGGTGTTTGAAATATCCGTCGTAATTGCAGGTGATCGTGCCGGCGCCGATATTGGTGGCCTCGCCGACATCGGCATCGCCCAGATAGGTCAGGTGGCTGGCCTTGACCCCATCCGCAAGGGTCGCGGCCTTCAGCTCGACGAAATTGCCAATATGCACATCCCGCCCCAGAACCGAGCCCGGGCGGATGCGTGCGAAGGGGCCTATGATGCAGCCGGGGCCGATGGCGCATCCCTCGAGATGCGAACAGGCGCGAATGACCGCACCCTCCGCGACGGATACATTGGGTCCGAACACCACGTTCGGCTCGATGGTGACATCCCTCCCAAATTGCGTGTCCGCTTGCAGGAAGACCGAGCCGGGATCGACCATGGTCACACCGCCATCCATGGCGGCGGTGCGGAGCCAGGCTTGCACCACCGCTTCCGCCGCGGCCAGTTCGACCCGCGAATTGACGCCCGCGACCTCATCGGCCGGCGCTTCGATCGCCGCGACCCGGCGTCCTTGCCCATGCGCCAATGCGACAACGTCGGTGAGGTAATATTCGCCTTTGGCATTATCGTTGCGAACCGCCCGAAGCCAGCGCGCCATATCGGGCGCGGCCGCGCACAGCACGCCGGCGTTGCAAAGCCCGATCGCCCGCTCATCCTCGGACGCATCGGCCCATTCGACGATCCGCTCGACAAAGGCATCCCGGGTGACCACCCGGCCGTAGCGGGCCGGTTCGGCTGGGCGAAAGGCAAGGAGTCCCAGACTTGCCTCCAGACCGGCGTCGCCGCTCCGCCGCCGGTTCAGCATGGCGCGGAGCGTCTCCGGTCGGATCAGCGGATTGTCGGCGTAGAGGATCGCGACTTCGCCATCGCCGAAATGGTCCACCGCCTGCAGGGCCGCATGGGCGGTGCCCAGCCGGTCGTGCTGGACCACGCAGGCATGCGGTTCGGCTTCACGGCGGACCGCGTCCATGTCGGGGCCCAAGACCACGACGATCCGGTCAAAGACCGATTCGCAACTGGCCAGGAGATGGCGCAACATCGTGCGGCCGGCGATTTTGTGCAGGGTTTTGGGCAGCGCGGATTTCATCCGCGTCCCCAGTCCCGCCGCCAGGATGATTGCGGTTGCCGGCATGGCTGTCCTTTGTTCCGAGGCCCGGGCGGGCGGTAGGGCTTGGCGTAGCGGTGCTGCCCCTGTTGTGTCAAAGGTCGCTTCTGTAACCTCGCTTCAATTCGCGTTTCGGAGTGCTTCACGGTGGTTGGTTCACAGCGTTCCCGCGTCCTGGTTCTCGATCTCGATGGCACGCTCGTCGATACGGTCCCTGATCTGGCGGCGGCCTTGAACCGGCTGATGGCCGCACGCGGCTTGCCACCCTTCGGCTATGCGGCCACGGCCGCGATGGTCGGGGATGGTGTGGCGAAACTGGTGGAGCGGGCCTTCGCCGCCCAGGGCGTCGCGCAGGATCCGGCTGCCCTGGCTGCGTTTTCGCACGATTACGCGGCCCATGCGGCGGTTGCCAGCCGCCTGTTTCCAGGCGTTGCCGATACGCTGCGCGACCTGGCGGGCAGCGGCTGGCGTTTTGCCGTGTGCACCAACAAGCCCGAAGGCGCGGCCCGGACGCTGCTGGATGCGATGGGCCTGTCGCCGCTGATGGCCGCGATTGGCGGCGGGGACAGCTTTCCCGTTCGCAAGCCCGATCCGGCGCATCTGCTGGCCACGCTGGCGGCCGCCGACGGATCAGCCGATCGGGCGGTGATGGTGGGCGATCACGCCAATGATGTGCAGGCTGCGCGGGGCGCCGGATTGCCCTGCATCTTCGCTGCCTGGGGATATGGCCCGGCCTCCATGGCCGAGGGGGCCAGCGCGGTGGCGCGCGACATGGCCGAGATGGCGTCCATCGCGACCCGGATGCTACCGGCCTGAGGGCACGGGCTGGCCAACCAACGGGGTGTCCCGCTGATCCACCGCCGTCAGATACGACGTCGCCTGCCCAAACCAGCGCGTTTCGATCGTCATCCTGACCGGCACAGGCCCGCCATCCGGGGTCAGCCACGCAAACCAGGCCGCGCCTTTCAGGGGCCGGAACTCCGACTGGCTCGATTCGTCGAAGCGGAATCCGGCGAGCATCCGGCTGACAAATTCGCAGCGCAGCGCCGGACCGCGGAACGCCGATCGGCCTGTCTTATCCAATGTGTCTTGTCCGCCGGTACGGGCGGTCAGTTCTGCCGCGCGCCGTCCATCGAAGGTTCGGATGGTCGATTCGCAGCGCCCCGTCCCCGCGATCGTGCGGATGAGCGTGGCCAGTGCACTCAGCGAATCGGTCGAGTCCTGTCTGAGTTCGGGGGCGACGGCCTCCCGCTCGGGTTCGAGCGGGGGCTTCAATTCCCGCACCAGCGGCATCCCCAGCGTGTAGTCGATGCGCGTCACCCGCGCTTCGCCGCGCCAGAAGCCATCGGCGGCATATTGGGCCGGGCGTGGCCGATCATCGACCCAGGTACCATGCACCGTGCTGGCGTGGTGGCTGTGATAGAAGGCGCCGACAAGTCCGGTCGTTTGGAAGGCGAGGCTGGCCTGGTAGGTCCAGGGACCGATGCCAAGCGAGGCTTCGACATCCGCGATATGCAGGCCGACGGCGTAGGTATGGTAGGAAAGGCGCAGGGGGTCCGCCGCCCGCGCCTGGGCCGCGGACAGAAAGCCGAGCAGAAACAGGACCCCAACGATACGCACGGTCGCACGCTACGCCCCCCCGGCCGCGATCGGAAGTGCCATGCAACGCCAGAGCCGGACCAGGAAGTGCCTTGACAGCCTGGGGGAGGCCCGCTTATCAACCGCGCCTCCCGCAGGATGGGCGCGTAGCTCAGCGGTAGAGCATTCGCTTCACACGCGAAGGGTCACAGGTTCAATCCCTGTCGCGCCCACCATCCTGTTTTCCCAACGCGACATCGGATCATCAAGGCTTGCCGATCCAGCCGGCGCGGGCGGGAATTGCGTTACGGCGCCATAAGCCGGGCAGCCTTTCGATATTTCCCTGGCAGATCACGGCCGTTTTGGCTTACTGAGCCCCATTCGGTGGGCCCTGACGGCTTACCCTGGCCCATTCGGCCGGTCCTGTTTGGAACCTACATGAACTTCCCCTCCATTAATGCCGCGCTCGCACGCGCTCTTGCCGCGCGCGACTACCTCGAACCGACCGCCGTCCAATCCGCCGTTTTGCAGCCCGACGCGGAAGGGCGTGACCTCCTCGTGTCCGCCCAGACCGGATCGGGCAAGACCGTTGCCTTTGGTGCGGCCATGAGCGCCACGTTGCTGGGTGACGATGAAGCCTTTCCCGTGCGCTCCGGTGCGCCGCTGGCCCTGATCATTGCCCCCACGCGGGAGCTGGCGATGCAGGTGCATGCCGAATTGTCGTGGCTCTATGCGCAAGCCGGCGCGAAAATCGTGTCTTGCGTCGGCGGTATGGATGCGCGCGGCGAACGGCGGATGTTGGCCAATGGGTGTCACATTGTCGTTGGCACGCCTGGCCGGTTGCGGGACCATATGGAACGCGGCGGCCTCGATATCACAGCGCTGAAGGTCGTCGTGCTGGATGAAGCCGATGAGATGCTTGACCTCGGTTTCCGCGAAGATCTCGAGTTCATGCTCGACGCCACGCCGAAGGATCGCCGGACGCTGCTGTTCTCGGCCACGATTCCTCGGGAAATCGCTGATCTGGCGAAGCGCTATCAGCGCGATGCGCTGCGGATCGATACCCTGGTGCGCAATCAGGCGCATGAAGATATCGAATACCGCGCCATCCGTGTCGGCGGTCATGAGATCGAGCGGGCCGTGGTCAACACGCTGCGCTTCTTTGACGCCCGCGCGACGCTGGTGTTCTGCGCCACCCGTGATGGGGTGCGGCAGTTGCATGCCTCCTTGCAGAAGCGCGGGTTTGATGCCGTCGCCCTGTCGGGGGAGCTGTCGCAGGAAGAGCGGACCTATGCGCTGCAGGCGTTGCGGGACGGGCGGGCGCGGATTTGCGTTGCCACCGATGTCGCCGCGCGGGGATTGGATCTACCGGACCTCGGCCTGGTGATTCACGCCGACCTGCCGACGAATAAGGAAACGCTGACGCATCGCAGCGGCCGGACGGGGCGGGCGGGCAAGAAGGGCATTTGCGTCCTGTTGGTGCCGCACCCCAAGCGCCGCCGCGCGGAGCTGCTGCTGGCTTCGGCGAATATCCGTGCCATCTGGTCCGGTCCGCCGACGGCCGGGGAGATTCGGGTGCTGGATCAGGAACGCCTGTTGGCCGATCCGATTTTGACCGTCGCGGCTTCGGAGGACGAGCTGGATCTGGGCCGCAAGCTCTTGGAACGCAGCTCGGCTGATGAAGTGGCCGCCGCGCTGATTCGCCTGTACCGGGCCCGCCTGCCCGAAGCGCAGGACCTGGCCGATTTCACCCCGATGGCGGAACGCCGGGAAGAGGTGCGCAGCTACAAGAATACCGAGCGCGCGGCCCCCGTGGTTCGGGAAAAGCATGCACGGCCGGAGAATACGACCTGGTTCAGCCTGAATGTCGGACGCCACGGCAATGCGGATCCGAAATGGATCCTGCCGCTGATCTGCCGCCTTGGGAATGTGACCAAGGCCGATATCGGCGCGATCCGCATTTTTGATACCGAGACGAAGTTCGAACTGGCCTGGGACAGCGTCAGCAGCTTCCTGGCATCGGTGCATGAATCCGGGGAGACGGAGGTCCAGTTTGAGCGGACCACACCCGCCAATTCGGCACCGCGGCCGCAGGGCAAATGGGCCGCCAACCGGATCGAGGGTGCCGTGACGCCTCGTGCTTTCCAGAAACCGGGTGCGCGGCCTTATGTGAAGCCGGCTTTCTCAAAGCCCGCCGGTGCGAAGCCCTATAACGCGGCTAAACCCAAGCGCGCCAAGGGGTAAAAGCGGACGATGCGGCCGGTTCACGCCGGCCTCATCCGCCGTCGGCGATGCCGATGTCGCGCTTTTCATGCAGGACGCGCAGCACCGCCACATGGTCTGCTTCGGTCGTGTACCAGACTCGGAATTCAGCAAACCCTTTGAGCGGCCAGGCCCGGAGGCCCGCCAGTGATGGATGGGCTGCCGCTTGGCTTTCCCCGGATTCCGGGGTCGCGCATAGCTGTTCGAGCGCCCGGAGCACGGCGGTTTGAAACCGCCGTGTGATCGCGGCCACGCTTCGCCCCTGATACCATGTGGCATGACGAATGATATCGTCCGCGGCCGCCTGATGGATGACCGCCCTCATGTCTCGGCCCCCGTGAGCAGCGCGTCGAGTTGCGCCGTCAAATCACGGGCATAGCCGGCATCCAGCGACAGCGGCGGGCTTTCCATGCCCGCGATCAAGAGCCGCTCACGGCGTTCGGCGAGGTGGTGCTTCTGTGCGTCCCGCAGCAGGTCACGCATGAACAGGCCGGCATCACCGTAGCCCTTCGCCGCCATCTGGGTTTCGACGAAAGCCTGGAGAGAGTCAGAGAGAGACAGAATTACCGTTGTCATGCGATGCGCCCGATCATGGTGCCACGCGATCGCTGTGACCGCCGGCACGGCTGCTATACGACAGATTGCCGAAGGCCGCAGCGGCCGGCCAGCGTGACGCCCCGCCCGGCCTGCGCTAAAGCGTTGGCATACATCTCGCGGAGGACATCATGCAGATCGGATTCAACCTGCCGGTCAGCGGCCCCATGGCCGCGCCAAAAACGATGGCTGAGGTCGCCAAACTGGGGGAATCCCTCGGGTTCGATTATCTGACCATGACCGATCACATCGCCTTGCCGGACACCAGCACGCCTGGCTACCCATATTCGGAGACCGGCGAGTTCTACTCACCCGATCCTGGCCATCGCGTGGAACAGCTGACGGCGACTGCGTGGGTTGCCGCCAAGACTGACAGAATCAGGCTGGTCCTGGCGGTGATGGTGGTGCCGTATCGTCCGGCCGTGCTGACATCGAAGATGCTGACAACCATCGATGTCCTGTCCGAAGGCCGCCTGACCATCGGCATCGGTGCCGGCTGGCTGAAGCCCGAGTTGGAAGCGCTGAGCCACACCCCATTTGCCGAACGTGGCGCCGTCACAGACGAATATATCGACGCCTTCCGCGCCATCTGGACCCAGGATCGGCCGGTTTTCCACGGCAAATACACCCATATCGAAGGACTGTTGGTCGACCCGAAGCCAGTTCAGCGGCCGCACCCGCCGATATGGGTGGGCGGCGAGAGCGGCCCGTCGATGCGCCGTGCCGCCCGCGTTGCTGATGCTTGGTACCCCATCGGCACCAACGCGCAGCATATGCTGGATACCCGCCCGCGGCTGGAGGCAGGGATCGCCCGCCTGCGGAAACTCACCGCCGACGCCGGCCGCGATCCGAACGCCATGGGCGTCGTCTACCGCATCAAGCGCCACGGGTTTGCCGCCCCGCCCGCCAGCGATGGCAACCGGCGCCTGTTCACGGGCAGTATCGAGGCGGTCATTGACGATATCCATGCCCTGAAGGCCATGGGGGTCACCGCGATGGACTTCGACTTCGAAGGTCGCGATGCTGTCGTGGCAATGGCCGAGATGCGTAAATTCCGCGACGAGGTGCTGGCTAAACTCTAAATCGAACGAGCCGAACATGCGCAGTAACACCATCCACGTGCGTCCACTCGGCGCATGCGTCGGGGCCGAAATCGGGGGGCTCGATTTGTCCGCGCCTTTGGCCCCGGCGGCGCGCGGCCTCGTGCAGCAGGCGCTGGCGGAGCATGGGGTCGTGTTCTTCCGCGACCAGTCCCTGACCGAGTCCCAGCATATCGCCCTGGCGCGGCAATTCGGGGACATCAACATCAACCGCTTTTTCGCCCATGCGGACGGCTATCCCGAAATCGCGTTGGTGGTGAAGGAACCCCACCAGACCCGCAATATCGGCGGTGGATGGCACACCGATCATTCTTATGATCAGATTCCCGCGCTTGGTTCGATGCTCTATGCGCGCGAAATTCCTCCGCGCGGTGGCGACACGCTGTTTGCGAGCATGTACGCCGCCTACGACGCGCTGTCGGATGGCCTCAAGCGCACGCTGGAGGGACTGCGTGGGGTGCATTCGTCCCGCCACGTGTTCGGCGTGAAGAGAGGCGATCTCGATGGTCGAATCGGCAACTATGCCGAAGCGACGCAGGACGCGGTGCATCCGGTCGTCATCACCCATCCGGAGAGCGGCAAGAAGGCGCTATACGTCAATCCGGGATTCACGATCGGGTTTGAAGGCTGGACGGCGGAGGAGTCGAAACCCCTCCTGGACACGCTCTACGCGCACGCCCAGCGGCCGGAGTTCAGCTACCGGTTTCAATGGCAGGAAGGGTCGCTGGCGTTTTGGGACAACCGTTCCACCTGGCATTACGCGATGAACGACTATCATGGCGCGCGCCGCCTGCTGCACCGGATCACCCTGGAAGGCCGCGCGCTCGGGTGACCCTTAACGAGGCGCCTCTGGAACTTTCGATCCTGATGCCCTGCCTCAATGAGGCAGAGACATTGGCGCTCTGCATCACCAAGGCCCAGGCCTATCTGGTCCGCAGCGGGATCGAGGGGGAGGTGTTGATCGCTGATAACGGCAGCACCGATGGATCGCAGGCGATCGCGATCGGGCTCGTCGCCCGGGTCGTCGCGATCCACGACCGGGGCTATGGCAGCGCCCTGCGCGGTGGCATTCAGGCGGCGCGCGGGCGCTTCGTCATCATGGGGGACTCGGACGACAGCTATGACTTCAGCCGCCTGGACCTGTTCATGGAACAACTGCGGGCGGGCCACGCTTTGGTCATGGGCAACCGGTTCAAGGGGGGCATAAAGCCAGGCGCGATGCCGAAGCTGCATCGCTACCTCGGCAATCCCGTCCTGACCGCCATCGGGCGGCTGTTCTTTGGCGGGCCGTGTGGGGATTTTCATTGCGGGCTGCGCGGTTTCGACCGGGCGGCGATCCTGGCCCTCGATTTGCAGGCGCCGGGGATGGAATTCGCCAGCGAAATGGTGGTGAAATCGATCATTCACCGGCTGCGCATCACAGAGGTCCCCACGGTCCTGTCCCCGGATGGCCGAACGCGCCCCCCGCACCTGCGGAGCTGGCGTGACGGATGGCGGCATTTACGGTTTCTGCTGCTGTTCAGCCCGCGCTGGTTGTTCCTCTATCCAGGGTTCGTATTGTTCGTGGTGGGCATCCTCGGGATGGCGTGGCTGCTGCCGGGGCCGCGGCCGGTGCTGGGCGTAATCTTCGATATCAACACGCTTTTCTATGCGTCGCTCGCGGTGGTGGTTGGGGCCCATTCCATATTTTTCTGGGTCTTCGCCAAACGATACGGCATGCGGGAGGGGATGGTGCCGCCCGATCCCGCATTCCTGGCTATCGTGCGGCAGTTAACCCTGGAGCGTGGGCTGATGCTCGGCGGCGCATTGTTGCTCGTGGGCGGCGCATTGGGTATCGCGGCGGTGTCGAGTTGGGGGAGTGTGGCATTTGGTGCTTTGTCGCCGGCGCGGGCGATGCGACTGGTCATTCCGTCCGGAACCGCGATCCTGCTGGGGTTTCAGATTGGCTACGGCGCCTTTTTTCTCGGTGTGCTGGATATCCGTGCCCTGGACGTCCGGGGCCGTGACCGCTGATCAAAGCGGGACGGTCAGCGCGTCATATTCATAGAGCCAATCATACCGGGCTTTGACCTTTTCCGGTTCAAACTCACGATCGACATAGGCGGCCGCCCCCTCCGATGACCCCAGGGCGGGATTGTGGAAACGTTTGGTGTTGTCGGACGAGCCGCGGACAATTTTGGCCGTTCGCTCAACCCGCGCGCGCTCGTAGCGCTGCAATGCCTCCGTGACCGGCAGGCTGGAATCCAGCAGCCGCGCCAGGACAATGCCGTCCTCCAACGCCATATTCGCGCCTTGGGCGAGGAAGGGGAGGGTTGGGTGGGCCGCATCGCCCATCACGCAGACCCGCCCCTGGGCGAAATGATCCAGCGGTTCGCGTCCCAGTAGGGCCCATTTATAGGGGATATCGATGTTGTGGATGATGGTGCGGACGTCGTCATGCCATCGACCGAGATCACGGAGGCAGTCCTCCCGGCTGCCGGCCTCGGTCCAGGACTCCGGGATCCAGGCATCGTGTTCGACCACGCCGACGAAGTTGAGCAATTCACCCCGCCGCAGCGGGTAGGTCACGACATGCCCGCCGACGCCCAGCCAGTTATTGCCCACGAGCCGGCGCTGGTGTGGTGGTAGTCGCTCCATCGGTACCAGGCCGCGCCAGGCCATGATGCCGGTGAACTGCGCTTTGCCCTCACCGAACATTTGTTGGCGGATACGCGAGTGCACGCCGTCCGCGCCGATGATGACATCCCCCTCGATACGGTCCCCATTGGCCAGGAGGAGCGTCGCGCCGGACTCCGTCTGCTCGAACCCAATGCACCCATGGCCCGGCAAAATCGCCTCCGGATCGGCCTTACGCACCGCATCCAGCAATACGCCATGGAAATCGCCCCGATGGACGGTCCAATATGGGGCGCCGAACCGCTCCACGGATGTTTCGCCGAGATCGAAGGCACGCCATGTCTGGCCGGTGCTCCAGAGCCGGAACTCCCGCGCGCTGGGGGCACAGACGACCCGCAGCATCGCGTCTTCCAGACCCAGGGCGATCAGCAGCCGGGTGCCATTGGCGCCGAGTTGGACACCGGCGCCGACTTCACGCAGCGTGGCAGCTTGTTCGAAAATCCGGACCTTATGGCCGCGCTGCATCAGGGCCAGGGCCGCGGTGAGCCCGCCGAGGCCGGCACCCGCGATCAGAATGGGTCGTTGCATCCGCTTCGCGCTCCCACCGTTCATGTCTTGTTATCGTGTTGGGCGACGGGGCTGGATTAAACTGGTCGTAACGGGCTCACCCACCCAGACGATCCTCGCGCCAGAGGGATAGCACCTCCTGCACCGGACGGTCGGAGAAGCTGAACAGCACCGCCTCGCTCGAAGCCTTGTGGTGGTGGGTCGCCCAGCTTGGGACGACGAAGAGATCGCGTGGCTTCCAGCGGAAGACCGTATCGCCGATGACGGTTTCACCCTCACCTTCCACCACGGTGTAAAAGGTACCATCGGTTGATCGATAGGGCGCTGAGGTGAAACCCGCGGGAAGCAATGCCATGCAGGCCCCGATCGTCGGCATGGCAGAGGCCCCGGACGTTGGGTTGATGTAGCGTAACTTGTACGCGTGACAGGCGTCCGGATCACCGTTGCGCGAGAGGGTCCGCAGTGCTTCCCGCGAGCGGGCATAGGGATAGCTGAAGACCGGCGATGAGGCCCGCGCGGGCTTCCAGTCAACCGGTACCATGTTGGCGCCGAACCGGGCGAGGCTGTCGCCGATGGGGCGGCTGATCGACTGGCTTTCGGCATTGTTGGGTTCGGCGAAGCTCGCGTCGAACAAGCGCACGATCGGGATATCGAGACCATCCAGCCACACGACCGGACTGTCGGTCTCATTGCCGTGATCGTGCCAGGTCCAGCTCGGCGTGATGATGAAATCACCGGGCTCCATGACCGCCCGCTCCCCTTCGACCGCGGTATATGCGCCGCGGCCCTCAATCACGAAGCGCAACGCTGATGCGGCAT
Organism: uncultured Acetobacteraceae bacterium; assembly: GCA_903918315.1. Taxonomy (GTDB): domain Bacteria; phylum Pseudomonadota; class Alphaproteobacteria; order Acetobacterales; family Acetobacteraceae; genus Rhodopila. The sequence continues at coordinate 24,767 of CAIXEA010000114.1, read as the reverse complement.
GACGATGGGCCGGCGCCACTTCCCCCGGCATGATCAACTGCAAGCCTGCGAACAGGGAGTGGGTGGCGCTGGTATGCCCCTTCAGTCCTGGATTCTCGAGGATGAGAACCCGGCGCTCGGCTTCCTTGGCGGTGATCAGACCGCCGGATCGCATAAGGAAGGAACGGACGACATTGTCGTAGTCCCATTGGACGGGCAAAGCGGGCGTTGTCGGCGTGCGTGTGACCATCGCGTGCAGACGCTCCCACAGCGGTGCCAGGTTGTGGGGGGCGATGGCATCATAGAACGCCGTGCGGTCCGGGTTGAGGGCAGGCGTATCGGTCATGGCGTCGACGGTTCCTTCGCAATCGCCGAGGACTGTTCGCCGCCGATGCAAGCGAGTCAATCCGCGATGACGCTGCTAACCTAACCGCGCCGGCTGGCTGTCCCGATCAACCGCATCCGCAACAGTCTGGACACAAAATCGATGACGGCCACCGTGATCAGCACCAGCACGATCACATAGGCCACCTGGTCCCAGGCGTTGATCTGAATCCGCTCCGACAAGCGCAGCCCGATCCCGCCCGCGCCAACCAATCCGAGGATCGTCGCTTCCCGGGAGTTGGATTCGATTTGATACAGGACCTGACTGATCATCACTGGCAGAATTTGCGGCACGACGCCGAAGCGCAGCGCCTGGAGCCGGTTGGCCCCGGTCGAGGTGACGCCGTCCAGCTGCTTCCGGTCGATTGTTTCGATGGCCTCGGCGAAGAGTTTCGCGAATACCCCGGTATCGGCGATGCAGATGGCCAAAATGCCGGCGATCGGGCCCAGGCCCACCGCGCGCACGAACACCAGCGCCCAGATCAGTTGATCGATCCCGCGCATGCCGTCGAACAGGCGGCGGGTCAGGAAGCGAAACACCCTCTGCGGGACGATGTTGTAGGCCCCGAGAAATCCCAGCGGGAGCGCGAGTACGACCGCGAGCATGCTGCCCAGATAGGCCATGGCGACCGTTTCAACCATCGACTGGATCAACTCGACATGATCCCAGCTTGAGAACGCGCTCCAATCCAACATCAGGCGGGTGATGACCCAAAGCTTCTCCAGCCCGCTGAACACCCGTCCGAAATCGAACAGCCAGTGCAGATAGGCCAGGTATGCCGCGGCCGCGCCGAAGACGATCCAGCGGATCGCCCGGTCCCGTCCAGTCATTCCGAAGACAGCAGGCATACGCTGGCGCTGCGCGGCGATTTCGGCGGGGCCGATGTCGGACAACCGGATACTGTTCATACCGTGTTCCCGATGAAACGGTGGCGTATTCGCTCCGACGTCAGGTCGAGGGCGACGACCACCAGCAAGATCAGGATGCATATGGCGCTGACTTCTTCGTAGATGTTGAAGCCGATCACGCGCTTGAGCTCGGAGCCGATGCCGCCGGCGCCGACGAACCCGATGATGGTGGAGGAACGCACGTTGATCTCAAACCGAAGCAGCCCATAGCTCAGAAATCCGGGAAGGACCTGAGGCATGACGCCATAGCGCATCTGCGCCAGCCAGGACCCGCCGACGGAGCGAATGCCTTCCACGGCCCGCAGATCGGCGTTCTCATTCAATTCGGTGAAAAGCTTGCCCAGGGCCCCGGTGGTATGGATTCCGATCGCCAGGATACCGGCGAGGGGACCGATCCCGAATGGCCAGACGAAGATGAAGGCGAGTACGACCTGTGGGATGGTTCGCAGGATCTCCAGAACGCGGCGGACCAGGAAGACCACGGGACGCAGGGGCAGCAGCGTGCCCGTGGCCGGAAAGCACAGGACAAAGGCGGCGGTGAACCCCATCACGGTCGCGATGATGGCCATCTGCACGGTTTGCCACAGAAGTTTGGTATATACGTCGATGCGGTAGAACCAATATGCGACGGATTGCGGCTCTTTCACACCGCCGAACAGATGGTCCCAGGCCAGCACCGGCACGCTGGGCGCGCCACGTTTGGGCTCTATGGACAGGAGCTTGCCGAAATATTCGCCGATGCGGGGAATGCCCCGGGCGATCTGTTCGGGTGAGAAATCCGTGGCAACCGCTGAAATGAGAAACAGCAACGCCAGAACGGCGATGGTCAGCCAGGTCTCCGCGATGCGCGCCCGGCGTAAGCTGCCGAAGCGCTGCACGAAGAGCCGGTAGGCCGGATCGTTGGTTGGGTCTTGCGGGATCATCTTGGTTAGACCGCGGGGTGGGCAATGCCCACCCCTGTCCGGCTAGGAACGGGAGCCACGTTTTTCGGCTTCACGCAGGTCGATGATATCCTTGTAAAGCTCCATCGTTGCCGGGACGTATCCGACGCCGGAGCCTTGTTCAATGGAATCATAAACGTCTTTGTGAGATTTCGGCAGATCCAGCAACATTTCTGTTAATTGCTTTTTCAGATCGGCTGGCAGCGCGGAGCGCACCGCCCAGGGACCATTCGGGATTTTGCCTGACTGCCAGATGATATTGACGTCGGACATCTTTAGCATGCCCTTCGCGACCATGGAATGGAGGTTGCCGCGGGTATAGCCATCGTTGATGTCGCCCTGGCCTGAGGTCCAGGTCACGCTGGCATCATATTGCTTGTTCAGCATGGCTACGACGCCTTGCTCATGCCCGCCGGCGAAACCAGTGCGGGTAAAATACGCCCCGTCGGTCAGATCAACTCCGCGGGCTTTAAGCGTGGCGCTCGGGATCAGGTAACCCGAGGTGGAATTCGGGTCCGCGAAGGCCAGCGAGTGGCCCTTCATCTGCTCCAGCGAGGTAATCCCGGAGTCTTTGCGGGTCACCATGACGGAGTAATAGTTGACCGTGCCATCGGCTTCCTGCGGCACCACCAGCGGTTCGACGCATTTGCAGTCGATCCAGGCACCGGCGAAGGAGGAGGCGCCGAACTGGGCAGCATCGAGCTGTCCGGCGGCGATACCCTGCATAACGCCGGCATAATCAGCGGCGGGGAACAATTTGACAGGAACGCCCAGCTTTTCCTGCAGGAGGCGCTGAAACCCGTCGTATTTCTTCAACCGATCCTGGGTATTTTCGCCACCGAGAAGACCGATCCTAAATTCCTTCACATGGCTCTTCCAATCCTCCGCGCGGCTCGCGGTTGGCATGGCGAGGACGAGGCCTGTCATGGCAACCAGTGCCATGCGGGCCAGGGTGCGACGGTGCATCTGGGAACTCCGTTAAAAGATGAAATTATCGGGCCATGGCGGGGATGATGCCCATGGGAAGGCTGGTGGACGTCATGCGTTCATCAAGAACAGCGCCGTCTCCGGCATCTCCATAGATCGTATGCAGGACTGATTCCGTCAGTTCCTCCGGCTTCCCGTCAAAGACGACGCGGCCAGCCGCCATCCCGATTATACGCCGACAATAGGTACGCGCTGTGTCAAGTGTGTGAAGATTTGTCAGTACCGTAATACCGTCGCGCTGGTTGATATCGAGCAGAGCATCCATCACCACTTTTGCATTGATCGGATCGAGTGACGCGATCGGTTCATCGGCCAGCATGACCGAAGGTTCCTGCATGAGCGCCCGGGCGATTGCCACACGCTGCTGCTGCCCGCCGGACAGCGCATCGGCCCGGTTCATGGCGACATCGGCCAGACCGAGCCGATCGAGCGCCCGAATCGCGAGGGCGCGTTCCGCCGGGGTGAATATCTTGAACAGCACCCGCGTCGTCGGCATCTGGTTCAAACGGCCGCACAATACGTTGGTGAGCACATCGAGCCTGTTCACCAGGTTGAATTGCTGAAAAATCATCGCGGTGCGGGCCCGCCAGGCGCGCAACTCGGCGCCGCGCAAACCGGTGACATCCCGCCCATCGGACAGGATGCGTCCCGCTGACGGTTCGATCAGCCGGTTGATCAGGCGCAGCAAGGTGGACTTGCCAGCGCCGGACCGTCCGATGATGCCCACCATCTCGCCGTGCGCGATTGTCAGGCTGGCGTCCGCGACAGCGGTTTTGTCCCCAAAGCGGCGGCTGAGATGTTCGAGTTCGAGCACGGTTACCTTGCCATACGGTGCATGGCGGTTGGGATAGCAGCGTCGCGGATATGGGTGTGTGACGGTTTGATGAAGCAGCCTATCCGCCGGTTTTCTTCGCGATCAAAGCCACCAGATCACCGACGCTCAAGAGGCTGTCGAGTTCCCGTGTATTGAATTTGATCTTCCATGCCTCTTCGCTCGCCATGATGATCTCAATCTGTTTGAACGAATCCCAGCCGTGCACCTGTTTTGATGTCAAATCGGCGGACAACACGATGTCGTCACGCATGAACACATCATGGAATATTTCGCTCAGAGCCGTGTAGATATCTTTTTCATTCGCCATAAAGTCATTCCTCAATCACGGTGATGAAGGTCGCGGCCGGCTGGAATTCTGTCAGGTCGAGCAGGTTGCGGCTGCCCCCGGTATCATTGGTGGCAGCGACGGTGAAGCCCAGCCTCGCATAATGATCCCGGACCATGCCATTTTTTTGTGTCGGTACGTATTCCCCGATGAGCCGCCTGGCACCCAGCCGCCTGGCCTGGGCCGCGATGAGATTCAACGTGGTTGGCTCGACCTGCCGACCCAGGACGCGGCAACTCATGAGCCAGGTATCGATCAGAAGGTCCTGGGTTTCCTGCAGGCGGCCAATGATGATCGAAATGATTCCGTTGTCGCCGAACCGATCGAGCAGGCGCAATTGTAACCCGAACGCGTCTGGATCGGCCATCACGGCCAGTACGTCTTCTTCTGTGTAACGGCGTGTGGTCAGGTTGAACTGGTTGGATTTGTTGATGAGCTGGACGATGCGCTGCAACCCGATCCGATCGAATGGCCTGGCGACCAGCTTCATGTCCAGGCCCCGGAGATAGGCCGGAAGGTCGGTCGCCGACGCCTTGAGGGCATCGCGCGCCTTGTTGCCCTGGTATTGGCTGGTGCGATCCCGGTCTTCATCCGTGACCGACAGGCCTTCAAAATAACCGGCATCGGACAGGGCGACCGGATACCCGACAGGATCGTCCGAAACCTCCGGTACCTTGACCATCGGAAGCTCCTGACGGACCAGGTCGCGCTCAAACGGGTTGTCATCAATGAAGACGAGTGAGTCGAGGCCGATATTCAATGCCTCCGCTATGGCGCGAATGTTGCCGGCTTTATCGGACCAATTGGCGACAAAGCAGGCAATGTCGCTCCGTTTCAGGACCATGTCCGGGTGTTTGTCGAATGGCTCGATCGCATTCGATTCATCGTTCTTGGAACAAACCGCGAGGATGATTCCGCGGCGGCTCAGTTCGCGGCAGTAGTCCTGGAAGGCGGCATAGGCTTCCCCCAATGGGCTGCCTTGGCCGAGAGCGATTCCCTCCAAACCATCATCGCCAATGACCCCACCCCAGACCGTGTTGTCGAGGTCGAGGACCAAACATTTGGACGACCGTCCTTGCTTTGCAGCCAGCCAGCGGCCAACCAGATCGCCATACAGGGGGCTCGCGACAGGGGAAACCTCCTGCTTGGAACGATGCCACAACGCCGGGTCGTGCCAGGCGGCCACACCGTCCCGAGCGGCGCGATCATCAACCGAGAGGATGTCGACACCCGCATCCTCTGCCCAGGTTCGCAGATCAGCATTGAAGCGAGCAACGAAACCGGACCGGGAGCCGGGCAGGCGATGCTCATTCCCGCCGAGAATGGGCAGATGCACGGGCAGAGCGGCCTGTTGCAGGATGGGGCAGTGAAAGGCGTCCCGCGCCAGGCGCCAGGCGGTTTGCAGCCGTTCCTGGACCTCACTCAGCGCGGCCGTGGCCGCGCTTGTGTCCATTCCAGCGGTCAGGCCGGCGGTCAGATGGTGGGCATCCAATGCCAGCAGGATCGCGGTCGGTTTGAAGGCATGAAGGCCGGAGCCGGGATCACTGAGCTCCTGAAGATATTGGCCATAGTCGCTTTCAAAGATTTCGACCCAAATGCCGCGGCGCAGACCGGCCACCCGGATACCCGGTAGCACATGCGTCAGCGTCGACGAGCCCAGAACGGCCAGCCGGACCGGCTTGGTTTGCAAGCCAGCGGGTGGCGCGGGAAACAGACGGCGCATGCTCTGGTCGAGGGCGTTTGTCAGCACGAAATTGATACGGCCATTGGCCAGAGCGACACATTCATCCCAGGCCCCAACCGGATCTGCGTCCAAGGCGCGCAGGCGGGTGCGCCAGTCGGGGATCGTGGGCAGCCAATGCAGCTCGGTCATCGTCTTGTCCTGGGTCTTGCCCTGGATCGTGTCCTGGGCGACGGCGGATGGATCGGGCGGCCAGGGCGGATTGTCTCCTGGCTGCCTGTTGAACCATATTACCTCTGAACCCGGAGGTGCTGCCAGAGCAGTGTTGTCGGGGATTTGGAGGCGCTATATACAAATCCCATGAGCTTGGACAAAAAAATCAGTTTCGCACAGCGTCTCATAAAGCGAGCAGCAGCGGCGCGAGCCCATGACGTGTCGTCCCATGCGGATCGGCGCTGCGCAAACTCGTTCGCGTTCGGTCCGGGCTGAGTCGGGACCGGTGGCGCTGCCAGGCACCTTGCTTCGCACCCGGCGGCTGGTCTTCAGCCCCGGCGACCAAGGTCTTGACCTCTCGTCGTGCACCGATGCGACTACATGGGTATGTCATTTCCCGCTGCATGCCGAACCGGCCGCGATTCGCCTGTGTTTGAGCAATACATTCCCGGCGCCTTTGGCGGTCTTGTCCGCAACCCTGTCATTGGGGTCCGAAACAGCGGCCGATACCCGTTTTCCGCCTCCCGCTGGATTGATCTGACATTTAACAACGCGGGCCGGGATGATGACGCGATCGATCCCCCGGGCGAGAGCCGGGGTATCGTCCTCCCCCCACTGACGCCAACGCACCCAGACGCCGCGGGTGAACAACCGATCGCGGACCAAGCGGTCTTTTCCGACTGGATGGCGTGTTCGACCCAACGCCAGGCTGGCACGGGCGCGCAAATAGGCACCGTTCGTGTGGTGGTCCCGGCGCAGAGTTTCGCGATGGCCGCCTTGCGCGGGGAGGGGCCTGTTCTGGGTGTTCAATACCTCAGTGCCACGCCGGGAGTTCTCGTCGCCAGCGCGGGTGATGCGTTTGCGGCCGGGGACGCAGCGCGAGACAGGTCCGTGGATTTTGTAACCCTTGCGTGTGAGGGCCTGTCCAGGCGGAGTGACCCTGTCGTACCCGTCATTCTGGGGGGCGCGGACCGCACGCCGTCAGAGTATGCTGGGCGATTGCGCCGCGCGCTGCGTCTGCGGCCAGGCGTCGTTCACCTCCAGGCCTTCAGCCGGCATGGGTGGGACGGGACATTCGCCGGCTGGGCGGCGCAATTCGCAACCATCCTACGCGCCGCCGAACAGGCCCAGGCGATCGGCGCGCAGGTGATCCTGTCGACCGGCGTCTCGGGCGGTCTGACCCAATCCGAATGGGACGTGTACCAGTCAGTGATCCATCCGGCCGTGCTACGGGCGGTGCAGCCGCCGTTCCATCTGCTGGATTCACAGGCCGCATTATGTGAACCACAATCTGGCGCGCGCGCGGGGCACTTCAAACCTGGCCTGTCCGGAAACGGTGTCACACCCAACGACGCCGGCCGGCGGGTTGTCGCGCGGATGCTGCGGACGCTGTTGGAGCAGTTTATATCACCTGATGCCGGGCGGGCGCAGGGCACGGTGCCGGTTCCTGTCCAACAGAGCGGGTTGCGTCGGGATATCGATGTCAGGGACATGAGTACGCAGGTTCAAGAGGTCATCGGCTTCGAGCTGGGGGGGAACGCATCCGGCGTCCAGATGGACGGCTGGTCTCTGCCCGAGGATGAGGGTTGCTGGTCATTGGGGGCTTCGAGCCGTATTCGCATCACGCGCCCTCGCGCGCCCTTTGGGTTCTTTCTCGAAGTTGAACTGACCCCCCATCTGCTGTTCCCCTTCCGCATGTCTCAGGCCCTGATCATCGAATGCGACGGTCGTGTCTGCGGATCCCACACCATCGACCGCCCCGGGGTATTCGCGTTCTTCATACCGCCCGGGGACACCGCATCCGGGGCGATGACCGTCCGCTTCATTCATCCGTCATCCTTTCGACCGAGCGACTTTCGGTCTGGGGCGGATCGCCGCGACCTCGCATTCAAGTTCAAGCGTATCCGGGTCCTGACACTGGCCTCGGCCTGGCTCCGTGTTCAGCGTCCGACGGCCAAGGGCAGGATCGCATCGGTCGACTATGATGGGATCATGGAGGAAGCGCGCGGTCTGACCGGCATTCCGGCCAAGGAGCTGTTCAGCCAGTTTGAGATGATTGCCGGCAACTGTGACCTCGGGCTGGCGCTGCGAACCCTGGGCTATGAATGGCTAAGCCTATTGCGGTTTGCCGGCGCGACCCCGGAGGTCGCGATCCGGGGCCTGGAGACTGATTTCAGGGGCGCCGGCCAGGATATCGCCGCGGAGATTGCCGAAAATCCGGCGCGTGAATGGATGGTGCGGGACGCATTCGGCCTGCGCTTTCATTCCGGTCAGTCGTCAAATGACGTGACGGAAGCCGAATTGCTGAAGCGATTTCCGCGTTACGCCGAGCGTCTGCGTAGTAAATTGGCAGAAGATCTTGATGAATCCAGGAAGATATTTGTTTTCGCCGACCATCGTGAAATGAATGCGGTACGGTCGCTTGAGTATGTGTTGCCTTTGTATTTGGCGTTGCGCAGGCGGACGTCAGCGCCGCTTCTGTGGGTCTGTCCGGCCCGTAATGATCCGGAGCGCCGCGGCAATGTGGTCGAGGTCTTGCCTGGCCTTGCGATGGCCGAACTCGATCTGACCGCGCCTCCCGTTACGATTGGTGGAGGAATCACGGTGAGCGGCTGGGTGACGGTGCTGTGCAATGCCTGGAATGCGTTGAAACGAAATCGCCGACAATTTTCTAAATCGGAGCGGGTTGTATGAAGGTCTCAAGGCGTACGAGTTATATGATCTCCGGGTGGATTGAAACGGCGCATTTGACCGCCGGAGACGGCGGCACCGCCTGCCTCACGATCGGCTGCCCGGACGATTTTTATGCGGTACGACTTGGTTTCCCCAATATATCATCCCAGGCCTGGCGGTTAAGCAAGGTGATCGGCTGCGCGGCGGATTCGTTTAACGATTTCGTCCGGCCGAGCACTGATTGCAAATGGATTCCTTTCAAACAAGGCAAATCGGGATCGGAACCAACGCTCAATGTCGATGGGGCCGGGACCGATGAGATTGTCGTCGGGCCCCGCCTGAACCCTGACACAACGGACGTCGCCTGGACCTGGACAGACTGGGCCCCAATCGCGAGTGGGCCGGCCTCGGCCAACGATGGGCTGCGGGTGCTGTTCCTGCGCGGCCTCGTGCCGTCGGGCCAGACGATTTCCTATGCGGCGGGCCAAATGCGCGCCGTGCTGGGCAATACCGCCGTTAACAACGGGTTCGAGACGTTCATCGGAGGCATTAAGTTCGATTTCGATCGCGTGAACGACCTGATTTCCGAAGAACCACGCCTCGCCTGGCTGGAAAATCAGTTGGTCACCGGTTCCGTGTTCCCGATTGTGCAATTTCTGACCCGCAGCGGCGGTCTGACCGGGCTGGTGGTTGGCGACAGTCACCAGCAAGGGACGTCGACAACCGAACAGTTCACGGGCTTCGCCTATCGCGCTGTCACCAAGGCGATGTGGAACCACCTCGGTTCCATCCCACTGGGTCTCGTCAACGCGGCGGTTGGTGGGTTGACGTCGGCCCAATCGTTCCGGCGCATGCTGGAGTTGATCGACGAAGTCCAGCCGGCCTACGCCATACTGCCCGGTTGGTCCTATAACGATGAGGTGAATGGCGTGCGGGCCGGGCGCACCGCGATGGAACAGCTGTTTGCCCGATTGCTGATGGCCATCGAGCACTGTGAGGCGCGTGGCGTCCAGCCGGTGATCCTGACGCCGTTCCCGCGCGATGCTGACAGCATGGGTCCCGAACAGACCGAACCCTGGCGTTGGCTGCGGTCGGAGATTTTGGAGATGGCCCGCCGTGGCGCGACCGTTATCGATGCGACCGCGCTGCTTGGTCAACCGTCGCTGGAGGGTTTCGATGCGACCTATCGTTCGGATTTTACCACCGACCAAATGCACCCGGATGACGCTGGTCATTCGGCATTGGGGGACCTGCTGGTGACCTTGCTTGAGGCTGTTTGTCGGACGCCCGGTCGCGGTAATCCTTAGCGCGATGGTGCGGTGGGGTGTCATGACGTTCTCATATCGCTCGTTAAAATAGCGGCTCGCCGCGTGAGGGCCGCAGGATCAGAAGGTAGACTACCGGAACGAGGGAGTGGGCCTGATAGCGGATGAATCGGGAATTCCTTAGGAGGCAGCGATGATTATGACGGATACGGTGGCGGGTATTCCTGAGGACCAAAGCTCTGAGAAGCCGGAATCACAAGTGGCGGCAGTAGAAGAGCCGGCTCTTTGGCTAAGGCCCGAAGGGCAACGAAGTGCGGTGACGACAGCCCATGGAACGTTGGTATTCTTCAAGCTCCCGGAAAGGGAGCTTCGCCATGGCCATAAAGGCGAATGTCCGCACAATGTCATTCTGGTCACAGCTGGTGGTTGGGCTGAATTTATGTATGTCCCACCTGATGGGCGCCTTCGGCGACTCGAATTGCCCGCCCATGGTGAGCCTTCCATACAGGCTTATCGCTTTCGTCTGACAGACAATGCGACGGCAACCGGGACCAGTTGTAATCTATCAGCAAACGGTGTGTTTCTGTGTGCGGAAACAGATGGGCGCCTCTCGGTCTCTCGGAGCCGTGCTGACGACTGGGAATGTTTCGTATTGGTCCCATCTATTCAATTATGCCCTGCCCCATATTTATACAATAGCAATGCGACTTTATCAGCTGGTGCAGCGCGCAACTTGCCCATAGCGTTTTATCCTTCTGGGCAAATCGCATTGGATTCCGATGGCGTTCCTTACGTGAAGGAAGCGGGCAAGAGTCAATGCTCTGGTTTTGTCGACCACAATGAATCGAACGCAGATGTGACGATTGTCGTCCGGGATCCCAATTATATTGGGCATTATTTCCATTTTATGGAAATACTCATTGCGGCATTCTCTTTCCATCAAGAATATATGCAGTCTGCTCGAATTGCAAGAATCGTATTTGGCGCCCAGACTTGGCGTGGGTCTCTGACCAATGATGTTCAGAAACAGATGATTGACGCAATATATGGTGATATAGAAATAATAGAGGATAAATCCGGAATATACGACAGTGCTGAGATATATAATATTCTTGTGGTCGATCGATTTAGATCCCATTCCAGTATCAACAAATTCCTGGATCAAATGCAAACGGAAGCGCGCGTCTGGATGCCCGAGATGCGTCGGCTCGTCATGGCGGCGGTCGTAGGGGAGTGGCGGCCCGCACCGCTTGAACTCGCCCTGGCACGGTGTGCCTACGTTCATCGCGGCCCCCCCCCGGACGCTAACCAAATCCTGCGAGGATCGGTTATTTCAGATGATCTCCAGGGGAGTGGAATCGATGGTCGAATTAGACTTTGGAGCAATGTCCTGGCCGGAGCAGGTCAAGCATACAGCTTCCGTTGATATCCTGATCGGGGTACATGGGAACGGGCTGACGAATATCCTTTGGCTACCACCTCATGCCATGGTGATTGAGATATTCCCGCCTGGTTTTCATACTTATGATTAACAGATTTTGGCGGAAATTGTTGGAATCAAATACTTTGGTATTGAAGGTTCACCAGGCGGCTATATCTACAGCAATGAGTGCCGGATGGGACCGCCAAAAGGCGAGGTTAATCAAATGATAAGTGATCTACCGGAGGATGCACTGCATTCTGTCATGAGCCTTATTGCGACACCGCATTCGAAACCGTCCTGGTAGCCCAAAATCACCTGAAACATTAGGGTAGTGTGATACCAGAGGCAAATGCGGATCGAATACTGGCACCGGCCATACGAATCTCATCGTCGTAACGGAGCGAGAGCGCAAACTGCTCTCCGGCCGCTCCGATTTCTCGCGCTTTATCATCATGTGTCTGGAGCCAGTGTATAGCATCCTTCAGGTCTGATAGGTCCGATGCCACTGGAACGTAATGCTCCCATGGCCGCAGCCGGTCATAGTACCATTGGCGGTAGTTATGCGGCGATGCGACTTTTAGCACAGGGCTGCCGGTAAGCAGCTTTAGATAGAACCCCGGCCACGAGTTTGTATTTCCATCGATGTCGATTTGGTATTTAAAGTCAAGAAAACGCTCTTCGGGCACGGAGCCGGATACCAGTCCGGATTGCTCGATCTCTCTGAATTCCTGTTCCGACCAAAATTGCGCGATCCAGGAAATTCTGGCGTCCAAGATCGTATTGTTGGCCTGCGACAATTTGCACAAGATAATCCGAGGAAGCGAATCCCAACTGGTATCCTGAAATCTCTGGCCGCTGTTTGCTCCCCGCCAAAATGCGATAGGCTGGCGTTCATTCCATGGGCGACGCTTCATGGCAAACCTGCTCTGCAAATCACTGTACCCATTTGATAATAAAAAATATGGATCAGGAACCAGAAAACAATCCGAATTAGCGCCGCAATATGCCAATCCGGGGAGAGCGGGCGCATCACCCGAATTCATCATTGTCGAGCCGGGCATCCAATTCTCGCCCTGACAATAGGATGCCCATAACGGACCGCTGCTCATCCATCGTTGAATATGATGATCGGCAGCAACGCTGCCAATCAAACCTGGATCGAGGGCAAGCTGGCATTGGCCGGTCTGGCTTACTGTTACCTGATTACAAGAATAGTCGCTCAGGACTGATTCAAAATGCACTGAAAATAGATCGGACGTATGAAAATGCCTATTCAAAATAAATCCTATGATCTCGGCATTCTTGATTGACACGGCGAGTTGCATAATGTGGGAAAAAAAATGTTTGTTGTCAGGATAATATTCTCCGAATTTGAGAATCATTTCGAACAATTCCCGCTCGCCGGATTTCAGATCTCCGTCGGCGGCTGCCAATTGACCCCTTGCCCCAAGCCGAACGAATTCTGGCTCATTGACATCATTAACCCTGGCACTCAGCGCGGCGATGCGCCTCGGATCCCATGAAATTTCGATCTCCTTACCCGATTCTGGTGCGTTTTCGGCATAATTAGGCATAACGAGTTCCATAAAAGTGCGGGGCAGCCGCGCCGATATATTGCAGCGGCTCCACCGTTGTATTCGCGCACATCAGACCTTGTCCCGCGACAGTGCCGATGCTTTCCGACGTGCAGCCGATGTCACCTTAGGAAAACGACGTGGGATCATGAAGCGGCTCATTCCAATTCCATCTCCAGATACCCCAGCGCGTTCACCACAGCGGACCATCCAGGACCAATCAGCGTCGACGTCTCGTCCTCCGTCACGATGGCCGGCCCAGCGACCCGGGCGCCCACAGCCAGCCCGGCACGCGGATAAATGCCCCATTCCGAGACGACCCCCGTCACCGTGTCCCGCACCATCTGCGACCGCTCCGCCACCGCCAACGGTGTGAAGAGATCACCGGTTTCGCCGACCGGTCCGGGGTCCTCCGTCGCGGTTGCCACCACCACGGCATAGCTCATGATTTCCACATCCGACCCAGGCACCGGCCGATCATAAAACCGGGCGTACTCTCGGTCGTAAGCGGCCCGGATCAAGGCCACGTCATCGGGCCCAAGGTCCCCAGCCGGCAGGGGCACCGGTATTTCATGCCCCTGGCCCACATAGCGCATATAAGCCGTGCGGGTCGCTGTCAGCGGCGCCCCGAAACTTCCGGGCTCAACCGCGGCAATGGCTTCGACCTGCATAGAATCCAGAAGCGCGTTCACCGCGTCAACATCAAAGGTCGAGAATCGCTGATACAGGCTGCGCACGACCTCATAGCCCACGGGCGCGCGCAGAAAGCCGATGGCGCTCCCGACCCCGGCGCCGGAGGGGACGAGGACCCGCCGGATGCCGATTTTCTCGGCGACGCGGCAGGCGTGCACCGGGCCGCCGCCGCCGAACGCGATCAGCACCCGCCCGTCATAGGTTTTGCCGGATTCGATGGCATGCACGCGGGCGGCATTGGCCATGTTCTCATCGACCATTTCCACCACGCCCAGCGCGGCCATGTCCGCGCTGAGTCCCAGCTTGTCACCGACCTCGCTCCGCAAGGCGTCATGGGCGGCGCCGCCGTCCAGGCGCATGCTGCCGCCCGCGAAACGGGCGGCGTCGTAGCGGCCCAGTGTCAGATTGGCGTCGGTGACCGCTGGCTTGGTGCCGCCTCTGCCGTAACACGCCGGCCCCGGGTCCGCCCCGGCGCTTTCGGGGCCCACCGCGATGCGGCCCAAGCCGTCGACATGCGCGATGGAGCCGCCACCGGCCCCAATTTCCACCATTTCAATCACGGGGATGCGCAACGGCAGGCCGGATCCCTTGCGGAAGCGCCCGACACGCGCGACCTCGAAGGTGCGCGCGGTTTGCGGCTGGTAGTCGTCGATCAGGCAGATTTTGGCGGTCGTGCCACCCATATCAAAGGACAGGACCTGCGCCAGCCCACATTGGCGCGCGATGAAGGCGGAGAAGATCGCCCCCCCGGCGGGGCCGGATTCCACCAACCGGATGGGAAAGCGGCAGGCTGTTTCGATGGTCGTCAATCCGCCGCCCGACATCATCAAAAACAGCGGCGCCGCGCAGCCGAGGCCCCGCAAATCCGCTTCAAGCCGCCGCAGATACCGCGCCATCATCGGCTGCACATAGGCGTTCGCGACGGTGGTGGAAAACCGCTCCCACTCCCGCATTTCCGGGGAGACTTCGCAGGACAGCGACACCGGGATGTCGGGCAATGCCTCGGCCAGGATCGCGCGGACCCGCCGCTCATGATTGCCGTTCACGAAGGCGTGGAGGAATCCGACGGCGATGCTTTCCACACCCTCCGCCTGCAGCACCGGGATCAGGGCACGGACGGCGGCTTCATCGAGCGGGCGCAACACGGCGCCGGTGTTGTCCAGCCGTTCCGGAACCGGCAGGCGCAGCGAGCGGGGAACGAGCGGCTGGGGCAGCACGATGTTGAGATCATATTGGTCATATCGGCTCTCATTGCCCATCGCGATGACGTCGCGGAACCCCTCTGTGGTGATCAGCGCGGTTTTGGCGCCCTTGCGCTCGATCACCGCGTTGGTCGCCAGGGTCGTGCCATGGATGATCAGGTCGATCTGGTAGGGGGCAATACCCGTTGTGGCCAGGATGGCGCGCACGCCGGCCATCACGCCCTGTTCCGGCGCATGCGGGGTCGTCAGGACCTTGAGGGTCGTGCGCCCGCCCGCATGCTCCAGCGCGAGGTCGGTGAAAGTACCGCCGATATCCACGGCAAGGCGCGCTGATGACATAGGCCCATCTCCTGCGATCTGTTGATCATGGGATAGCAGAGTGTGGGCCGGAAGGGGACACCCCCGGGTTGACCCACATCAATGCGGTCGACTCCCGTGCCGCACAAACACAGGCTCCCAGATGGATGAGGCCGGTGTCATGCGCTTCAGCTTTGAAACCCTCGGAAACGCCACGCTTGCGTTCCGTGAGGATGGCCGCCCGGTCCTGGCGACCGATCCTTGGCTGATGGGTACCTGCTATTTCGGCAGCTGGGGCCTGGATCGCCCCTTGACGGAGGCCGAACTCACCTTGGTTCAGGCCAGCGCGTATCTGTGGATTTCGCACGGCCATCCCGACCATTTCCACATTCCTTCGCTCGATCTCATTCGGCCGGAACAGACCATCCTGCTGCCGGACCACTATGCGCCGGATATCAGGAACTACCTCGAAAAGCGGGGATTCCGCGTGGAGGTCATGCCTTACCGGCAATGGCGCCAACTCTCCCCGGGTATCCGGGCGATGTGCCTGGATAATGAAAACCAGGATGCCATCCTGATCATTGAGGCCGGAGACAGCCTGGTCGTTGACCTCAACGACTCCCCGTTGTGCGGGGAGGAACGGTTCATCCGCGACCTGGTCCGCCGCTACGAGAGGAAGCGGACCTACGCGGCGGCGCTCTGTTCCAATGACGCGGATATGTTCAACCTCGTCGACTCCACCGGTCGGCGGACGATCGACCCGCCCGAGCAGCGCAAGCCCGGTATGGTCTGGGCCCTGGCCCGAATCGTCGAGGCGTTGGGGGTTGGGCATTATGTGTCCTCGGCCTCCCAGCATATCTATGTGCGGACCGACGTGCTCTGGGCCAATCCCTATCGGGTGGGCTGGTCCGACGTGGTGACACACTGGTCGCGGCCCAATATCCCGATCATCGAGCCGTTTGTCGTCGTGGACCTCGATACCGGCGAATACATTCGCAAGCATCCGGAGCAGACCTCGGATTTCAGCCAGGTCACCACCGCCACCGGGGACGACGACTGGTCCGCGGCCTTGACCGAACCAGAATGGGGCGAATTGTCGGCCTTCTTCCGGTCGATCGAGATCCTGCCGCCTTACTGCGACTACCTGGATTTCACCGTCGGGCATGAAACCCGCCGCATCTGGTTGTCGGACAAGGCGATGACCAAACCACCCGCCGGGCTGCGCGGCACCGCCTTCCATGCCCCCGCGAAATCGCTGATGGCGTCGGTCAGGCTTGGCTATTTCGATGCCATCCTGATTGGCAATTTCATGACGGCGGAACTGCACAACATGGCGCTTTACCCCCATTTCAGCCCGATCGTGGCCAAGCTGGCGGGCGCCTCCGGGGTGAAGACGGCGGCGCAGTGGCGCCGTTTCCGCCGTCGCTATTTCCGCCGCAACCCCTTGGGCTACATGGCCTGGCATCTGTCCGCGCATCTGGCCCACGCGATGGATGTGCTCCGCATCTGGGCCGATCGGCTGCATGTGAAACGGCCGTTGAAGCTCGCCTATCGCAAGTATCTGGGCGACCCCGTGGCCTGATGGCCGGACGGTGGGGCCCGGCGTTTGCGCGCCTACGGCCCCCGGATCGGACGCCGGATCAGCGCCAGCGACGCCCCAGCCAGCGCGACGACGGCGGTCAGGGGCCCGAAGCCGCTGAAGCCCTGCGTCGCCATCATCAGACCGCCCAAACCCGACGCCCCCATCCAACCGATGGAGGAGCAGGTGACGTTCAACCCCATCACCGTGCCCCGCACATGGGCCGGCACCTCCGCCAGCGCGGCCAGCATCGCCGGGCGGGCGAGGGCGTTCAGGAACACGTAGACGAAGCCCAGCCCGACGGAGACGAAGACCCCGGTTTGCCAGCCGAACAGCGTCAGCGCCGCCGCGCCGGAGGTGGCCATGGCGATGGCATAGGTCCGCGGCCGGTTAGGCACCTTGTCCGCCACCTGTCCCCCGAGAACCGTCCCGAGAATATTGCCCGAGGCGAACACCGCCAGCGGGATCGCCACCGCATCCAGGGTCAAATGATAGGTCGCTTGCAGGAAGGTCGCGAAATAGACGGCGGTGAGGCCGTAACAGATGCGCTCCATGATCCCCATGCCAAGCAGGCGGATCACCGGCAACGACAAGGCCGCGCGCAGGGACGGCGCCTTCGTGCCCCGTGCCCGCGCGCCGCTGGGCCGGCCATGCGTGGTCACGATCAGCGCGATGCAGGACAGCACCGCCAAAGCGGCGACGCACTGATTGACCCCGCGCCAGCCAATCCAGGAGCCGACAAGGGCGGCGAGGGGGACGCCGACGAGCAGCGTGAGGGATTGCCCGCTCATCACCCAGCCCAATGCGCGCCCTTGCTGGTGCGGGCCGACCTGGGCGGAGACCTCGGCGAAGATGACCCCGGTGAACATGCCGCTGCAGCCTCCGGAGGCGACGGACCAGAACACGGCCTCGGTGAAGGTCCGGGCGGAGGACACCCCGAGCATCGCGAAACACAGCGCGATCGTGCCCCCGATCAGGAACGGCCGCCGGCCCCAGCGATCGGATCCCGCGCCGGCCGTCATGCCCGCGATGGCCCAGGAGACCGAGGTTGCCGCGACGAGATTTCCGACCAACGCCAGCGAGGTCGAGAGATCATGCGCCATGTCCAGCAGAAATGGCGCGCGCGTGGTGCCGGAGGACGCGGCGGTAAACATCGCCAGCGCCGCGGCCGCGATGAGCGGCCAGGGCATGCGCTCGTCCGGTGTCGCCATTCTGGGTTCCTCTCAACGTTGGCTGGGTGTTTAGCGCCATTGGGCGGCGGATCAACCGCCGCGGGTCCGACCCGGCGCGCCGCAAAACCTTGGGATCGCTACCATGCCCCCTTCCACAAACACACATCGGGGGGATAGGCTCCGGACATAAGGAGTCCCAAGAATGAAGCCTCGGCTGATCCTCGCCTGTCTGGTGCCCGAAGACGTGAACCTCCGCGCGCGGGAGATGTTTGACGCCGTCATTGCCCCCGGGCCCGACGATATGACGGTGGCGGAGGTTCTCGCGGCCGCCGGCGCGCATCAGGCCGACGCCATCGCCTTCACCAATACGCTGCCGCTGAACGCTGCCGCCATCGCGGCCCTGCCGCCCGGCGTCAAAATCGGCGCCACGATCAGCGTCGGCTACGACCATGTGGACGTCGCCGCCGCCAAAGCGCGGGGCCTGCCGGTCACCAACACGCCGGGTGTGCTGACGGAGTGCACCGCGGATCACGGCTTCATGATGCTGTTGAACGCGGCCCGGCGGGCCTCGGAATATGACCGCATCATGCGCAAGGGCTGGCGTTACCGGATCGGGCAGGGCGATTTGCTGGGTGTGCGGGTCACCGGGAAGACCCTGGGTATTCTCGGGATGGGCCGCATTGGCCAGGCCATGGCGCAGCGCGGGCGCGGCTTCGACATGAAGATCGTCTACCATGCCCGCAACCGTCTGCCGCCGGAGCTGGAACGGGGCGCCACCTATTTCCCGACCTTTGAAGCGATGCTGCCGCATTGCGACTTCCTGTCCCTGCACGCCCCGGCCAATGCCGCGACGGACAAGATCGTCAATGCGAAGACCCTGGCGCTGCTGCCGGACGGGGCGGTGCTGGTCAATGTCTCCCGCGGCGGGCTGGTGGATGAGGACGCCCTGTTCGAGGCGCTGACCTCCGGCAAGCTGTTCGGCGCCGGGCTGGATGTCTTCCGCGCGGAACCGGACTACGACATGCGCTTCGCGGCGCTGGAGAATGTCTATCTGTCGCCGCATGTCGGCAGTGCCTCTCGTGAGACGCGCAACGCCATGGGCTATCGGGCGTTGGACAATATCGCTGCCGTACTCGCGGGCAAGGGCCCGATCGACCCCCTCTGGACTTAAAGGATCGCCACGATGGCCAAGACGCGACTGCTGGTTACCCGCCGCCTGCCGTCCGCGATCGAGGCCAGGGCGGCCCGCGATTATGATGCGGTGCTGACCCCGTCCGACATCCCCATGACCGACGTCGCCGCCAAAGCGGCCGGGGCGGAGGCTATTATTTGTTGCCCCGGTGATGCCTTCGACGCGGCGTTGATCGCGGCCTTGCCCGATAGCGTCAAAGTCATCGCCACATTCAGTGTTGGCTACGACCATGTCGATGCCGTCGCCGCGCATGCGCGGGGGATCGCCGTCTGTAATACCCCGGATGTTTTGAGTGTGGCAACCGCGGAATGCGCCATGCTGCTGATCCTCGCCGCCGCCCGCCGCGCCGGAGAGGGGGAGCGAATGGTACGGGCCGGCAAATGGGAAGGCTGGGCGCCGACACAGTTGATGGGCACGCAGGTCTCCGGCCGCCGGCTGGGGATCTTCGGCTTCGGCCGGATCGGCCGCGAACTCGCGCGGATGGCGCGCGGCTTCGGGATGGAAATCCACTATCACGACATCGCCCGCCTGCCGCCCGCGCTTGAAGCGGGGGCCATCTTCCATCCGACCGAGGCGACCTTCCTGCCGATCTGCGATGTCCTGTCTTTGAATGCGCCGGGTGGCGGCGGTACGCGCCATTGGCTGAACGCGGATCGGATCGCGGCGATGCCGCGGGGCGCGGTGGTGGCGAACGCGGCGCGCGGCACCCTGGTCGACGACACCGCCCTCATCGCGGCGCTGACGACGGGGCACATCGCCGCCGCCGGTCTGGACGTGTACGACGGGGAGCCGCGGATCAACCCGGGCTATCTGGGGCTGGAGAACGTGGTGCTGCTGCCGCATCTGGGTTCGGCCACGACCGAAACCCGCGATGCCATGGGGCAGGTGGCATTGGATGGCATCGACGCGGTGCTGGCCGGGCGGGTGCCGGCGAATTTGGTCCGGGTCTGATCGCGCGGCGCCGAACGGGAAGGGGGGATCATGCGTATCGCCATCGGTGGGTTCCTGCATGAGAGCCATTCCTTCGCGCCTCGGCCCACCACCTATGCCGATTTCCAATCGCCCGGCGGCCTGCCGCCGATACAGATCGGGGCGGCGCTGATCCCTGGCCTGCGCACGACCTCCGCCCCCTCGGCGGGTGCGATCGGAGTCGCGGAAGCCGCGGGGGTCACGCTCGTGCCGCTCGCCTGGGCTTTCGCCAATCCGGCCGGGCCGGTGCAGGATGAGGCGTTTGAGCGCTTGTCGGCCCAGATCTGCGCCCGTCTGTCCGATGCGCTCGATGCGGGTCCGTTGGACGGCGTCTATCTCGACCTGCATGGCGCAGCGGTGGTCGAGAGCTTTCCCGATGCGGAGGGGGAGTTGCTGCGCCGGGTTCGCGCGATCGTGGGGGCGGCGCTGCCCTTGACTATCAGCCTCGACCCGCATGCCAATCTGACCGCGGCGATGGTGCGGCTGGCCGATGCCGCGGTGCCCTTCCGCACCTACCCGCATGTGGACATGCCGGCGGCCGGCGCGCGGGCGATGACGCTGCTATTGGCGCGTATCGGCCGCGCCGGGCCCTGGTTCCGCGCCTTCCGCCAGTTCGATTTCTGGATCCCGCTCGGCAGCCAATGCACGCTGATGCCGCCCATGAGCGCGGTGATGACGGATCGAATGGCGATCGCGGCGGCGCCTGGCGTGGCCGAACTGGCCTGGTGCTTCGGCTTCCCTTACGCGGACTTCCTCGATTGCGGCCCCGCCGTCGCGGCCTTCGCGGAAACCCAGGCGCAGGCCGACGCGGCCGCGGATGCGCTCGTGGCCCGAATCGCGGCGCGGGAGGCAACGTTCGTGCAGGAGACTTTGCCCGCGGCGGAGGCGGTGGCCGAGGCCCTGCGCGCTTGCGCCGGGGCCACCGGCCCCATCGTCATGGCCGATACCCAGGATAATCCCGGCGGCGGCGGGCATGGCGATACCGCCGAACTGCTGGCCGAACTGGTGCGCCAGGGTGCCAAAGGGGCGCTGGTCTGCCTGATCAATGACGCCGACAGCGCGGCGGCCTGCCACGCGGCCGGTGTGGGCGCGACGGTGGCGCTGTCGCTGGGCGGCAAATCGGATGGCATGCCGTTCCCCTGCGCGGCGCGGGTGGTGCGGCTGACCGATGGCGTCTTCACCCTGACCGGCCCGATGGGGGCCGGCAATCCCGGTAATCTGGGGCCGACGGCACTGATCGAGATCGAGGGCGTGCTGGTGATCGTGGCGACCCGCAAGATGCAGGCGCTGGACCAGGCGATCATCCGCCATGTCGGCATCGAGCCCGCGTCCTGCCCGATCCTGGCGCTGAAGTCCTCGGTGCATTTCCGGGCTGATTTCGAACCGATGGCGGGCAGGATCATCGTCGCCATCGCCCCCGGCCCGGTCCTGGCGGATCCGGCCGTGCTGAATTTCCGGCATGTGCGGGCGGATATAAGGCGGCGGCCGCGCTTGGGGTGATAGCAGGGGCTGGCGGTGGTTTTCGGCTCGCTATGCCGCACTGCACCATATACACAGGCCGCAACACCCCTCCCGCACGATCGGCCTCGCCCCTCCCATGTTGCAAATTGATGATCTCGTCTTCAACGCCTGGGGACGGCGGTTCTTCGACCATGCCTCGTTGAACCTGCCGCCCACCGCCAAAACCGGGCTCGTCGGGCGCAATGGGGTGGGCAAATCCACCCTGTTCAAGCTGATCCTGGGGGAGTTCACCCCCGATGGCGGCACGCTCTCGGTCCCCAAAGGGGCGCGGATCGGGGCGGTGGCGCAGGAGCATCCGGCGACGCCGGTCTCCCTGCTCGACACCATCCTGGAAGCCGACACGGTCCGCCATGCGCTGATGACCGAGCTGGACACCGCCGAACCCGACCGCATGGGCGACATCTACACCCGTCTCGAAGAAATCGGGGCCGATCGGGCGCCGGCGCGGGCGAGTGAGATTTTGGCGGGGCTGGGGTTCTCCACCGCGGATCTGTCGCGAACGATGGCGGAATTTTCCGGCGGCTGGCGGATGCGCGTCGCCCTGGCGGCGGCGCTGTTCTCGGAGCCCGATCTGCTGCTGCTCGACGAGCCGACCAACTACCTCGACCTTGAGGGGGCGATGTGGCTGGAGGCGCGGCTGCGCAAGTATCCCAAGGCGGCCATCATCATCTCCCATGATCGGGAACTGCTGAACAACTCCGTCGACTCGATCCTGCATGTGCGGGAGGGCAAGCTCGACCTCTATACAGGCGGCTATGACGACTTCGAGAAGCGGCGCGGCGAGAAAGCGCGGTTGCAGGCGGCGTTCCAGGTCAAGCAGGAAGCCGAACGGGCGCATCTGCAAAGCTTCGTGGATCGGTTCCGCGCCAAGGCCAGCAAGGCGGCGCAGGCGCAGTCGCGCATGAAGCGCCTCGCCAAGCTGGAACCCGTCAGCGCGGTGATCGAGGAGCGTGTCGCCCCCTTCGTGCTGCCGTCCCCGCTGCGCCCGCTGGCGCCGCCGCTGATGCGGCTGGAGCATGCCTCCGTCGGTTACGGCGACGACACCATCCTGCGCGACCTGAACCTGCGCCTGGATGTGGATGACCGCATCGGCTTGCTGGGCGTGAACGGGGCCGGCAAATCGACTTTCGCCAAGATGGCGGCCGGGGCGCTGGGCCTGAAATCCGGCCTCATGCAACGGGAGCACCGCATCAAAGTCGGCTGGTTCCACCAGCATCAGATCGAGGCCCTGGACCCGCTGGACACCGCGCTCGACATCATCCGCCGTGAGCGGCCGGAGGATAACGAGACCTCATACCGCTCCCGCCTCGCGCATTGGGGCATCAATTTCGACAAGCAATCCACCACGGTCGAGAACCTGTCGGGCGGGGAGCGGGCCCGTCTGCTGCTGAACCTCGTGGCGATGGCGGCGCCGCATCTGCTGATCCTGGATGAGCCGACCAACCATCTGGATATTGATAGCCGGCGGGCGCTGCTGGATGCGCTGAACGACTACCAGGGGGCGGTGATCCTCATTACCCATGACCGTTCCTTGATGGAGCTGGTAGCCGATCGGCTGTGGCTGGCGGCGGATGGGACGATCGCGCCGTTCGAGGGGGATATGGATGATTATGAGCGCTTCGTGCTGGATCGGGCGAAGGGCGGGGCGGCGCCGCGCCAGAAGCGGGAGAAGCAGCGCCGGGTTGGGTAGGCTTCGCGGGAACCGCCGCGCTCACGGCGTATGGGGTGTTATCGCGGATCATGCGGATCAGGCTGGTTGCCTCGGCGCGGGTCAGATCGGTGGTCATGAGGACCAGTGGCCCCTCGCTCACGGTGCATGGCGTTTTGCCTGGTAATTGACGCAGCAGGGGTGCGATGGCCGTGAGGGGCAGGGCGGCCTCAACGATCGCCCCGAGCACCCGGCCGCGTTGGATGATGCCGCGGGCCCTGGCCTGGGTTGCCCGGGCGGCGGCGCCGTAACGGCCATGGGTGGTGCGCGCGGCGGCGATCCGGGCTCGCCCGGCCTCGGTTTTGGGTCCCGTGGCGGCGCCGCCATGCATGCGGCAGCGGCCGTTGCGCATCGCCGGTCCCTTGCACGGGCAGCCCAGCCGGGTCTTCGCGCCGCAGCGGGGCGCGCGGTTGGGGTTGCCGCGGGGGTTGCCGTTGCGGAGCGGGCCGGGTTGCGCCGGCTTGGGGGGCGGCTCACGGCATATGGGGTTTTCCCGACGGCCGGGCCGGGCCGCGTTCAGCGTGGTCCGGACGACGGATGAAAACTCGGGCCAGCGATCGAAGACCTGACGCAGCACATCGGCCGTGGTCCGGGGCGCGGGTGGCCGGGACGACAGACAACTGCTGGCGCGGAGGCTGGTCTCACGGCGCATGGGCTGCTGTGCCGGAATGATCGGCCGGCTGATGGCGCAGGGCGCGGGCGGGGTCTTGGGGTGGAGCGTGTTCATGGTTCGTTCGTATCATGGGCGATTTCCCCGCGCCAAGCCTCCCGCAGCGGGCTGGCCCTTCGTCATGCGGACGGTTGGCGCCGACCGCGCTGATACCGACCGAGGAGACCTTGAATGTATCCCCCGCTCGTCATGGCCCGGCTTGTCCGGGCCACCTGTTGCGGCAGGGTGCGGGCGGCGCTTGCCAGGACGCGCCGGGCCATGACGGTGGGAGCGGGGGCTGATACCGACCGAGAAGACCTTTCATCCATCCCTTGTTCGTCATGGCCCGGACGCGCCGGGCCATGACGGTGGGAATAGGGGCGGCGGTCTCAGGTCAGGGCGGCTGGTATGACGCCCCCGCCATCGGGACCTGAAATGTGTCAGGAAGGTCTCCGAACACCTGTCATGACTGTCCCCGGTCTAGGCCGTGTGGACGGATTTGATCAAGACAAACACACAGGCCAATGACACGAATGCCTCGTAGTTTCGCTTGGTCTTCTCACAGCGCATAGCGACCCGCTTGAACCGTTTGAGTT
>CAIXEA010000113.1 GCA_903918315.1 uncultured Acetobacteraceae bacterium | reverse complement strand
TCCAACACATCGGAAAAACGCATCCGACGGATCCCTTCGTGAATGCGTGCCCGGTCCATCTGTGCCCCCGTTCCTCACAGGGCAGATGACCGGACACGTCACGAGCTACAAACACCGGACAGATCACGAGCTAGCCACAAGGACCGTGCCGCGCTTGAAGGCCCCCGGAACGTTGCGTAGCATCCCGCCGCGGGTCCGTAATCTGTTTCCGCGGCGTGGGATACGGCCATGGCGATGGTCCATGGGTTGATCCGCGGCCTAGCAACGGGACAGCCGATTTATGCGCCTATCGATGACTTTGTTCGGACCTTTCGCCTTTTGCCTGGCGTGTGCCGCCATTCCGGGGGCGAAAGCGGCGGACGCCGAGGTAACCTATATCATTACCAATGGCGGCGAGAAAACCGATGCGGGCCAGGTGCATTTCCATCCGCAGGGGCGTCATGATGCCTCCGACGTGGCCTGGGCCGGCTCGGGCGGGGCCGCGCGGATGCCGGCGGGCACCTACGATGTGCATGTCACGTTCTCGGAAGGCGGCGCACACAAGGATTTCTGGATCGATCATCAGACCTTCGCGGGCACGGTGGAGAAAACGGTCGAAATCGGCCTGCCTTTGGCGACAGTCCGCTATGTGATCACCAATGGCGGTGCCGACACCGAGGCCGCGGGGCAGGTTCATTACCACCCGCATGGGCACCACGACGCGTCCGACCTCGCCTGGTCAGGCAGTGGCGGTCCGGTGACGATCCCGGCTGGCACCTACGACGTCCATGTCAGCTTCGACACCGGCAGTGCGCATAAGGATTTTTGGATCGACAACCAGAGCTTCGCCGGAACGATCGAGAAAACCGCGGAAATCGGACTGCCGACCACGGATGTGACGTACACGGTGACCAATGGGGGGGAGCCGACGGATCACGGACAGGTGCATTATGTCGCGCATGGCCACCATGACGGGCCGGAAATCGCCTGGGCCGGCAACAACGAGCATGTTGTGATGCCGGCCGGGCGCTACGACGTTCACGTGATTTTTGAGGACGGCCCGCTGCACAAGGAAAAATGGCTCGATGATCAGGCCTTTTCGGGCAAGGTCGAGCGCGGGGTCGAAGTCGACGCATCCGCGGCCGTGGCGCGGGTTCGCTATGTCATCACCAATGGCGGTGTCGATGTCGAGGCGGCTGGTCAGGTGCATTTCCTCCCGGCCGGGCATCATGATGGCGCCGAAGCCGCCTGGAGCGGGTCCGGCGGTACTGTCAGAATTCTCAGCGGCGCCTATGACGTGCACGTTGTCTATAGTGACGGGAATGCCCGGAAGGACGTCTGGATCGACAATCAGGTCCTCGCCGACACCATTGACCGCACCGTCGAGATTGGCCTCGCGCTGGCCGATATCCGCGCGATCATCACCAATGGGGGCGTGGATACGCAGGACAAGGGCCAGGTGCATTACGTCCCGCATGGGCGTCATGACGGGCCGGAGGCGGCGTGGTCCGGCTCCGGCGGGCGGGTGCGCATCCCGGCTGGCACGTATGACGTGCATATCGTGTTCGATGACGGCGCGGCCCATAAGGATTTCTGGATCGACAACCAGCCGCTGTCGGGCAAGCTGGAGCGCAGTGCCGATGTCGGCCTGCCCCTGACCGATGTGCGCTTGACCATCACCAATGGCGGCGTCGATGTCGCGGACAAGGGGCAGGCGCATTACGCCCCGCACGGGCATCACGAGGGGCCGATGATCACCTGGGCCGCGTCGGGCGGCGCGGTGCGGATGGCGGCCGGCACCTTCGATGTCGCCATCCTCTACCGGGACGGTCTGATCAACAAAGAGGTCTGGCTCGATAACCAGCCCTTTGCCGGCACGGTCGAAAAAACCGTCGAACTGGGGCTGCTGATCGCGGAACCGACCGTATCCGTCACCCAGAATGGCACGGATGTTGGTGACAAAGCCCGCATTGCCTTCGTCGATCCGGCCACGCATGGCGATTTTGGCAGCGTCCCCAGCAATGAGGCGGCCAGGCTGGAGGCCCGGACCTACGACATCCACGCCACGCTGTTCGGCGCCGAGGGGTGGCTGCGCGGGGTTGCGCTGAGCGGCAAGCAACATCTGACCATCGACATCAAGCCGCTGGTGACGGAGCAGTTGAAAGTCGGCGGCCCGCCGCCCACCGCCTGCGCGATCGTGATTTACGGCGTCAATTTCGACTTCGACAAAGCGGCCTTGCGCCCGGATTCTGAACCCATGCTGCAACAGGTCCTTGCCTTGTTCACCCGCAACCCCGCCTTCAGCGCGGAGGTCGGGGGCCACACCGATAATGTGGGAACCGCGGATTATAACGCCCGCCTCTCCGACGCGCGGGCCGCCGCGGTCAAGGCCTGGCTCATCGGCCACGGCGTGGTGCCGGCGCGGGTCAGCTCCCGCGGGTATGGCGATTCACGGCCGCTGGTGCCGAACACGACGGACGAAAACCGTTTCAAAAACCGACGGGTCGAGCTGCGGACCGCCGCCTGCCGATAGCCCCGACCTTACGCCGCGGCGGTGGTCATATGCTGTTTATGCAACAAATCCCGATACGGGCCCGGCCGCGCCGCCAGGGCATCCGGCGAACCGTCATCAACGATCCGGCCGCGATTCATCACGATGATGCGGTCGAAGCTTTTCAGCGTGGACAGGCGGTGGGCGATGGCGATCACCGTCCGCCCGGCCATCAGGCGGTCCAGGGCGGCCTGGATCGCCTGCTCGGATTCGGTATCCAGCGCGCTGGTCGCCTCGTCCAGCAACAGCACCGGGGCGTCTTTCAGCAGCGCGCGGGCGATGGCCAGGCGTTGGCGCTGCCCGCCTGACAGCTTCACCCCGCGGTCGCCGACCATGGTGGCGAAGCCTTCGGGCAGGGCCTCGATGAAATCGCGACAATGGGCCATCTCCGCGGCTTTGAGGACATCGGCCTCCGGCGCATCCGGGCGGGCATAGGCGATGTTCTCCATCACCGAGCGATGGAACATGGAGATATCCTGCGGCACGATCGCCATCACCTGGCGCAAGCTGGCCTGCGTCACATCGCGGATGTCCTGCCCGTCGATCAGGATGCGCCCGCCGCTGACGTCGTAGAAGCGCTGCAATAACGACAGCACGGTGGATTTGCCGGCGCCGGAATACCCGACCAGGCCGATGCGTTGCCCGGCGGCGATGGCGAGGTCGAAATCGGCCAGCACCGGCTTGCGGCCGGGATAGGCGAAGGTCACGGACTCGAAGGTCACCGCGCCCGGCCCGGCCACGAGGTTCGGTGCGTGCGGCCGATCGGGAAGCTCATGCGGGATCAGGAGGGTGCCGATGGCTTCGTCCAGGCGGGCGACGTATTGCGTGAGATCGACCAGTGACACCGCGAGATCGCGGGTGCCGTGCAGGATGGTGAAGGCCAGCGAGGTCAGCAGCACGATATCGCCGACACTCGCCTGGCCGCGTTGCCAGAGCACGATGGCCCAGCCGACAACACCGGCGGTCATCAGCGCGGTCAGCACCGCGTGGATCAGGCGCAGATGCTCCATGTAATACAGGCTGCGGCGGCGAACCGCCATTTCGCGGTCCATGGTGTCACTGAGGCGCTTGCGCTCCCGCAGGGTGGCGCCGAAGGCGCGCACGACGGCGAAGTTCCCGATGACATCCACCAGTTCGCCATCGACCGCGGCGGCCTGTTCGGCATAGGCGCGGTGGCGGGCGGTGCCCCGCCGGGCGAGCCAGAAGACCAGCGCGCCGAGGGAGAAGGCGACGCCCACCAGCACCATCGCCAGCGGCGGGTTGACCGAGCCGATGAAACCGATGGCCAGCAACACGGCCACGCAGGGCGGCAGCACATTCCAGGAGCCGGTGTTCAGTAATGTGAAGGCGGCGAGGGCGGTGGAGCTGATCCGGCTCGACAGAGCGCCCGGCAAGCGTTCGGCGAAATAGCTGGGGGAATGTCCCGACAGATGCGCGAACAGATCGCGGCGGATATCGCCGGTGACCGCCACGAAGGTGCGATGCGCGGCATAACCCCCGACGCGCCAGAGCAGGTTGTCCGATGCCACCAGCGCGCACAGCAGCGCGAAGGCCCCCCAAACCTTGTCACGCCCGGCTTCGGGACCGGAGGCCACGATGTCGATCAGGTGCTTCATCCCGTACTGGGTTGAAACGGAGCAGGCGACCGCCAGCAGGACCGAGATCAGGACGGTGCCATGCCCGATCGGGTGGCGGCCGATGTAGTGGAACAGAAACGCAAGCGGCCGCCCCCGCAATGACGGCAAAGACTGGATCGACGGGTCTGTGGGCATCGGCGGTTCGCTCCTGTGACGGGCGGTGCATCGCATCAGACCATGGCGGATTTCGGGCGCCTTTGTCTGGTGTCCAACCCGCCGACATTCCGCCACATTCCCACCCTACCACCGATCCTTGAAAAGCGCCCCGGTCACGACCTCGGGACGGGCCGCCAATCGTTGTGAAACCCGAAACAAGGCCAGGGCCGTCTCCATGCGCATTGCCCAAATCTCGCCGCTCTTTGAAGCGGTACCGCCCAAGCTCTATGGCGGGACCGAGCGTGTCGTCTATTCGCTGACCGAGGAACTGGTGGCGATGGGCCACGATGTGACCTTGTTCGCCAGCGGCGACTCGATCACCTCCGCCACGCTCGCCCCGATGCGCGAGCAGGCGCTGCGCCTCGACCCGACCGTGAAGGACTGGGTCGCCACTTATTATCGCATGGTGGAGCTGATCTACCGGCGCAAGGATGAGTTCGACGTCCTGCACTTCCACATCGACTATTTCCCGCTGCAGTTGTTCAGCCGCCAGAACACGCCGTTCCTGACGACGATCCACGGCCGTCTGGATGTGCCGGAATTCGTTGAAACCTATGGCACGTTCAAGGACTGCCCCTTCGTCTCGATCTCCAACAGCCAGCGCCGGCCGATCCCGGAGCTGAACTGGGTGAAGACGGTGCTGCATGGGATGCCGGCGAAAATCCTGACGCCGCAGCCGGTGAAGCAGGAGTATGTGGCTTTCCTCGGCCGCATCTCCCCGGAAAAGGGCGCGGATCGGGCGATCGAGATCGCGACCCGGGCCGGCTACAAGATCAAGATGGCGGCCAAGGTCGATAACGCGGACCGGGAATACTACGAAACCAAGATCCGCCCGCTGATCGAGGGCAATCCCAATGTCGAGTTCATTGGGGAGATCAATGACGCCCAGAAGCCGGAATTCCTGTCGGGCGCCCATGCGCTGATCTTCCCGATCGACTGGCCGGAGCCGTTTGGCCTGGTGATGATCGAATCGATGGCCTGCGGCACGCCGGTGATCGCGTTCAACTGTGGCTCGGTGCCGGAAGTGATGGACGATGGGCTGACCGGCTTCGTGGTGAATTCGATCGATGAGGCGGTTGCCGCCCTCGGCAGGATCAAGACGCTCGACCGCGCGAAGGTGCGGGAGACGTTCGATCGCCGCTGGACCTCCCGCCGGATGGCTGAAGACTATGTGAACCTCTACGAGGACCTCATCGCCAAAGCAGCCCGATAACCCCATCCCCCCACCGGTCGGCTGTGCGCCGGCCGGTGGAGGTTTGATGTCAGGCGGGAACCGGCTGCATGGCCTGCCACCAGGCGCGGAGCCTTTGGCCGCCGTCCTTGGGCGGAGTCGTGACCGTGTGCCAGGCCAGATAGGCGCCGCCCTGGGCACCGATCAGTAACAACCCATCCATCGCTTTGGTCCGGCGCAGCGCCTCCAGCGCCTGTTCCGGGGTCTGCACGATCGGGCCGGCGACGTTGAGCGAGGTGTTGACCGAGACCTCGGCGCCGACACGTCGACCCATGGCGCGCAGAAACGCGTGGGTGAAGGGGTCTTCGCCGGGCCGCACGATCTGGATGCGGCTGGTGTCGTCCAGATGCACCACCGCTGGGATCACCTGCTTCGTGCCCGGCCGGGGCCGGGCGGTCAGGACCATGAAACTGTAGGCGTTGGCGTCGTCGTCCAATGCGCCGTCCTGGAGGTACCAGAAGCGGTGCGCGGCTTCCAGCGTCGCCATGGGCGCCAGGGGGCGGAACGGCTCGCGGAACTTCACCGACCGGTTGATGGTTTCCAATGAGCGCGGGTTGCAGGGATTGGCCAGGATGGAGCGATGGCCGAGCGCCCGCGGTCCGGTTTCCGCGACCCCCTGGAACAGCCCCAGCACGCCGTCCGCGGCAATGCAGGAGGCGAGGAAGTCCGCGACCGCCGCGCAGGACTCCGGCGTGGCGATCGAACCGACCGCTTGCCAGCCGATGTCCTGACTGCCGCCGAGGGCGGCTTCGATCGCCTGATCGGACGGCGCGGTGCCGCAATAGAACGCGTGCCGCATCGGGGCGCCCGGTTTCGCGCCGGCCTGCATGGCAAATTGGAAGGCGGCGCCGGCGCCAACGCCGGGATCGCCGGGGATAGGGGGCACCCAGACATGCAGGTGGGTGTCCTGCCGGCCGAGGTGGCGGCGGTACCAGCCCGCGTCGAAGTGATCCATCAGGCGCATGTTGACGATTGCGTTCAGCGCCGTGCCGCCGGTCAGCACCAGGCGCTCGGCGCCGGTGGCGCGGATATAGTGCTCGACGATGTGGAACAGGGCGTCTTCGAATACCAGCTGCGTCGCCGCGGCTTTGTCGAAACGCTCCGGCGCGCTGGCCGCCTCTCCATTCGCATCGACTTTCAGCACGGCGTCCGGGTTCCACATCGCCGACAAGGGGATGGGCTCGCCCAGAATGGCGGTGAGCGCGGGCGTATAGGGTTCAGCCTGCAAGCGGCGCGGCCAGTTGGCCAGGGCCCGGTTCAACCGGATCTCGCCATGGGGGCCGAAATGGAAAACCTGGCGCAAACCCCGGTAATAGGGGTTGGTGAGGCGGTCGCTGTCGCCCCAGGCGACCGCGCCCATGAACCGGCCTTCACTGCTGAGGATCGTCCAGCCGCCCTGGGTGGAGCTGATCATGCTGTAGAAGCCGCCCAGGGAATCGAAGATGTCGCGGTTGCGATACAGCAGCGCCAGGACCCCATCGCGTGCGAGATAGACCGATATGGCGCCGTCGTCGCCAATGCCGTCCATCACCGTGACCAGCGTCGGTGCGGCGGAGGCGGCGAAAGGGGATACGGCATAGGAAAAATAGGCGTGGTTGCCGTGATGGCGCATGCCGATAATGGGCATCGGCCCGGCCAGCCCCAGTTGCTCCCCCAGGCGCTTGGGGCTGCGGAAGGCGCGTTGGATATGTTTGGCGTTCATCGCGCCGAACTGCTCGGGGTCGAGCAGGATGCGGCTTGCGGGCAGTTCCGAGCAGACCGCGCCCAGCAGGGTGGAGGCCAGGCGCACATAGTCCCAACTCGCCACGCAGGCATGGATGTCGCCGGGACCAACCCCCAGCCCGGCCGCCGTTTCCATCAGCGCGTCCAGGCTCTGGCTGGGATAGTCGGTACAGTTCTTGACGCCCGTGTAGCGCTCTTCCTCATTGTTACGGATCAGGTTGACGCCGCGTTCGGCGGAGACCTCCACCAGCGCGACGCCGCTGTTGTGCCCGGCGGGCCCGATTCCCAGGAGATAAGCGGTTTCGCCGCGCCGCATCTTATCGCGCAGGGATGCGGACCGTTCCCGGGCGTAGCGGCTGGAGGCCGTCAGAAAGGATCGGTGCGCGGCATAGGCGCGAATGAACGGATGGCTCACCGCGGCACCAAAGCGCCCGAACAGACCGTGGGTCGCGCCATGCCGGCCAAAGATGCTTGCCATCGGGTTCGTCCTTCGATCGAGGAACGCCACACCAGCCTCAACAATCCGGTGCGGATGCAGGAATTATCTTTCTCTAGCATCTGTTAAACGAAACGTCATCTCAGGCGCCGGCGCCGATCGTGCACGCCGCTTTGGCGCGATCGCGCCTGTCTGGTGTAAACATCCCCCATGCCCACCACCCCGTCTCGTTCCAGTCAGATCGGCCTCAACGCGCTCAATTTCTGCGTGGCCGCGGTGCAGACCGGATTTGGGCCGTTCGTATCGGTCTGGCTGACCCGGCAGGGATGGAGCCAGACCGATATCGGCCTGGCCCTGGGAATCGGGACCGGGGTTGCCCTGCTCGGGCAATTGCCGGCGGGCGTGATCGTCGATGCCGCGCATCACAAGCGCGGGCTCACCGCCGTCGCTTTGGCGGTGCTGGCCGCGAGCGCGCTGTTGCTCGCGGTGCCGGCGGTCAAAGGGGTGGTTTTCGCCGCCGAAATTCTGCATGCCCTGGCGAGTTGCCTGATTGTGCCGGCCATCGCCTCCATCACCCTGGGCTTGTGCGGGCATGCGGCGTTCAGCCAGCGCCTGGGGGTGAACGCCCGCTATAGCGGGCTGGGCAATGCCGCCGGGGCCGCGACGATGGGCGCCATGGCCTGGTTCCTGTCGGAGCGCATGGTCTTCGGGCTGGCCGCGCTTCTGGTGATGCCATCGCTGATCGCCCTGTTCGCCATCCGCCACACCGATCGCCTGCCCTCGGAGGGTGAGCATCCCGCTTTGCTGCCCCCCAGGGAACGCCCGCATCGCCCCTGGCAGATCTTCGGTGAGCCGGCGCTGCATCTGTTCGCCGTCTGCGTGGTGCTTTTCCAACTCGCCAATGCCGCGATGTTGCCGCTGGCCTTGAACGGGCTGGCGCAGCGCACGGGTTCGGCCGGGCCGGTGGTGTCGGCGTCGATCATGCTGGCGTCGCTCATTGTCGCACTTCTCTCCCCCTGGTTCGGCCGCCTGGCGCAGCGCTGGGGGCGGCGGCCGTTGCTGCTACTGGGCTTCGCGGCGCTGCCGGCGCGGGCGCTGCTGTTCGCGACCGAGCCGGGCGCGCTGGGCCTGATCACCATCCAGACCTTGGACGGCATCAGCGGCACGGTGTTCGGGCTGATGCTGCCATTGATCGCAGCCGATCTGACGCGGCGCACCGGATTTTTGAATTTGGCGATGGGGTCGCTGGGCCTGGCGGCGGGGGCCGGGGCGATGATCAGCACCATCGCGGCCGGCTGGATCACCGACCGATTCGGGCCGGAGGTGGCGTTCCTCGGGCTGGCGGCCATCGGCGCGGCGGGGCTGGTTCTGATCGCGGGATGGATGCCGGAGACGCGGCCCGAGACGGGGCCCAAGCCGGGGCCCGACACGGGACATGGTCTTGCCTTTCCGCCCCCGTCGCTGCCAGATGCCGCCCGAACCTGAAGGGGAGAAACACCATGGACGACGCCGAAGCCAAACATTTGTTCGAACCGACGGGCGATTTCCAATGCCTGCATGAGTTCATCCCCGCCGCCCGCGCCAAGCTCTCGGATCATATCTGGGGCTATCTCGTGGGCGCGACGGAAACCGAGACCACGCTGCGCCGCAACCGCCTGGCGATCGACTCGCTGGCTCTTCGCCCGCGGGTCTGCGTCGATGTGTCCAAGATCGACACCAGCACGACGCTGTTCGGCCGCAAGCTGCGGATGCCGGTGATGCTGGCGCCCGTCGGGTCGTTGGAATCGTTCGATCCGGGCGGCGCCGCGACGGCGGGGGCCGCGGCCTCGGCTTTCGGCATCCCCATCATGTGCAGCTCGGTCACCCATCCCGGCCTGGAGGAGATCGCGGCCGCGACTCCGGGGCCGAAAATCTTCCAGCTCTATGTCCGCGGCGATCTGGCGTGGATGGACGATATCGTGAAGCGCGCGGTCGATAACGGCTACGACGCCTTTGCCATCACCGTCGACACCGCCGCCTATTCCCGGCGGGAGCGCGATATCGCCGGCCGCTTTGTGAAGCCCTGGCGCGCGGTGGCCACCGGCCAGTCGTACCAGGCCGGCTTCACCTGGGATAACGTCAAGCACTTCAAGGACAAGCATTCCATCCCGCTGATCCTCAAGGGCATCGGCACAGGTGAGGACGCGGCTTTGTGCTGTGAGCACGGCGTCGACGGTGTCTATGTGTCCAACCACGGTGGCCGCCAACTCGACCATGGCCGGGGCTCGATGGACATCCTGCCGGAGGTCATGGCCGCGGTTCGCGGTCGCGCCAAGGTGATCATCGACGGCAGCATCTGCCGCGGCACCGACGTCGTGAAGGCGATCGCCATGGGGGCCGACGCGGTCGCGATGGGGCGGATGTATTGCTATGCCCTTGCCGCCGATGGCGCGGCGGGCGTGGTGAAGATGCTGGAACTGCTGGAACACGAGATGGGCGTTTCCATGGCCCTGGCCGGCGCGCGCAGCCTGGCGGAGCTGGGCCCCAGCTTCATCTTCCGTAATGCGCCGATGGTGGCGCAGCCGCACCAGCACAGCGCCTTCCCGCTGTTGCAGACGACGCCGGAGTATCGGGGGGTTTAACGCCCCCGACCTGTGCCGCGAAAGGTGGCCCGGACAAGGCCTGCTGGATTCACACATCGCGGGAACGATTTTTTCTAGCGCTGCTCTACACCGTCATGGCCCGGCTTGTTGTTTAGACCGGGGACAGTCCTGACAGGTGTTCGGAGACCTTCCTG
>CAIXEA010000112.1 GCA_903918315.1 uncultured Acetobacteraceae bacterium | reverse complement strand
TATCCTCATCGGTGGCGGGCATGGCGGATTATGTCCGGCGTTCGGTGTGGGTGTAAGCAACCAATCACTGAACGATTCCATATGTTTGCGCCATGTCCGTTCGCGAATCCCTGCCATGCGATGAATAAGATGGGTTAGGAAGCAGGAGCTCTTTGTTTCCGTGCTCATCCTGCCCGACAATGGCCCCACGCTCGTACATCTGGGTATAATTCTCAGTCTTATTTTCCTTTGAAAACCACCGTGCCGCATTGAAATTGATCGTCAGATCGGACTGCTGCAGATGGGGAAGAGCCTTGCTGGAGAGGAATTCAAGCACCTGCATCAAGCTGAAATCTTTAAACTCCGGCCTCGCCATCAATTTCTTACAGATGTCAGATTTGAGAGAATTCTTAAATCCTGTGTTAAGGGACGCAACTTCGCTGCGGGCGAACTGGTGCTTTACAACCTTCGCGGTCAAATCATCGCTTCGAAGGGGGGACGTTGAGCTCGGAGCTGTCGATTTAATCCAGTTCTGATTAGAATATGACATTCTCGCCTCCAGGCGGTCTGAAAGCGAAAATATTACCCTACGCGACGGCGTATCGCAACCAGAACGCTTCGTACAGGCCTTAACCGGCATTCACGGACAAAAGGCGCGCAAAGCCATGACCTCGCCCATTGAGGACGTGAGCGAGCGCCCGTGCCGGACGATCGTCACGCCGATTTCGACCAGCCGATCGTGTATGGGTAGCCCTCGGCTTGCTTCCTTTATTCCGTAACGGCACGCAGAAACGCATCCATGCGCTCCATCGCTTTGGCCTGCAACCCGTTCGGGAACAGCGTGAAACCGTGCGCCCCACCGGGGTAAATCGCCAGGTCGGCCGCGTTGCCGGCGGCGACCCAGCGTGCGTGCATGAACAACGAGTCGTCCAGCAGCGCGTCCCGGGTGCCGACGGTGAACAGCGCCGGGCACAGCCCCTTCAGCTCCGAATACAGCGGCGACACATCGGGAACCCGCCGATCGGCTATGTGGGGGAGGAATGCGTTGGCAAATTGCTGGATGTCGATGGTGCGCAAGACCAGACGGGTGTGATCCCCAAAGGCGCGCTGACTGGGCGTCAGGGACAGATCGAATGCGCCGTAGACCAGATTGGCGCCTCGGAAGCCGCCATAGCTGTAGCGGTCCCGCATGCGAATCACGGTGGCCGCCGCCAGGTGCCCGCCCGCGGACTCACCGCCGATGGTCAGGGCATCGGTGCCGAATTCAGCCTTGGCATTCTTGATCAGCCAGGCGGCCGCGGCCTCACAGTCATCGGGTCCGGCGGGATAGGGATGTTCGGGGGCGAGGCGGTATTCGACACTGACCACGGCGAGGCCGGTATTGTCGGCATGCTTTTCGAGCATCCAGTCGCTCATGTCAGCCGAACCGAGAACCCAGCCCCCGCCATGGATATGCAGATAGGCACCACGCGGGGCCCCTTTCGCGGGCGTGATCACGCGCAATGGGATCTCATGGCCGGCAAAGCCAGGGATCAGGATCGTGCGCGCCCGCGGTGACAGCACATAGGCCGGGAACGGCCCCCTGCCCTCCCGCCGGGCCTGGCGGTAATCGGCCGCGCCGGTGTCCCACCAGTTGCTCAGCGGGGTCATGATGGCGATTAGCGCATCATTCAGCTTCGCGGTATCGGCATCGATCGCCTCGGGGCTGAACAGTTCGGGTCCGAATGTCATGAGAGGGCTCCTGTTGCGGGACGATATTTGCCCCAGACGGATCGGTATCCTAGATACCCGGCAGTCAGGACCCAACGGAGAAAGCCCATGAAATTCGGCGTCTTCTACGAACACCAATGCCCCCGCCCGTGGGAGGCCGATACCGAGCATAAGCTCTATCAAAACGCCCTCACCCAGGTCGAGCTGGCCGACAAGCTCGGCTACCACTACGCCTGGGAGGTGGAGCATCACTTCCTCGAAGAATACTCCCATTCCCCGCAGCCGGAGGTCTTCCTCGCCGCCGCCAGCCAGCGCACCAAGCAAATCCGGCTCGGCCATGGCATCATCCAGCTAACGACCAACCACCCGGCCCGTGTGGCGGAAAAGGTCGCGTGCCTGGACCTCGTGAGCAACGGCCGCGTCGAATTCGGCATGGGTGAAGGTGCCAGCATCACCGAGCTCGGCCCCTTCGACCGCCAGATGGAGGACAAGCAGGCGGTGTGGGAAGACGGCGTGCGCTGTGTGCTGCCGATGTTCAAGGACGGCGGCTGGGAATATGACGGCCCCTATTTCAAGTTTCCGCTGCGCAATGTGCTGCCAAAGCCGATCCAGAAGCCGCATCCGCCGCTGTGGGTGGCATGCTCGCAGTTGGAAACGATTGAGATGGCCGGCCGTTGCGGCATTGGCGCGCTGGGATTCCAGTTCCTGTCAGCCGACATGGCGAACGCCTGGGTGCACGCCTATTACAATTCGTTCGTATTGCGGCAGAAGAAGCTGGCCGATTACCAGGCGAACTGCAACATCGCCATGGTCAGCTACTTCATGTGCGCCGAAACCGACGAAGAAGCCCGCCGCCGCGCCGATGGGGTGACGTTCTTCCAGTTCTCGCTCGCCTATTACAGCAGCGCCCGCGGGCGCGAACGCGCCGCCCCCGGCACGGTCAATCTATGGGACGAGTATCTGGCCTGGAAGAAAGCCAACCCGGAAGCCGCCGACAAGGCCCTGCGCGGCGGTTTGATCGGATCACCGGAAACGATCCGCCGCAAGCTGCGCCGGTTCGAATCCTCCCATGTCGATCAGATCATCCTGCTGAACCAGGCTGGCAAGAACGAGCACGCGCATATCTGCGAAAGCCTCGAACTCTTCGCCAAGGAGGTGATGCCGGAATTCACCGCCAAGGAGCCCGAGCACCAGGAATGGAAGCGCAAGGTTCTGGCGCGCGAAATCGAACTGGAGGACATCGATACGACCCCGTACAAGGATCGTGCCGGCGTCGGCAAGGGCGTCGCGATCGCGAAACTGGCGGCGGAATAGCCCGACCGCGCCACCCGGCCCTTATCAGCGCGATAAGGGCCGGACTGAGCCGATCGCCTCAGTAAGTCCCCGCCGTCTTCACCGGCGCTGAGATCGTCGTGCGCGCGCCGCCTTTGTTCGCGTCCGCGAGCATCGCCGCCATGCCCTCACCCGAGGCGCGCCACCAGGAATGCAGAATCCGCACATCCCAACCGATGCAGAAATGCTTCACGCCCATTTCCAGATACGGCGTCGCGTCCTTGATATCGGCCAGTTCCACGCGCGGGTTCAGGCCTTTCTTCAGCGCCAGTTCGATGGTCTTGCGTTCAGCCGCCTTCACATCCGCATTGCCGCGCTGCCCGACGACGCCGATGCTCATGGAATAGTCCGAGGCACCGAACTGCACCATGTCGATGCCCTTGACCGACAGGATGTTTTCGAGGTCTTCGACGCATTCCCGCTTCTCGATCATCACCGCGATCACGACGTCCTGGCAGGCCTGGACATACTCGGGGGAGCCGCCACGCAGCACGGTGCCGACATCGCGGCGCATCCCCACGCCCAGACGGCCGCCAGAGTTTGGCGTTTCCGCCCGCACCGCCGCGATGCAGGCTTCCGCGTCGGCGACGCTGCGCAAATCGGCGAACAGCACGCTCTGGAAGCCCGAGCCGATGGCCCGCATCGCCTGGTGCGTATACTGGGTCTGCTCGATTTTGATCATGCCGCTGAGGTTCTTGAGTTCAAACGCGCGGCCGAGATTGTCGAGGTCGTACATGGTGAAAGGCGCATATTCGGCGGTGAACTCGACATAGTCGTAGTTCCCGGCATCACCGATCAGTTCCACGAGTGTCGGCCAGGCCGACAGGATATGGGTGCCTATGGTGGGTTCGTTGGCATTCAGCCGGGCGCGCAGGTGATTGACGGGCATGTGGGTTTCCTCAGTCCATGGTTGCGCTGGGATGGATAGCGCGGGGAGCCGGAAAAGAAAAACGCGGAGGATTGCTCCCCCGCGTTTCTGTTTCGTTAGTCCGAAAAGCGGATCAGGCGCTCTTCTTCATGATCTCTTCGGCCACGTTGCGCGGGACCGGATCGTAGTGATGGAACTGCATCGTGAACGACGCGCGGCCCTTGGTCATCGAGCGCAGGTGCGAAATGTAGCCGAACATTTCCTTCAGCGGCGCCTGGGCGCGGACGATCACGGTTGAGCCCGAGCTTTCCTGGTTCTGGATCTGGCCACGGCGGCGGTTCAAATCGCCCACCACGTCGCCCACGTGATCCTGCGGCGTGGTGATTTCCACGTCCATGATCGGCTCCAGAATGATCGGGCTGGCCTTCTTCATGCCTTCACGGAAGCAGGCCTTGGCGGCGATTTCGAAGGCCAGAGCCGAGGAGTCGACGTCATGGTACTTGCCGTCGACCAGCGTGTACTTGAAGTCCACCGTCGGGAAGCCCGCGAGCACGCCGGTATCGGCCTGCACCCGGATGCCCTTTTCCACGGCCGGGATGTATTCCTTCGGCACCGCGCCGCCGACGACCTTGTTCTCGAAGCTGACGCCGGCATTGCGCTCCACCGGCTCGAAGATGATCTTCACTTCGGCGTACTGGCCCGAACCGCCCGACTGCTTCTTGTGGGTATAGGTCTCGGTATGCGCCTTGGAGATCGTCTCACGATACGCAACCTGCGGCGCGCCGATGTTGCAATCGACGCCGTATTCGCGGCGCAGACGGTCGATGATGATTTCCAGATGCAGCTCGCCCATGCCGGACAGAATGGTCTGGCCGGTTTCCTGGTCGGTCTTCAGGCGCAGCGAGGGATCTTCGCCGGCCAGCTTCTGCAGGCCGAGCGTCATCTTTTCGACCGCTTCCTTGGTGCGCGGCTCGACCGAGATGTCGATAACCGGAACCGGGAAAGCCATCCGCTCCAGGATCACCGGATCGTCCGAGGACGCCAGGGTATCGCCGGTGCCGGTGTCTTTCAGACCCACGAAGGCGGCGATGTCGCCCGCGCCCACTTCATTGATTTCCGCGCGCTTGTCAGCGTGCATCTGGAACATGCGGCCGATCCGCTCTTTGTGGTCCTTGGTGGTGTTCATGACGGTGTCGCCCGTCTTCAACGTGCCGGCATAGACGCGCACGAAGGTCAGGGTGCCGTATTTGTCGTTGATGATCTTGAACGCCAGGCCAGCGAAGGGGGCCTTCGGATTGGCCGGGATGCGGCGGCGATCGGGATGCTCGTTCTCGTCCACGCCCTCATCCAGCGCCACCGCGATGCCCGGCACGTCGATCGGGGACGGCAGGTAGTCGATGACGGCGTCGAGCAGCGGCTGCACGCCCTTGTTCTTGAACGCCGTGCCGCACAGCACGGGGCGGAAGGTGCCGTCGATGCTGCCGCGCTTGATGGCGCGCTTGAGGGTCTCGACCGAGACATCGCCATGCTCGAAATATTCTTCCATGCCGGCGTCGTCGACCGCGAGCGCGGTGTCGAGCAGCGTCTGGCGATGCTCCTTGGCCATTTCCAGCATGTCGTCGGGGATTGGCTCGTCATGGAACTTCGCGCCGAGCTCGCCACCTTCCCAGATGATGGCCTTCATCTCGACCAGGTCCACCACGCCCAGGAATTTGTCCTCGATCCCGATCGGCAACTGCAGCGGCAGCGCCACGATGTCGAGCTTTTCCTTCAGCGTCGCGAAGGCGCGATAGAAATCGGCGCCGGTGCGGTCGAGCTTGTTGATGAAGATGATCCGGGGAACCTTGTAGCGATCCGCGAGGCGCCAGTTGGTTTCCGACTGCGGCTGCACGCCGGCCACGCCTTCGATGATGAACACCGCGCCATCGAGCACGCGCAGGGACCGGTTCACTTCGATGTTGAAGTCGATGTGGCCAGGGGTGTCGATGATGTTGATGCGGGTGTCTTTCCACTCGCAGGTCACAGCGGCGGAGGTGATGGTGATGCCGCGCTCACGCTCCTGATCCATGTAGTCGGTCGTGGTGTTGCCGTCATGGACTTCACCGATCTTGTGCGAAACGCCCGTGTAATACAGGATGCGCTCGGTCGTGGTGGTTTTGCCCGCGTCGATATGCGCGGTGATGCCGATATTGCGGATTTTATCGAGCGGCGTGTCGGTCACGTGATTTCTCCATGCGTCAATGGGCGCACGATCCGGGGAGGATCCTGGGGAACTCCCCCGCGCCCACGTCAAAACACCGGCGCCCCATCGGCCGGCTCCATCTCGCGCGGTCAATTGCGACAGCGGCGGCGCTTTTGCAAGGACTGATTCGGGATGTCACGCGCATATCAGGGCGGATGACAGAGAGGGAATTGCACAAGGCCACCGAATTCACGCTTCGTCACGCTTGGACACGCCGCAAGGGGATACAAGGGTCGCATGGACATACGCACTGCGCAGGCTTTCGTGCGGTTTGGATTGGGTCGTCAGGGCGCGGAACCCCTGCCCAGCGATCCCAAGGCCTGGCTGCTGCGGCAGTTGCATGCGCTCGATGCCCCCGTCCTGCAACCACAGGCGACCACCGAATCCGGCCTTTCAGCCCTTCGGGAAGATCGCGAAACCAAACCAAAGCCCGGCGAATCGAAGGCAAGGGCCCTGTTCACGGCGCAGGCCGCTGGGCTGCTCGATCATGCGCTGACAACCCCGGCGCCATTCCGCGAACGGCTGGTGTGGTTCTGGGCCAACCATTTCACCATCTCCCTCCGGCGCGGTGAATGCACCGGCGTTGCCTGCGCCTTCATCGAGGAAGCCATCCGGCCCAACGTGACCCGCCGGTTCAGCGACATGCTGCTGGCCGTCATGCGCCATCCCGCGATGATGCTCTATCTGGACAACATCAGGTCCGTCGGCCCCGCCAGCCCGGGCGGGGCACACGGCGCGGGATTGAACGAAAACCTGGCCCGGGAGTGCCTGGAACTGCACACCGTCAGCCCGGCCGCGGGTTTCAGCCAGACGGATGTCACCGCCCTCGCGCGGCTACTCACGGGCTGGTCGGTCGACCTCCAAGCCAGTGTGCCGGGCTTCCTGTTCCGCGCCCGCAACCATGAGCCGGGGCCGCAGACCGTGCTGGGCGGGACGTTCCCACCGGGCGAGGAAGGCGGCACCGCCGCATTGCTGGCCCTGGGCACGCATGCCGCGACCTATCGGTTTCTGGCCACCAAGCTGGTCCGCCATTTCGTGGCCGATAATCCCGCCCAGGCCGATATTCGCCGGATCGAGACCGCTCTGCGCAACACCAATGGCGATCTCGGCGCCGCGGCGGGGGCGCTGGTGGACCTCGAATCC
Source organism: uncultured Acetobacteraceae bacterium (assembly GCA_903918315.1). Lineage (GTDB taxonomy): Bacteria > Pseudomonadota > Alphaproteobacteria > Acetobacterales > Acetobacteraceae > Rhodopila. The sequence goes on along the minus strand of CAIXEA010000112.1, from coordinate 19,837 downwards.
GCCTGGCAGTCAGGAACCAAACTGCGAACTCCGCTCGAGTTCACGATCGCCGCCCTCCGCGCGCTGGACCTGCCAGCCGATCACCGCCCGAATATTGGCCGCGTGCTGAGCGCGCTGGGACAGCCCTTCCTGAATGCCCCCGCGCCCAATGGATGGGGCGACACCGCGGCGGACTGGGCCGCGCCCGAGAGCATGATCCGCCGCATCGACTGGGCTCACGCCTTGTCGGCCCGGATCGGTTCCAATGATCCGATGACCCTGGCCGACACGGCGCTGGGCCCCCTCCTCCAACCCGCGACCCGTGATGCGATGGCGCGTGCGGGATCGCGGCGTGACGCTATGACCTTGATGCTCTCCAGCCCGGAGTTCCAACGGCGATGACCACGACCCGCCGAACGACCCTGCTTGGCCTGGCGACCGCCATCGCCGGCAACCGAGCCAGCCTTGCGCTCGCGGACGCCGCCGGGGACCGCCGATTCGTCGTGGTGATCCTGCGAGGTGCGCTGGATGGGATGGCGGCGGTGGTGCCGCATGGGGATCCGCAACTCCAGGCGCTGCGCGGCCCGGTGCCGGAGGGATTGCTCGATCTCGGCGGATTTTACGGCCTGCATCCGGCCCTGTCCGGACTGCATGGCCTGTATCAGGCCGGGCACATGCTGGCGATCCACGCGGTGGCCGGACCGTACCGGATCAGAAGCCATTTCGAAGCCCAGGATTGCCTGGAAAGCGGCGCCGAGCATCGCATGACGAGCGGTTGGCTGAACCGTGCGGTGGCCGCGATGGGCCTGAGCCGCGAAAACGGCGCCCTCGCGGTCGGCGTGTCGGTACCGCTGCTGCTGCGCGGCGCCAGCCCGGTCGCCAACTGGGTGCCGCATGGCGCCGCCACCCCGCCCCAGGACGTCTATGCCGCGGTCGCCGCCTTGCACCAAGGCGATCCCGTGACCGGACCCGCCATCGCCGCGGGCCTGCGCGAACGCGCGTTCAGCGCGCAGGCCCTGATGGGACAGCCCGAGGACAAGAACCGCTTCGGCTTTCCGTCCCTCGCCCGCGCCGCCGGCACCATGCTGGCCGCGCGCGACGGGCCCCGCATCGCCGCGCTCGAACTCGGCGGCTGGGACACCCATGCCAGTCAGGTTGGCCGCCTGAAAGGCCCGCTGCGCCAACTGGACGAAGGCCTCCTGGGGATGAAGGAGGGCCTGGGCGAGGCCTGGACGCAGACCGCTATTCTCGTCATGACCGAATTCGGGCGCACCGCGCGGATCAACGGCACCGGTGGGACCGATCACGGCACGGCCGGCGCCGCCTTCGTGCTGGGCGGCGGCATCGCCGGTGGGCGGGTGCTCGCGGATTGGCCGGGATTGAGCGACAACCGGCTTTACGAACACCGCGACCTCGCCCCCACGACAGACTTACGGTCCATCGCCAAAGCTTTGTTATTGCAGCATCTGGGCCTGCCGCCGCCGGCGATGGAGCCGGTGTTTCCGGGCAGCGCGAGCGCGGCACCCACACGCGGCCTGGTCCGGGGTTAGCGGTCCATCCTCGATCATCCCGCGCGCTCCAGCTCCGCCAGCACCGCCGATCGGCGGACGCCATCCCCCTGACCGGCCCCCTGGCCGGCGACAACCACCACCGCCGGCGGGCGCGGATCCATCGCCATGAAGTCCTTCAGACCATTGCAATAATAGGCATTACAGAGTTCGGCCCGCAGCGGTTTGGGCAGCGTGCAGCCGGCCGGACCATGAAACAGGCAGGACCCCGCATAGCCCAACGGGGCGATGGCATCGGTGTAGCGCCGGATGATCGCGCCCGCGTCCAGATCCGGCAAGGCGCGGCGCACGCGCGCCATGGTCCGCTCGTCCAAATAGGCATGGGTGCCGCCCCCGAGGCAGCACGAGCCCCGGCATTGCGTGCAGCCCTCTCGCACGACCGCGGCCGCATAGGCATCGGGCTCCGGGCTGGGCGGCTGGATCAGACGGTCGGGGCGCCTGGCCTCCCGCAGGTCGCGCAAGGATTCGATCAAATGCCGCTTCAGCGCCCGAATCCGGCCTGGCTCGGGCTCCGACAAAGGGGCCTGCTGCGCGGGAACCCGGACCTCATGGATGGTGGACATCGGGATATTGGACATAGCGCCTCACCGTGCCACCCTGCCCTTGGCCCATCAAGGACCTGCCATGCCCATTCCCATCATCCTGGACTGCGATCCCGGCACCGACGACGCGCTGGCCTTGTTCCTGGCACTGGCCTCACCGGAGCTGGATGTGCGCGCGGTGACGGTCGCCGGCGGCAATGTCGGGCTCGCGCTCACGCTGGCCAATGCCCTGGCCCTGGTGGCCATGACCGGGGTGCACGTGCCGGTCTACGCCGGCGCGGATCGCCCGATATTGGGGCAGTTCCAGAGCGAGACGCGGGTGCATGGGAACGATGGCCTCGGCGGTGTGCGCTTGCCAAACGGGGGCACCGCCACGCCCGGCCTGGCCGCGGACGCCATTCGCACGATCCTGCGCGAGGCGCCCGAACCGATCACGCTTGTCGGCATCGCGCCGGCGACCAATCTGGCGCTGGCTTTGATGACCGAGCCGGAGCTGGCGCGGAACGTGGCGCGCATCGTCGTCATGAGCGGCGCCTGGGGTGAAGGCAACGCCACCCCGGCGGCGGAGTTCAACGCCTGGAGCGACCCGGAAGCGCTGGCCGTGCTGATCGCCAGCGGCTGCCCCCTGGTCTTCGCGACTTTGGAGCTGACGGCGCAGGCGCTGGCGACCCCAGCCGATCTGGTGGGGTGGCGGGCGTCGGGCGATGGGCGGTGCCTGAGGGCCGCCTGCGCCATTCAAGGCAGCGTCCCCTTGTCGCGCCGCCTCGGCGGGACCGGGGCGCCGCTGCATGACCCCTGCGCGATCGCCTGGCTGGTGCGGCCGGACCTGTTCACATCCCGGCCCGCCGCCGTGACCATGGACCTGGGCCCGGGTCCCGGCCGAGGCCGCACGGTCATCGATCGCTGGGGCCGCACCACCGCCCCGGCCAATGCGACGGTTCTGGAAGGCCTGAACCGCGCGGGTTTCCTCGCCCTGATGCAAGACCGTCTGAACCGCCTGCCGTGACCCCGATCAACCGGAACCCCGCCATGACCCGCACCCGCATGACGATCCTGATCCTGGCGCTCCTGGCTTTGGGGCCGCCATCGTTCGCCCAGCACATGGATCATCCGGCACCCGCCCAACCAGCGGCAAACCCTGGCCAGGCGGCGTTCGGCGCGGTTCAGGCGATCGTCGCCACGCTGCTGGCGGATCCCATGACCGATTGGTCCAAGGTCGATATCGACGCCTTGCGGCAGCATCTGATCGACATGGATGAAGTCACGCTGCGCGCGGATGTGCGCAAAGAGGTCCTCGACAACGGCCTCCGCCTGACCATCACCGGCAGCGGCCGGACGTTAGAGGCCATTCAGCGCATGCTCCCGGATCAGGCGCATGCGCTGGACGGCCAACGGGGCTGGCTGACACGCACCGCGCTGCGCCCGGACGGGGTCGAACTGACCGCGACCGCCCGCGACAAGGCCGAGATCGCCACGATCCGCGGGCTTGGGTTCATGGGGATCATGGCCCTGGGCACGCATCATGGGCCGCATCATCTGCGGATCGCCAAAGGGCTGGGCATGCATGAGCATTAAATCATGATCGCGGGGTTCAGCCCTCCGGCAAGCCCACCGAAACCGCTGCATTGCGACCAACACAAGGAGAATCCCCCGATGCCCACATGGCAAAAACGCAGAGTCGGACGCACACGGCTGGAGGTCACGACGCTCGGCCTCGGCACCGCGACCATGGGCGGCACACGGGTCAAGGTCACCCGCCAGCAAAGTGAGGATATCGTCACCGCCGCCTGGGAGGCCGGGGTCCGTTATGTCGACACCGCCCCCTTCTACGGCGTCGGCGCCGCCGAACACCGTGTCGGCGACGCGCTGCGCGACAAGCCGCGGGACGAATGGGTGCTCGGCACCAAAGTCGGCCGCCTGCTGCGCCCGACCAAGGAAGGCCGCATCGAGCCGATGCCCTTCGACGTCATCTACGACTACTCCTATGACGGGATCATGCGCTCGGTGGAGGACAGCTTCCAGCGCCTGGGCCTGGCGCGCATCGATATGGCGCTGGTCCATGATATCGGCGTCTATCAGCATGGCGCCGAGGTCAACGCCATCCACATCAAAGCCCTGCGCGAGAGCGGGTACCGGGCGCTGGAGGAACTCCGCCGGACCCAGGTCGTGTCCGCTATCGGGATCGGGGTCAATGAGAAAGAGGTGCTGATCGAGGCCCTCGGCTTCGGGGACTGGGACGCCTTCCTGCTGGCCGGGCGCTACACGCTGCTGGAACAGGGGCCGCTGGATGATCTGCTACCTTTGTGCGTCGCGCGCGGCACCTCGATCATCGTCGGCGGGCCGTTGAATTCCGGCATTCTGGCGGGGCGGGATACCTGGAACTATGCCACCGCCCCGGCCGAGGTGGTCGCGCGGGTGAAGCGGATCCAGGCCGTATGCGACGCCCATGCCGTGCCGATGGCGGCGGCGGCGCTCCAGTTTCCACTGGCGCACCCGGCGGTCTGCGCCGTCATCCCGGGCCCCCGGACCGCGGCGGAGTTCAATGAGAACCTGCCGCTGTTCACCCAGGCCATCCCGTCCGGCCTATGGTCGGATCTGCGGGCCGAGGGCCTGATGCACCCCGACGCGCCGGTGCCGGGGCAATAGCCCCGGATTCCCCTATTCCGCCGCGACGGGGACCGGAGCACCGCGCGGCGTGATGCGCAGGACCAGCATCGAGGCCAGCAGGCAGGCGACCCCGCTGGCCAGGAAGGCCAGCAGGTAGCTGCCCGACAGGCTGCGCACCGCGCCGGCGCCGAAGGCCGCGATGGCGCCGCCGACCTGATGGGCGGTGAAGATCCAGGATACGATGACGGGGGCGTCGCGGCGGCCGAAGACCTCATTGGTCAGGGCGAAGGTCGCGGGGCCGGTCGCGACCCAGTCCAGGCCGTAGAAAACCGCGAACACGCCCAGGCTGACATCGTCGAAGGGGGTGAAGGGGATGACCATCAACGACAGGCCGCGCAGCCCGTAATACCAGAACAGCAGCACCCGCGGGCTATAGCGATCGCACAGCCAGCCGGAGCAGGCCGAACCCACCAGGCTGAAGGCCCCGACCACGGCCAGGATCGACGCCCCGGTCACGGTGGGGATGCCGAAATCGGCGCAATAGGCGATCAGATGGGTATTGATCAGCCCGTTGGTGGACAGGCCGCAGATGCCGAACGTCAGGCACAGCAGCCAGAAATCCATCGATCCCGAGGCGCGCCGCAGCGCACGGAACGCCACCGAGACCATGTTGCCGCCGGGGGACATGTGAACCGACGCGGGTTCGGCCTGCGTCGCGCCATAAGGCGCCATCCCGATCGACGCCGGCGTTTCCGGCAGCAGCCACGCCACGATCGGCAGCACTGCCGCGATCACCACCGTGACGCCCACCGAAACCCCGCGCCAACCATATTTGTCGGCCAGCATCGCCAGCAGCGGCAGGAAGATGAGCTGCCCCGCGGCATTGGCGGCGAACAGCAGGCCGGTGGCGAAGCCATTGCGTTTGACAAACCAGCGATTGGCCACCGCCCCGGCCAGCCCGACCGCCCCCGCACCAGCGCCAATGCCGACCATCAGGCCCCAGGTGAGGTAGAGCTGCCAGACCTCGGTCATGAAGGACGACAGGCCGGTCGCGGTCATCAGCAGGACCAGGCAGCCGAGCATGGTGCGCTTCAGCCCGATGGCCTGCATCAGCCCGGTGACGAAGGGCGCGCAGATGCCCATCAGCATGATATTGACCGAGATCGCGCCCGAGATGGTGCTGACATCCCAGCCGAAAGCGGTCTTCAGCGGCAGGATGATGACCCCCGGCGCCGCCCGCACCCCGACACCGGCCAGCATCGATACGAACACGACGGCCAGGACGACCCAGGCATAATGGACATGGCCGGAGCACAGTTTGGCCAGTTTTGCGGGGGTCATCGGGGAATCCTCATCGTGTTATGCCCATTCTAGAGCATGAATTCCCCGCGCGTCACCGTTGCGAGCATTGCGCCCACCGCATGCCCCGCCAGCATTTGGCCGGAAACGCGGTTTATGCCACCATTCCCGCATCAATCAGCTGGGAGCCAAAGCGCCATGTCCGAGAACACAGCCGAGGTGAAATTCCTCGCGGGCGTCAAAATCGTCGACCTCACGCAGTTCGAGGCCGGGCCGTCCTGCACCGAAGCTTTGGCCTGGCTCGGCGCCGATGTGGTCAAGATCGAGAATCCCAAGATGGGCGATCCCGGCCGCCGCCTGCGCCCCGGCCAGCCGGACAACGACCCCTATTATTTTCACGTCTTCAACGCCAACAAGCGCTCGGTCACGGTCAACCTGAAGTCGCCCAAGGGCCTCGATCTGGTCAAGGACATGATCCGCCAGGCGGATGTGGTGATCGAGAATTTCGCCCCCGGCGCGATCGAACGGCTCGGCCTGAGCTATGACGTGGTCAAGGCCATCAACCCCGGCATCATCTATGCCCAGGTGAAGGGTTTCGGCGAAGGCAGCCCCTATGAGAAGAACCTCGCCTTCGACATGATCGCGCAGGCCGCCGGCGGCACCTTCAGCGTCACCGGGGAAAAAGACGGCCCGCCGACACGGCCCGGCTTCTCGCTGGGGGATACCGGCACGGGCATGCTGATGGCGATCTCCATCCTCGGCGCGCTGTATAAGCGGCGGGAGACGGGGGAAGGCCACCGGCTGCAGGTCGCGATGCAGGATGCGATCATGCACTATATGCGCATCAACTTCGCCACCCAGGGCCTGACCGGCAAAGCCGCCGAACGCGGCGGATCGAAAGTGCCGGGCATCAACAACGCGCCGATGGGCCTCTATCCCTGCGCCCCCGGCGGGCCCAACGACTATGTCTTCATCATGACCAGCCGCGCCAATCCCGAACATTGGGATCGCCTGCTGAAGCTCGTCGGGCGCGAGGACCTGATCGGCGACGCCCGCTACGCCACCCCAGCCGATCGCGTGGCGCGGGAGGCGGAGGTCGATGGCATCATCGCCGCCTGGACCAAAACCCGCACCAAGCATGACGCCATGACCGCGGTGGGTGAGGCCGGCATCCCCGCCGGCGCCGTGTTGGACACGATGGAACTGCACAACGACGTCACGTTCGAGGAACGCGGCATCATGCAGACCATGATCCATCCGGTGCACAAGCCGTTCAAAATGCCGGCCTGGCCAGTACGGGTGGATGGCAAGCCGGCGCGGATCAAACATTCCCCGGTGCTGGGCGCGAACACCGCGGAGGTGCTCGGCGAATGGCTCGGCATGGATGCGGCCGGGGTCGCGGCGCTGAAGAGCGAAGGCGTGGTATGATCGGGCCCGGCGGGGGCTCAGGCCCCCGCCATGGACGCCAGTTTCTCGATCACGTCCAACGTGCGGATCGTGCCGTCCGAGGCGAAGGGGATCTTCATCTTGGACCGCCCCATGCCGTCGGGGAAATGCACATAGATCTCGCGGCCGATCATACGGACGTCTTCGGGGCCGCCGAGTTCCAGGGCGATGAGCAGGCGCTCCGGCACCGCGCGGGGCAGAAAGACCACGCCAATCAGGTCGGGGTCGCCCTTGGGGAAGGGGTTGGCGTTGACGATGGCGCGCATCTCCGCCCCCGTCCGCATCAACACCCCGACAATGCGCCCCATCTTGTCCGTCACCGCGCGTTGCAGGTCGCGTTGCAGCGCCCGCTCCGGCTTATCGCTGTCGAAGACAACATTGCCGTGCTGGAGGTATGTGCGGACATTGGCCAAACCGCAGCCGATGCAGATGGCCCGCAGATCGTCCATGGTCAGTTTGCCCCGTCCACCATCGTTCACGGCGCGCAGCAGGGCGACTTGGGCAGTCATATCGGTTCAACCTAAGAGACAGAGTAAGCTCGAACGCGGCCCATGCGCCCCTCCGCCGCGGCCCGCAAGGGGCGGCTGATGCCGGGCGGCATGGCAGGCATGGGGGCGGCGGGCGCGCCGGTGCTTCCAGCCACGCGCGGCGTCGTGTAAAGCGCGCGCGAGTGTATCCGAGGGACCGAATGACCGCCCCCTATAAAGCCGCCGCGCTGGAACCCGAAGCCGCGTCGCCGCTGATCCTGGCTCTGCCGAAAGGCCGCATTCTCGAAGAGTGCGGCCCGCTGCTGGAACGCGCCGGCATCGTCCCCTCCCCTGATTATGCCGATGAAAGCACCCGGCATATGCGGTTCGCGACCAATCATCCGGACCTCGACGTGATCCGCGTCCGCGCCTTCGACGTCGCCACCTTCGTCGCCTTCGGCGCCGCCCAGATCGGCATTTGCGGCTCCGACGTGCTGATGGAGTTCGACTATCCGGAGGTGTACGCGCCCCTCGACCTCGGCATCGCCAAGTGCCGGGTGTCGGTGGCGGAGCCGGCGGCGACGGCGGGCAGCGACGATCCGTCCCGCTGGTCGCGGGTGCGGGTGGCGACCAAATACCCCAACATCGCCCGGCGGCACTTCGCTGATCGGGGGGTGCAGGCGGAGATTGTGAATTTGAGCGGGGCGATGGAGCTGGCGCCGGGCCTGGGCATCTGCCGGCTCATCGTCGATCTGGTGGCGAGCGGGTCCACCCTGCGGGCGAATAACCTGGTGGAGACGGCGAAGATCGCCGATGTCTCCAGCCGGTTGATCGTCAACCGCACGGCTTTGAAGACGCAGCCGGAGGCGGTGGGGGCTTTGATCGCGCGGTTCCGGGCGGCTTTGGCCGGGGGGTGATGGGCGGTTTGGTCTGCCCCTGGGCATGGGGCGGTGCGATCTCGGCCGCTGCGACGAAGAACCGCACACCCCCATGACGCCCCACCTAATTTCGGCTAGATCGCCCGCATGATCCGCCTCACAACAACCTCCCCCGATTTTGAGCCCGCCTTCACCGCCCTGCTCGGCCAGGCGCGGGAGACCACGGCGACCGTGGACCAGGCCGTCTCCGCCATCATCGCCGACGTCCGCGCCCGCGGCGACGCGGCGCTGATCGACTATACCGCGCGCTTCGACCGCCACAGCGTCAGCGCGCTCCGCATCACGGAGGCCGAGATCGACGCCGCCACCGCCGGCATCCCGGCCGATCTGGCGGCGGCGTTGGATACGGCGGCGCGGCGGATTGAGGCGTTTCATAAGGCGCAACGCCCGTCCGACCTGCGGATGACGGATGCCGAAGGATTGACGCTGGGGATGCGCTGGGGCGCGCTCGACTCCGTGGGCATCTACGTGCCTGGCGGCAAGGCGGCTTACCCGTCGTCCGTGCTGATGAACGCCATCCCGGCCCGCGCCGCGGGCGTGGCGCGGATCGCCATGTGCGTGCCGACCCCGGACGGGGTGCTGAATCCGCTGGTTCTGGCGGCGGCGCGCCGGGCGGGCGTGTCCGAGATCTACCGCATCGGCGGCGCCCAGGCCGTGGCCGCTCTGGCCTACGGCACCGAATCCGTGGCCCCGGTCGATCGCATCGTCGGCCCCGGCAACGCCTATGTGGCGGAGGCCAAGCGCCAGGTCTTCGGCCGTGTCGGCATCGACAACATCGCCGGCCCGTCGGAGGTCGTGGTCCTGGCCGACGCCGCCAACGACCCGCGCCGCGTCGCCGTCGATCTGCTGGCCCAGGCCGAACATGATGAGGCCGCGCAGTCCATCCTCATCACCGACAGCGCCGCCTTCGCCGATGCGGTGGCCGAGGCGGTGCGGGCGGAACTGCCCACCCTGCCCCGCGCCGCCATCGCCGGGGCGAGCTGGGATGCGCATGGCGCCATCATCCTGGTGCGCGACTTCGATGAAGCGATCGCCCTGATCGACCGCCTGGCGCCGGAGCATCTGCAGATCATGCTGCCCGAGCCGGAGGCGGTTTTCGCCCGCATCCGCCATGCCGGCGCGGCCTTCCTCGGCGGATTCTGCCCGGAAGCGCTGGGCGATTACGTCGCCGGGCCGAACCATGTGCTGCCGACGGGGCGCACGGCGCGCTTCGCCTCGGGCCTGTCGGTGTTCGATTTTCTCAAGCGTACAACCTGGATTTCGGCCAATCAATCCGCCCTCGATGCGGTCGGTCCGGCGGCCGTGGCGCTGGCGGAGGCGGAAGGCCTGCAAGCCCATGCCCGCAGCGTTGCGCTGCGGTTGTCCGGGAAAGCTTGACCTGACGCGGCGCGGCCATCATGGTCCGCGCGAATTCAACCCAATGATGAGGCCTGATGTCAAAAGAAGACATGATCGAATTCAGCGGCACGGTGATGGAGCTGCTGCCCAACGCCATGTTCCGCGTGAAGCTCGATAACGAACACAGCATTCTCGCCCATACCAGCGGCAAGATGCGCAAAAACCGCATCCGCGTGCTGGCCGGTGACCGGGTCAACGTCGAGATGACGCCCTATGACCTGAGCAAGGGACGCATCACCTTCCGGTTCAAATAGGTGGCTGCCCCTCCGCTGGTGCTGGCATCGTCCAGCCCGCGGCGCCTCATGCTCCTGGCGCAGCTTGGCATCGTGCCAGAGCGCGTCGTCTCCCCCGACATCGATGAAACACCGCTCCGTGACGAGCTGCCGCGTCCGTACGCCGAACGCATGGCGCGGGCGAAGGCGGCGGCGGTAACGCTTCCTGGCCAGTATGTGCTGGCTGGCGACACCGTGGTCGCGGCTGGGCGGCGCATCCTGCCCAAGGCGGATACCGAGCCACAGGCCCGCGCCTGCCTGGCGCTGCTGTCCGGGCGCCGGCATCGGGTGCTGACGGGGATCGCGCTGGTCACGCCGGACGGGCGCGTGCTCGATCGTCTGTCCGAAAGCATCGTCACCTTCAACCGCCTGACCCAGGCCGAGCAGGACGCCTACATCGCCACCGGCGAATGGCAGGGCAAGGCCGGCGGCTATGCCATCAACGGCATGGCCGCCGGCTTCATCCGCTTCCTGTCCGGCAGCTATTCCGGCGTTGTCGGCCTGCCGCTGTTTGAGACCGCGCAGCTCCTGCGCGGCTGCGGCTGGCCGCTGCCGTGAGCCCCATCCGCATCCTGGCCGCGTGCAGCCCTGGCGAGGTCCGGGTCGCCGCCGTCCAGGGTGATACCCTGCTCGACTATGCCATCTGGCGCCCCGGCAGCCCCGATGGGGTCGGGGATATCCATCGCGGGCGGGTGCTGGCGCAGATGCCGTCCATGGGCGGAGCCTTCGTGGCGCTGACCGGTGAAGACGGCTTCCTGCCCGATAGCGAAGGCGCCAAGGGCCTGACCGAAGGCACCGTCCTGCCCGTCCGCGTCACCCGTGCCGCTTTGGGTGGCAAGGGCCCGCGGCTGACCGCGCGGGTCAAGGCCGATGTGCCGCCCGGCCCCGCCGGCCTGGTGCGGCGTGGCCCCGGCGCGGTGGAACGCTTCGCCGCGCTCTATCCCGATGCCCCGGTGTTGATCGACGATGCCAGTCTGGCAGCGGATTTGCGCGCCGGCCTGGGGCCCCGCCTGTCGGTGGTGGCGCAGGCGTTTGATGACGCGCTGGAAACCCGGGTGGAGGCCCTGGCCGAGACCACGGTGGCGCTGCGGGGTGGTGCCGTTCTGTCGATCCATCCGACTCCGGCGCTGGTCGCGATCGATACCGATAGCGGCACCAGCAAGGACGGGCACGGCACGGTCAACCGCGCCGTGGTGCCGGCTTTGGCGCGCGAAATCCGGCTGAGGAACCTTTCGGGCGCCATCGTCGTCGATCTCGCGGGGATGCCGATTCGCAAACGCGCCGCGCTGGGGCCGGCGCTGACGGAGGCGCTGGCGAGCGACCCGCTGAAACCCCGGTTCCTGGGCTTCACCGCGCTTGGCCTGGCGGAGATCCAACGCTCCCGCATTCACCCGCCCTTGCATGAGTTGCTCGCCGGCCCGCATGCTGCGGGGCTCGCGGCCTTGCGGACGATCGCCGCTAACCTCGACCCCGATCCGCGCCGCCTGCCGATGCTGCATGCCGCCCCACCGGTGATCGAGGCCTTGCGGCGCGACTCGGTGGCACTGGCCGATATCGCCCGCCGCGCCGGACAGGCGCTGACGCTACGATCCGACCCGGCCTTCGGGGCCACTGACTGGAGGCTGGAGCACGAGCATGGCTGACCCGCGTTGTCCAATTTGCGGCAAGGCCGCGACGCAAACCAACCGCCCTTTCTGCTCCAAACGCTGCGCCGACGTGGATTTGGGCCGCTGGTTGACCGGATCCTATGTGATTCCGGGGCCGCCGGAAGAATTGGACGAAGACCCGCCCTCATCGCCGGAACCGGCTTGATCCCGGAAGGCGGTTGGGTTAATCACCTGCCTCCGCTGCGGCGGACAGAGGCCCAGGTAGCTCAGTTGGTAGAGCATGCGACTGAAAATCGCAGTGTCGGTGGTTCGATTCCGCCCCTGGGCACCATTCCCCTCTTCTCTACAGTTTCTAATTACCGCCAGGGCTACGCCATTGCCCCCTTAAGTCCCTGATGAATCAGTGCAATATTGTGGAATCAGCGTGCGATGGCGCGGTTCCGGATATCATGGCGCACTCACGGTATCGGTCTTCGTCTGCTGGTATCTTTGTTGGTATCCGACCCCCTTGTTGGTATCGTGCCTTCCAGGAGGACAAGGCGATGCCTTTGACGGACGCAAAGTGTCGATCGGCACAACCCGGACCCAAGCTCCAGAAGCTGACAGACGGTGGTGGCCTCCAGCTATGGCTACAGCCGACAGGTGCTCGATTGTGGCGGTTCGCCTACCGCTTCAGCGGTAAGCAGAAGCTGCTCGCGCTCGGAGTGTATCCCGCGGTTCCACTGGCGCGCGCCCGCCAGGCGCGAGAAGACGCGAGGCGCCTCCTGGGAGATCGCCTTGATCCGGCGCTCGAAAAAAAGCGGCAGGCAAAGGCCCTTGCGGATGCCCCGACGTTTCGCGGCCTCTCCGACGAATATGTCGCGAAGCTTCGGCGGGAGAAGCGGTCAGAAGCGACCATGGCAAAGGTCGAGTGGCTCCTCAGCTTCGCGAACGCGGAGTTTGGAGACGAACCAATAAGGCAGATCGCGGCGCCCGCCATTCTGAACGTGCTGCAGTCCCTTGAGGCTCGCGAGAGATACGAATCGGCACGCCGCCTCCGATCAACGATTGGCAGCGTGTTCCGATACGCGATCGCGACCGCCCGTGCCGAAATCGATCCGACCTACGCACTTCGGGGCGCTTTGACGCAAGTCCAGGGGACGCCGCGTGCGGCGATCACCGATGCCAGGAAATTTGGCGCTTTACTGCGCGCCATCGATGCATTCGACGGTCAGCCCGGTACGAGGATCGCATTACAGTTGCTCGCGCTTTTGTTCCCCCGTCCCGGCGAATTGCGGCTGGCCGAATGGAGCGAATTCGACCTCGAGCAAGCGGTGTGGTCGATTCCCGCATCCCGGATGAAGATGCGGCGGCCACACCGGACGCCGTTACCTCGCCAAGCCGTTGAATTGCTCAGAGTGTTGCGTTCGATCTCCAAGGGAAATCTCTTGTTCGCTGGTGTTCGGTCGGCATCGCGCCCGATCTCCGATGGCACCATGAATGCCGCGCTCAGAAGGCTGGGATATGCCAAGGACGAGGCGACCGGTCACGGCTTTCGCGCGACGGCATCGAGCCTGCTGAATGAAACAGGCAAGTGGCACCCGGACGCCATTGAACGTCAGCTTGCTCATATCGAAGGCAATAGCGTCCGCGCGGCTTATGCCCGTGGCGAGCACTGGGAGGAGCGCGTATCGATGATGCAGTGGTGGGCTGACCACCTTGATCAACTGCGAATTCCTTGTTCGAAATAGGTTTTCGCGATGGCTATCGCGTTGCCGCCAAGCCCGTTCGGGCGGGAGGCAGAGGAACGGCTTTTATCTGTAAAAATATGAAGTTTATCCGGAATAGTTGCGATATGGGTTAGGCCCGAACTATGGTGGCGTAAAATCCCTGACCCGGCGGCATCGTCAGGTGCGGTAAACTGCTATGACGCCCTGAAACGCAAGCCCTTGCCAAGGTCGGGGGCGGGGGTTCGTACGTCTTTATCCGCTCCAGTGTTTCTGAAGAAAAGAAGATGCTTATGGCACGGTTCCAATGAGGCGGTATTTGCTATTTTGAGCTGTGGTCTCCACATCTTGTCCATCGTGGACACTATCTTTGCCAGCGAGTCCGGCCGAACCGCGCACATGCGACCCTCTTAATCCAGAGAGAAGGTCATAAGGGACCGGCCGCGGTGCCACACGCCATCATTTGCGTTCGCCCCGACCCGGACGGGTTTCCGGATTGATCTGCCGCAAGGCCCCTGGGCTCAAAAGCTGCGAGGCTCGTGCTTCTGCCGGAGCTCCTTGCGGCCCTCATCCAGACCGCATTGTCCGTCCCGGTTCATCCTGAACGGATCGCAGCATGACGACCTCAACCCTGATCTCTCCACCTCCCAACCAGGTGCTTGGCAATGCGAAGCTGATCGGCGTCGCCGTCGCAGGCCTCATTGCCTGGTTCGCCGTCTATTGGCAGCTCGAGCCCTTCTCCAACTGGGCCGTCGCCCAGATGCCGATCACGCCCGGCAGCCATCTGGAGGAAGCCGCCAGCTTTTTTATCTTCGACACCCCAAAGGTGCTCATGCTGCTGGCGCTGGTTGTGTTCGCCATGGGCATGGTGCGTAGCTTCTTCTCGCCCGAACGCACGCGCAGTTTTTTGGCCGGCAAGCGCGAGGGACTGGGCAATGTTGCCGCAGCCAGCCTCGGCATCTTCACCCCGTTCTGCTCCTGCTCCGCCGTGCCGCTGTTCGTGGGCTTCGTCTCGGCCGGTGTGCCGTTGGGTGTCACCTTCTCGTTCCTGATCGCCTCGCCGATGATCAACGAGGTCGCGCTGGGCCTGCTGTTCGCCCTGGTCGGCTGGAAGGTCGCACTCACCTATCTCAGCTTCGGCCTGGCGGTTTCGATTTTCGCAGGCTGGGTTATCGGCCGGCTGCATCTGGAAAGCTGGCTTGAACAATGGGTGCTCGATGTGCGCAGCGGCTCAGCCGATTTGCCGACAGAACGTCTGACGATCGCCGACCGCATCCATGCCGGGATCGAGGCCGTGCGGGACATCTTTGGCCGGGTTTGGGTGTGGATCATCGTCGGCATCGCCGTCGGCGCCTTCATTCACGGCTATGTCCCGGCGGAGATGCTCAGCGGCATCATGGGCGGCAACCATTGGTGGTCGGTGCCGGCGGCGGTGCTGATCGGCATCCCCATCTATTCCAACGCCGCCGGCATCATCCCGGTGGTCGAGGCCCTGCTCGGCAAAGGGGCCGCGCTAGGCACCGTGCTGGCCTTCATGATGGCGGTGACCGCATTGTCCGCACCCGAGATGATCATCCTGCGCAAAGTACTCACCGCCCGCCTGATCGCCGTTTTCATCGGCGTCGTCACCGTTGGCATCATGGCGGTTGGCTTCCTGTTCAACGCCTTGTTCACCTGACTTCTGGAGATATCCCATGAAAAACGTCAAGGTTCTCGGCCCAGGCTGCAAACGCTGCGTGGCGACCGCCGGGATGGTGCAGGCCCAGGCGGATAAACTCGGCGTTCCCGTCAACATCGAGAAGGTCACCGACTACGCTGCAATCGCCGGCTACGGCATCGTCTCTACCCCGGGCATCGTGATCGATGGCAAGGTCGTTCATGCCGGTGGACTGCCAAAGGTCGAGGACCTCGCCAAGTGGCTTGCGGCGGCATGACCGATGCTTGAATATCGGGTGACAGCGCGCCGCGTCGATGCGCTCGGCAGCGTGGCGACCACCAAAGCGGCTGAGGTCGTTCTCGATACCGCACTCGATGGCCGCCCTGACGCGTTCAATCCGGTCGAACTGTTCCTGGCGGCGATCGCGGCTTGCATGATCAAGGGCATTGAGCGTGTGACGCCGATGCTGGATTTCAAATTGCGCGGCGTGGAGGTCCACCTTCACGCCATCCGCCAGGACCGCCCGCCTAAGATTGTCTCTGTCGATTACGAACTGATTGTCGATTCCGACGAAGACGACCACAGGCTCGAACTCCTGCACACCAACGTCCGAAAATATGGCACAATTTCGAACACCGTTGCTGCCGCGACCCGTCTGGAGGGCGTCATCCGTCGGGTAAGTCGGTGATGGACGCCAGTCGGCTGCGATTGGACCTGCCGGTCCTGCTTCCAGATGCACCGGGCGAAGCTGATGCCTGTGTCGGGCGGGTGGTGGGGGATCTGACAGGCCGCGACGGAATCGACCAGGTTCACGTCATGCCGGCCTCCGGCGACCAGCCCGCCAAGCTCTGCATCCACTATGACCCCAGGATTCTCAGCCTCGGACGAATCAGGGAGATCGCCGAGGGTGCTGGCGCCCGTGTGACCGAGCGCTTCGGGCACGCGCTGTGGGAGGCCGATGGGCTACAGGATGAGCGCCGCGCACGCACCGTCTCCGAATACTTACAGCGCGTGCCAGGGGTCCTGGAGGCGGTCGCGGCGGTCGCGGGTCCAGTCCGGATCGAGTTCGATCGGACGCTGACCTCAGAGCAGGCGCTGCGCCAGATGCTCACCGCCATGGGTGTTGTCGTCCGCGCTCCCGCGCATGCACGCCCCGCGGCGGGCGAGGCCGTCGAAGACCATAAACACGCGCATGGCGGCCTGTTCGGCGAGAACAGCGAACTCATCTTCGCCGTCATCTGTGGGGCGTCGCTGGCGGCGGGTTTTTTGATCTCAGTGGCAGGCGTCGCATCCGCCTGGGTAGCGCTTGGCTGCTTCGTCGCCGCCTATTGCTTCGGTGGCTTCTATCTGGCGCGCGAGGCGCTTGACGAGCTTCGCCTCGGCCGGTTCGAGATCGATTTTCTGATGCTGGTCGCGGCCGCCGGCGCCGCTTCTCTCGGCAAATGGGCCGAGGGCGCGCTGCTGCTGTTCCTGTTCAGCATCGGCCATGCGCTGGAGCATTACGCGATGGGTCGCGCCCGTCGCGCCATCGCGGCGCTTGCCAACCTCGCGCCGCCGACCGCCGAGCTTCGCCGTGGCGGAGTCGTGACCGAGGTTCCGGTGGCGGATCTGCTGGTGGGCGATACGATCATCGTCCGGCCGAACACGCGCATTCCGGCGGACGGCTTCGTCATCCTCGGCGCCAGCAGCGTCAATCAAGCACCCGTCACCGGCGAAAGTCTCCCGGTGGATAAGCAGGCTGTAGCCAATGCCAGGGAAGCTGCCCTTCGGCCGCAGGCGCTTGCGGCCGAGCATCGCGTTTACACGGGCACCATCAACGGCAGTGGGGCGCTGGAAGTCCAGGTCATCAGGCTGGCCTCGGACAGCACACTGGCCCGCCTTGTCCGCATGGTGGGCGAAGCGGAGACACGGAAATCGCCGACACAGCGATTCACCGATCGCTTCGAACGCATTTTCGTTCCCGCCGTGCTGGCGTCGGTTATTCTCCTGTTGTTTGCCTGGGTGGTGATCGACGAGCCGTTCGGCACCAGCTTCTACCGCGCCATGGCGGTGCTGGTGGCCGCCAGTCCTTGCGCGCTGGCGATATCGACGCCGAGTGCGGTGCTTTCCGGCGTCGCCAGGGCGGCACGTGGCGGCGTCCTTGTGAAGGGCGGTGGGCCGTTGGAAAATCTCGGTGCGCTCGGCGCCATCGCTTTCGACAAGACGGGTACTCTGACCGAGGGCAAGCCCCGGGTCACGGATGTGATGCCGGCGACGGGGGTGGCGGAGCACGATCTCTTGACGATCGCGGTCGCGGTCGAGGAACGCAGCGATCACCCGCTGGCAACCGCCGTGGTTCGGGACGGACGCATGCGGCTCGGTGACAGAGCAGCGGTGCCGCCAATTGAGGATCTGCGCAGCATCACCGGCCGTGGTCTTGCAGCCAGAGTTGGTGGCGAGCAGGTCTTCGTCGGTAAGGCCGCTTTGTTCGCCGAGGTCGCGGGACCACCACTGCCAGCCGAGTTGCAGGCCGCGATCAGCGGTCTGGAAGAACAGGGCCGCACCACGATGGTCGTGCGGCGCGGCGACAAGTACCTCGGCGTACTGGGCCTGATGGACACGCCGCGTGCCTCCGCCGCGGCGGTCATCGCACGGCTGCGCGAACTCGGCATCTCCCGCATGATCATGATCTCCGGTGACAACCACCGGGTCGCCGAGACCATCGCGAAGCAGGTTGGCCTCGGCGAGGCCTGGGGCGATTTGATGCCCGAGGATAAGGTTGCGGTCATCAAGCGTCTGCGGTCTGGACAGGAAGTGGCGATGGTCGGCGACGGCGTGAACGACGCGCCTGCCATGGCCAATGCAACCGCAGGCATCGCTATGGGGGCGGCTGGATCGGACGTGGCGCTGGAGACAGCCGACGTGGCGCTGATGGGCGACGAGCTGTCACGTCTGCCGTTCGTGATTGGCCTGAGCCGCGCCACCAGCCGCATCATCAGGCAAAACCTCTGGATCAGCCTCGGCATGGTCACCATGCTGGTGCCGGCGACGCTGCTCGGGCTGCAACTCGGCGTGGCCGTGGTCTTCCATGAAGGTTCGACACTGCTGGTGGTGGCGAACGCATTGCGGCTGCTGGCCTATCGCGATCCGACCGAAACCGTTCCTGGGAGTGTGTGATGAACAGTGAGATGCAGAACGCGGCGACCCTGTTCCTTGGCCACCATTTCCAGCCCATTCGGCTGGAGCACCAGGGGCTGCTGCAGGACTATCTGCGCCGCTATCCGCAGCGGGTTTCAGGCTACAGCTTCGCCTCGTTGGCGGCATGGGCCGAGCCGTTGGGCGTCATGTGGTCGCGGGTCGCACCTGAGTGCCTGCTGCTCTCCCGGGCATTGGGCGACGCCGGCGAGCGCCATTTGTTGCAGCCGATCGGCCAGCCGACCGCCGCATGCTGTTCGGGGCTGGTGGCCGAAGCGACGACGCTGCCCTACCGCCTGAAGATGCTCTATGTGGCCAAATCGTATCTCGAGCAGAATGCGGCGTTCTGTGCACGCTTCTCGCCCGAGGAGGATCGCGGCAGCGCTAACTACATTTATCTGGCAAGGGATCTGGCCGAGTTGCCCGGAGGAAACTATGCCAAGAAGCGCAACCTGATCGCGCAGTTCGTCGCGCTTTACCCGGACTGGGAGGCGGTGCCGCTCGATGCGCGTTGCGGTGCGCATTGTCGTGACGTTCTGCTCGCGGTCGCCCATGGCGACGGCAGCCACCCGGACGATCCGTCGCTGCGGGTCGAGCTTCGGGCGCTTGATTTCGCGATGGAAAATTTCGACGTGCTCGAGCAAAGCGGGATAATGATCCGCGTCGGCGACAGGCCGGTGGCGTTCTCGATCTTCGAACGGCAGAACGCCGATACGGCCGTGGTGCATTACGAAAAGGCGTTGCGGGATTTCAAGGGCCTGTATCAGATGGTCAACCGTGAGACAGCACGTGTGATCCGCGCGGCGGGTTACCATTTGATCAACCGCGAAGAGGATCTCGACCGCCCCGGCCTCCGGCAGGCCAAATTGTCGTATTTTCCGCTGGAGATGTACCCTGTCTTCGATTTGACCCTGAACGATGCAACTGCCGTGACTTGAGTTGCGCCAACGCGGCATTGACGACGGTGGCCCATAAATCACCCGCTACGGGCGATCCGCCGGATCATCGGCCGCGAACTGATGTCCCTCCATCCGCGCGAGCAACTGTTGCGGGTCTTGCTGCCGATGGTGCTCGGTAGGAACCGCGATTAGAGCGTGATCGGCGGAGGTGGAATCACCGGAGCCGTGAATCACGCGATCAAACAATCGGTTAGAGCATGTCCGGTGCGCCTGAAAGC